>NZ_UHCT01000001.1:642845-964268 GCF_900458435.1 Staphylococcus carnosus | reverse complement strand
ATTTGGAGAATTTTATAATTTTGTTTTTAAAACAAAAAAGCACTGATTCGATAGTTTCGAATCAATGCTTTTCATCATTTATATAACCAACCAACTATTTTTGCATGTCTGCAAATGTACGTCCTTTAATTGGTTTTTTATGATCTTTTTTATCGTTTTTAAATTTCTTGCCACCGTTGTTTTTACCGCCTTTATTACCTTTACCGCGACGGTTTTTATTATCAAATTTATTATTTGAACGTTTATTAGGTTTGCCGCTTCTACGTGGTCCTTTTGAGTTATGACGGCCACCTTTACGCGCAAGCGGTTTTTCAAATGTTAATTGTACTTCTACTTCATCATTAGCTTCAACTAATTCTTGTAATAAAGCTGATACAAGTTCTACATCATTATATTCATTTAACAATTGAGAAGAAATATCTTGTAAACGTTCTGAATGTTCTTGAGACATCCATTTTTCAACTTTTTCTTTAATGTCATTTTCACGTGCACGTAAAACTTCTTTACGATGCGGCGGACGTAAAGCTCTCATGCGACGGTCATTTGTTTGTTCGATTTGACGGATATAATCCATTTCAATCGGATTCACAAATGTAACAGCGATACCTTTTTTACCAGCACGACCTGTACGACCAATACGGTGTGTGTAACTTTCAGTATCTTGAGGAATATCGAAATTGTATACATGGCTGACACCTGAAATGTCTAATCCACGTGCAGCAACATCTGTTGCAACTAAAATGTCGATTTGATCATTTTTGAATTTTTTCAATACTTCTAAACGTTTTGCTTGAGTGATATCACCATGCAAGCCTTCTGCTTTATAACCTTTAGAAATTAACGCACTAGTCAACTCATCTACACGACGTTTTGTACGACCGAATACAATCGCCAATTCAGGTTGATGTACATCTAAGAAATTAGTAAATGTTTCAAATTTCTCTAATTCTTTTACAATTGTATAATACTCATCAATTTGAGGATCTGACATTTCGTTATTCATTGTTTTAACAATTTTTGGTGATTTCATAAATTGTTGAACAAGTGTTTGAATTGCTTTCGGCATAGTTGCCGAGAACAACATTGTTTGTCTGTCTTCAGATGGTAAGTGATCCATAATAAATCTCATATCATCAATGAATCCCATGTTCATCATTTCATCCGCTTCATCAATGATCAATGTTTTAATATCGTCAGTTTTCAAAGTACGACGATTTAAATGGTCAATCACACGACCTGGTGTACCTACAACAATTTGCGGACCTTTTTTCAATGCTTTAATTTGACGTCCAATCGGCATACCACCGAATACTGTCGCAACTTGGACACGTTGTCCACGACTGAATGCTCTTAATTGTTCTGCAACTTGCATTGCCAATTCACGAGTCGGAGCTAAAATTAACGCTTGTACGCCTTCTTTATCTACTACTTTTTCTATTAATGGGATACCGAATGCCCCTGTTTTACCAGTACCTGTTTGCGCTTGTCCTAAGATATCTAATCCGTGTAAAGCGTAAGGGATACTATCTGTTTGGATTGGAGTCGGTTCTTCAAAACCCATATTACCAAGTGTTTCTGCAGTTTTATCTGAAACACCTAAATCTTTAAATTTTTGCAAATTAATTCTCCTTTATATATGGTCGAGACGACTTTGATGATCGTGTGCTCTTCAATTCGGTCGATATACGTCATCTATAAGCTTACCTTTTATCTAAAAAATGATAAAAAATGAGCGGTCAAATTTCAAATATTTTCGTTATTTTCATAAGAACTCTAATAACGACGAGCACCCGCCCCCACCTTGTCTTTAATTTTCATCAACTTCTATATAATACCACCTAGCGCCTATTATAGCAACGAAGCAATTTTCAATGTTAATATAAAAAAGTTAGTAAAATGATATGAATTACTGTAGTTAAAGCTATTATCATCTTACTAACTTATATTTATAATTTTTTTAATTGTTGTGAATTAAAGCATCTGAGACCTCTTCTAATTTCATACCCCGAGACCCTTTAATTAAAATTTCATCTTCTGCTTGTGCATGTTGTGTAATGAATTCAATCAATTCATTTTTATGATTGAAGTGGTGCGCTTCATCGACGTTAGCTTTACCATTTTCATAAATATGAACCGCTTCATCACCGAATGTTAATAAAAGGTTAATGCCTTTGTCTTGTAAATAATCACCAACTGAAGCATGCATTTCAGCACTATTTTCACCTAATTCTAAAACATCCGCTAAAATCAGGATTTTACGTCCATCCATTGCCGCTAAAGTATCAATTGCAGCTTTCATACTCGTAGGACTTGCATTATAAGCATCATTAATAACTGAGATATTTGAATCCGTACGATGTAATTCCATACGCATACCTGTCAATTTTACTTTTGAAATATTTTCTTGAATTTCTTCATAAGAAAGACCAAGTATTTTTCCAATTGAAATCGCGATAGCAGCATTACGCATATTATGTGTACCTAAAATCGGTATTTGGTAATGTTCGTTTGTATTTAAGGTAAAAGCTATGCCCATCGCATCGTGTTGTTCAACGCTGCATACAACACTGTTATCTTGTGCGAGTCCGATACTAATAGCTTCTGTATCTTTCAAAGTATCAACATGCGGTTTTAATAAAGGTTCATCACCATCATAAATAAAGACGCCGCCTGGTTTTAAACCTGACACAATTTCAAATTTAGCGCGTGCAATACCTTCTCTTGAACCTAAATCTTGCATATGTGATTCACCGATATTAGTAATCACTGCAATATCAGGATGTGCAATTTCTGAAAGTAATTCAATTTCGTGGAAACCAGACATTCCCATCTCTAAAATAGAGATTTCTGTATCTTCATCCAGTTGTAAAATGGTAAGCGGCATACCAATTTCATTATTATAATTTCCTTGTGTTTTTTTCACTTTGAAAGCTGGTTTCAACACACTTTCAATCATATCTTTAGTTGTTGTTTTACCATTCGATCCTGTCACTGCAATGACCTTTGGATTAACATGCTTTAAGTATGCTTTGGCTAATTCCTGCAAAGCCAATAATGTATCATCGACCCAAATAATAGGTCCCTCTATCTCATGATCAGGTTTAGCATCATTTTGATAAAATGCTGCACCTGCGCCATCTTCTAAAGCTTGTTCAACAAATCGATGGCCATCTGTATTTTCACCTTTGAACGGAACAAACAAGTTGTTTTCGTCTATATTTCTAGAGTCGATTGATACACCGTGTATTTTATGTTGTAAATATTGATCGTCAATTTCACAGGGAATCCATTCTTTAATTTGTTTTAAAGTTACATCAATCATAAAAGCACTACCTTAATCAATTTTGTATTTATTCTTTTGTTTTTCAACATGTTTTTCTTTAGCAAGTTCAATTAATTTTGTAATCAAGTCTGCATAAGATAAGCCCATGTTTTCCCATAAACTTGGATACATGCTGTATTGTGTAAATCCTGGCATTGCATTCGTTTCATTGATAAAGATTTGGTTATCTTCTGTCACAAAGAAGTCTGCACGTAAAAGTCCTGAACAATCTGTTGCTTTAAATGCTTCAGCAGCCATGTTGCGTAAAGTTGTTTGAACTTCAGAATCTAACTCTGCTGGAATTGATAATTGTACTTTTCCATCTAAGTATTTAGATTTATAGTCATAGAAAGCGACATCTTTAACCACTTCTCCTGGTTGTGTTGTTT
Source organism: Staphylococcus carnosus (assembly GCF_900458435.1). Classification (NCBI taxonomy): domain Bacteria; kingdom Bacillati; phylum Bacillota; class Bacilli; order Caryophanales; family Staphylococcaceae; genus Staphylococcus; species Staphylococcus carnosus. Next base: position 960,557 of record NZ_UHCT01000001.1, on the reverse strand, counting down.
CTGGATAGTCATTACCTAAAACAGCGACTTCGATTTCTCGTGCTTCAATACCTTGCTCAATCACTAATTTTCTGTCGAATTGGAACGCTTCTTCAATACCAGATTTTAATTCCTCTTCGTTATTACATTTGCTGATTCCGACACTTGAGCCTAAGTTAGCTGGTTTTACGAACACTGGGAATTCAAGTTTGTCTTTAACCAATTTTAAAATATTGCTTTGATATTTTTCATATTCACTTCTTAAGAAGCTGACATAAGGAAGTTGCGGTAATCCTCTATGAGCAAATAATTGTTTCATCACTAATTTGTCCATTGTACTAGAAGCGGCGAGTACACCATTTCCTACATATGGTAAATCTAATACTTCGAATAAACCTTGAATTGTACCGTCTTCTCCATTTGGACCGTGTAGCAATGGGAATACTGCTGCATATGGCTGACCTGAACTGCTGTTAGTGAGCAAGTTAGAAATTTCACCTTCTTCAACTTCCTCTAGACGTAAACTATCTACATCTTCCACATTTTCAGTAATGTCATCTTTTTTCTTCCAAGCTCCATCATTTGTGATATAAATGATATCGACTTGATAGTCATCTTTATTGATTGCATTTAATACATTTTGCGCAGTTAAAATGGATACATCGTGTTCTGCGCTTTTTCCACCATAAATGATGCATATGTTTTCTTTAGCCATATTCTTTCCTCCAAACGCATTGTTAAACTTTATTTTATCACGATTTCAAATCAGATTGCATGTGATAACTGGGTAAATTTGAATTCACAAATTTTTAATAACCGATAGACTATATATAGGTACAGCTTAAATCGCAAATATGCTATAGTTTGAGTTATAATGATTTTTTAAATTATTAACAACGATGATTCTATCTTTTTAAATAAAGGTATATACTTAAGAAAAAAGAAATAGCAATTTAAAAGGGGAACTTACCAATGAAAGCAACACGTCAAAAGCCCAGCAAATCATGGCTGCGGCGTATCGATTGGGTACTGATCGGCATTTTAATTGTTATGGCTGCTATCAGTGTATTGTTTATTCAATCTGCTATGGGTGGCGGTCAATATAGTTCTAACTTCAGTATCCGTCAAATTTTATATTACATACTTGGTGGCATTATTGCCTTTGCAATTATGTTAATTTCACCTAAACGTATCATGAAATACACTTATACATTGTATTTCATCATTTGTATCCTATTAATAGGATTGCTGGTTTTACCAGAAACACCTATCACACCGATTATAAACGGCGCGAAAAGTTGGTATAGTTTCGGACCAATCAGCATCCAACCTTCTGAATTCATGAAAATCATCTTGATTTTAGCTTTAGCCAAAATTGTATCGAGACATAATAAATACACGTTTAATAAGTCATTAGAATCTGATTTCAAACTCTTTATGAAAATTATTTTAGTCTCTGCTTTACCAATGGTACTCATACTATTGCAAAATGACTTAGGAACTACTTTGGTTTGTCTCGCGATTATCGTCGGCGTTTTAATCGTCAGTGGTATTACTTGGAAAATTTTAGCACCTATTTTTCTTACAATCATGTTTGTAGGCGGGTTCTTTATTCTTTCCATTATATATAAGCCTTCCTTGATAGAAAGCGGCTTCGGCATCAAAACGTATCAGTTAGGTCGTATTGCGTCATGGCTTGATCCGTATGCATATAGTTCTGGTGATGGTTACCACCTGACTGAATCATTAAAAGCAATTGGTTCAGGTCAATTATTCGGTAAAGGTTTAAATCACGGTGAAGTGTATATACCAGAAAACCATACCGACTTTATTTTCTCTGTCATCGGAGAAGAGTTCGGTTTTATAGGAGCAGTTGCTGTTATTATTGTCTTCTTAGTTTTACTTTTCCATCTTGTAAGATTAGCAAGTAAAACAGACAGTATTTACAATAAAACATATATTATCGGCTTTGTATCATTAATTTTGTTCCATGCCGTACAAAATATGGGTATGACCATACAGTTACTTCCTATTACTGGTATCCCGCTTCCATTCATCAGTTACGGAGGAAGCTCGCTTTGGAGTTTAATGGTTGGTATTGGTATTGTGTTATCTATCTATTACCATCAGCCTACACCTTATCAACCTGATCTGTTACGATCAAAATCAGCTAATCCAAGTAAAAATTAAAAAAACAGGTTATCAGAGCGAAACATTCTTTAGAATGTTTTCTGATAACCTGTTTTCAATTTAAAATAAAATTATTTTAATTTTGGTGTTGCTACGGATGTATTGGGTAACGTGTGCATAATCTCTAAGCGTGATTTAGTTTTCTTAATATTGACACCGAGCGAAGACAATAATTGAACGACATTACGTAATTTATCTGTACTTTTATTCATTATGTTCACCCCATCTTCGAATTACTTATATATAAGTTACTTTCATTCTACCCTAAAATATATTCATTTACTACATTATTTTTGTAAATTTTTCTGGTATTTAACTTTTTGAAGTCGCAAAGCATTGAGCACTACAGAAACTGAACTGAAAGCCATCGCTGTTCCGGCTATCCATGGCGCTAATAAACCGAACGCTGCTACTGGGATGCCTATTGCATTATAACAAAATGCGAAGAACAGATTTTCTTTGATATTTTTCAATGTTTTCTTACTCATATCAAGCGCAATATCTACTTTTTGGATATCTCCGCCGACAATCATAATATCGCCCGCTTCGATTGCGATATCAGAACCAGTGCCCATTGCTAAACCAATATTACTTTTAGCTAATGCAGGTGCATCATTAATACCATCGCCTACCATCATGACATTCTTGCCTTCATCTTGCAGACGTCCAATTTGGTTTGCTTTATCATCTGGTTTAACGCCAGCGATTACATGTTCAATACCTAATTCAAAAGCAATCGATTCAGCTGTCGTTTGAGTGTCGCCGCTCAGCATAATAATGTCATATTCATCACGTAATTGATGGATAAGGTTTTTAGCAGTTTCTTTAGGCTCATCACGTAAAGCAATCATACCCGCAAATTTTTTATCAATCGCTGCTAATACAACAGTCGCACCTTGTTTTTGCAATCCTTCAATTTCTTCTTCTATTTGATTATCCCAATTATCTAAAACAGGCTTAATAAAACTAATAGATCCAATTTGGATTTTTTGTCCGTTAATTTCACCGCTTATTCCATTACCTGCATGTGTTTGATAGTGTTCAACCGGAACAGATGGTGTATCTGCATAGTATTCAGTAATTGCTTGAGAAAGTGGATGTTCTGATTGTTGTTCCATACTTTTTACTAAAGTTCCGAACTGTTGATTATCCGTATTATCAATGACTTTATAGACAGTTGGGTGCCCTTCTGTTAAAGTACCTGTTTTATCAAAAACTATTGTGTCTACATTTTGAGTTTGCTCTAATGATTCTGAAGATTTGAATAATACACCGAGTTCAGCTGCACGTCCAGATCCCGCCATAATTGATGTCGGCGTCGCAAGACCTAATGCGCAAGGACAAGCAATAACTATTACCGCAATGAAGACCTCTAAGCTAGATTGAAAATCAAGTGGTGTAATTAAACTGAACCAAACTATAAATACAATCAATGCGATAATTAATACCGTCGGCACAAAAATACCGGAAATTTTATCTGCTAATCGTTGAATATTAGGTTTTTCACCTTGTGCTTCTTCCACAATACGAATAATTTGATTTAAAACTAAATCATCGCCTGTTTGAGTGACTTTTACTTTAATAAAGTTTCCATGATTGAGCGTTGCACCAATCACTTCATCATCTTTTTCTTTATCAACTGGAATACTTTCTCCAGTCAGCATAGATTCATCTATACTTGTGTTACCTTCAATAATTTCACCATCTAATGGAATATACTCACCGCTTTTAACAAGCAAGATATCTCCTTTTTCAACTTGGTCAACAGGAACTTCTACCGCTTCACCATTTCTTTCAACACGTGCTTCTTTAACTTGCAGCGATAGTAATTTATTTATTGCATCACTCGCATGACCTTTAGCTTTAGCTTCAAAGTATTTTCCTAATAAAATTAATGTAATTAAGACAGCACTTGTCTCAAAGTATAAAGGAATATGCGATTCACCATAATGAATAATGGCTAAATAAATACTATAAAAATAAGCTGCTGAAGTACCTAGGGCAACAAGCACATCCATGTTGGCACTTTTATTTCTCAGTGAACTGTAAGCACCTTTATAAAATTGCCAACCTAGAATAAATTGAACAGGCGTCGCTAAAATGAATTGGAACCACGGTTGCACCATAAAATGAGGTAACGGCAAGAAACTTAGAAAACTAAAATGCCCCACCATGGTATAAATAAGGGGTAAAGATAGAATAAGAGATATGATGAATTTGTATTTTTGCTTATCTAATTCTTTTTTCTTTCTTTTTTGTGTTTCTTCAGCGGTCTCAATCGCAATGGGTTCATATCCTAAATTTTTTACTTTTTCAAAGATTTCATTTATATCGATATCATTGCCCTTAAAATCAACCGCTGCTTTTTCGGTTACCAAATTGACATTGGCACTATCAACACCTTCAGTTCTATTTAAAACGCGCTCTATCCTTGCAGAACATGCGGCACACGTCATACCTGAAATTTTAAATTCCGCTTTTTCCAACATCCTCACTCCTTATACCCTATAATGGTATATTTCGTTTTAAAAATAAAGGCAAAGTTCTTTTTAAAATAGAGAACTTGCCTATTTATGTTATTCAACTTATTTTACGACGTCATATCCAGCATCATAAATTGCTTTTTCTATTTCAGATAATACATTAGCTTCGCCGTTAAATTTCACATCTACTGTATCATTTTCCGGACTTGCATTAACGTTATCAACACCTTCAATGTTACCCACTGCTGATTCAACCGCTGATTTACAATGTCCGCAACTCATACCTTCAACTTTTAATTGTTTCTCTTCCATTTATAAACACTCCTCTAATTTAATATTTGATAACCTGCATCATAGATTTCTTTTTCAAGATTATTGAGATTTACAGGTGTTTCATAACTGATTCTGACTTCATTTGAATCCATATCCACTTGCACTGCAGATACACCTGTCATTTCTATAAGATGTTGATGCAATTTATGCTGTTCTTCTTCAGTTTCCATTCCATCAATTTTAATTACACTATTTTGCATGACAGTCTCCTTTAATCTTTAATCAATTTTTGAACGGTAACAAGCAATTCTTCCATCGCTTCTTCAGCGTGACCATCCTCAACTTTATGCATGATACAACCTTTCATGTGATGATCAAGCAATCGTACTGCCACACTGTTCAAAGCTGAACGTGTTGCACGGATTTGTGTGAGTACATCATCACAATATACATCCTCTTCAATCATTCGGTTAATTGCTCTGACTTGTCCTTCAATTCGATTGAGTCGTGCTTTCAAGTTGGATTTGATTTGTTCTGAATGGTGCGCTTTATCATTTTCGGTCATTTTATAACCCCCGTTCGTGTAGCTTTCAACACCATCATATACCCTAGTGAGGTATACGTCAACCTATACCTATTCTGTTTTAGCTGTGTTACAATAAAAAGCATTAACAACAATATTAGCCGGGTAAAAACTCGTTGTTTATTGATAATTCGGAGGTTTAAGACATGTATTATCTTGAATTGCTGCTGCAGCAAACAAACCTGGTTTTCAATATTATCTTAATTGCACTATTTATTTTGAACTTATTTTTCAGCTTTACAATTGTTTTCTTAGAACGGAGATCTCCTGGTTCAATTTGGGCCTGGCTGTTCGTTTTAGCTTTTTTACCTATTTTAGGATTCATTATTTATCTCTTATTCGGCAGACAAATTCAAAGAGAGCATATTTTCAAAATCAATGAAGAAGATAAAACAGGATTAGAAATGATTGTTCAAGAACAAGCTGAAGCGTTAAAGAATGATGAATTTTCAAAAGGAAATCATGTCATTGTCAAACACAAATCTATGGTTCAAATGCTGCTTTATAATAATTCAGCTTTCTTAACCACTGATAATGCTTTGACGATTTATAATGACGGTAAAGAAAAGTTCGAAGCTTTGATTCATGATATTGAAAATGCACAATCCTATATTCATATCGAATATTATATTTTCCGTAATGACATTCTAGGCAAACGCATACTTAAAGCATTGGAAGACAAATTAGATGAGGGCCTTGAAGTAAAAATGCTTTACGATGACATGGGTTCTAGAGGTTTAACTTTAAAAGACTTTGATGAATTCAGAAAAAAAGGCGGACAAGTTGAGTCTTTCTTCCCTTCTAAATTGCCATTAATCAATTTCCGTCTTAATTACCGCAACCATCGTAAAATTGTAGTGATTGACGGTGTTATTGGTTATGTAGGTGGTTTTAATGTCGGAAAAGAATATCTGGGTATGTCTAAAAGATTCGGATATTGGAGAGATACGCACCTTCGTATTGTAGGAGATGCAGTTAACGCGTTGCAGCTTAGATTTATTTTAGATTGGAATTCGCAAGCCAAACGTCACAATATTACTTATTCAGATCGTTATTTCCCAGATATTGATACAGGTGAATCGACTGGTATTCAAATTGCTTCAAGCGGACCTGATGAAGATTGGGAACAAATTAAATACGGTTATTTAAAAATGATAACCTCTGCTAAAAGATATATTAAAATCCAGACACCTTATTTTATTCCAGACCAAGCCTTTTTAGATGCTGTTTCTATAGCTGCTTTAGGTGGTGTTGATGTAACAATTATGATTCCGAACAAACCGGATCATCCATTTGTTTATTGGGCTACTCAAAAAAATGTAGCCTCATTGCTTGCTTCTGGTGTTAAAATTCATCATTATGAAAATGGCTTTTTACATTCTAAAATGATGGTCATTGATGATGAAGTGGCGAGTGTCGGCACAACAAATATGGATCATCGAAGCTTTACGCTTAACTTTGAAGTGAATGCTTTTATTTATGATCAATCTACATCTATTCAATTGAGTGAACAGTTCAATAAGGATTTAGAAAAGAGTTCACAGTTCACTCTTGAAAAGTATAAAAATCGAAGTCTTTGGGTGAAATTTAAAGAAGGCATATCTTACCTCATTTCACCTATTTTGTAGTAGTAAAGGAGCCTAGACGTTGAAATGAATCAATATCAACAATTAAAAGAAGCAGAAAAATATATGAAGTCGCATCATAGTGATGATGCGACTGGACATGACATAGAACATGTGATGCGTGTTGTAAAAATGGCGTTATTCATAGCAGAACAAGAAGGCGGCGGTAATCCTTACATGATACAAATGGCTGCCTTATTGCATGATACAGTGGATTCAAAACTAACAGATGAAAGTAAAGCTTATCAAGATTTGGATACGTTTTTAGATAAAATCGATGTGTCAGCTCAAATGAAGGATAAAATTTTAGAAATCATAGAACATATGAGTTATAGAAGCGGTAAGAATAATGATATTGAAATGTCTCGCGAAGGTTATATTGTGAGAGATGCAGACCGTTTAGATGCTATTGGTGCAATTGGCATTGCCCGCACCTTCCAATTTGCTGGTCATTTTAATGAACCTATGTGGGTTGGAGAAATACCTGATAGTATTTCTGGAGAATATGACTTAGATGATTATTCTCCTTCAGCAATCAAACATTTTTATGATAAACTTTTTAAATTGAAAGATTTAATGCATACTGAAACAGCACAAGCTATTGCTGAAGAACGCCATCGCTTTATGGAATATTTCGTTGCTCAATTCTTTAAAGAATGGGATTTCACAAACTAAATTGAAAGTTTTTTTGAATTAGTATTGCCCCTATAAAGTTTCACTTTTTAAGTGCCAGCTTTATAGGGGCTTATTTTATCAATCATTTTATTATTTTAAGGAATGAGCCATTATGATATCAGTTTGTGTTTCATCACCCATTTGGAATTTATGTTCTGTAACTTTTTTAAAACCTGAGCGTTTATAAAATTCAATTGCCTTTTTATTTTTTTCCCATACTCCCAACCAAACACTCTTCTTATTTTCGTCAACGGCAAAATTAATTGCAAAGTTCATTAGTTTTTTGCCATATCCGTAGTTTTGATAATTTTTCAAAATATAAAGTCTTTCTATTTCTAAAGAATCTGATGCAATGTCTTCAGTTTGTGCTGAACCCACATTTAATTTTAAATATCCTACGACCTTATCATTGTCGTATAAAAAGTAAAAATATGAGTTGGGGTGTTCTAATTCTCGTTGTAATTTATCATAGGTAAAAGCTTTATTAAGATAATCTTTCAAATTGTCTGGATGATTCATTTCTCTAAAAGTATCATCAAATGTTCTAAAACTGATTGTTTGTAATTCTTTAATATCGTCAGTTGTTACTTTAACAATTTTCATTTTTTGCCCCTCCTATAAAATAACCCTTTTCAAATTTATTCCCTATTTCATCGAAAATAAAGAAAATCAGCTGCAACTTTTATATTACAACTGATCCTCTTTACGATCGATTATTTTTTCTTTTTATTTTTCTTAGATACAACTTTTGCACCTTTAGAATTACCTGAACCGCCGTGTTCTTTTTCATAGGCAGCTATCATTGGCGCTACTTCTTCTTTCGCTTTTTTAGAATAATAAGCATTAGCAATGTATGTTTGTACAATCAAGAATGCCGCACTCACTGACCAATATAAACCAAGTGCAGCTGCAGAGCTTAATGAAACCCAAATGATCATGATTGGAGAAATAATCATCATCATGTAACTCATTTGTTTTTGCTCTGGAGGCATGCTGAATGTAGATACATATGCTTGTAAAAAGTATAAAACACCCGCAATCACTGTTATCCAAATATCAGGTTTTGCTAAATTGAACCATAAGAAATGAGAATGCTCAGTAATGCCGCCTGGTGATGGGTATTTTAATACAAAGAATAATCCCATGATAATCGGCATTTGAATCAGCATCGGCAAGCATCCTAACATGCTTTGCATTGGATTCATATCATATTTCTTATAAACTTCCATCATTTCTTGGTTTGCAGCCATTTTATCTTCTTGTGTACGTGCACGTTGTACTTTTTCTTTAACTGCATCCATGTCTGGTTTTGCAATTATCATTTTCTCACGCATCATATGACTATTTTTATAGTTTGATAACATAAATGGCAATACGATAATACGGATAGCGAGTACCAATACGATAATTGCTAATCCATAATCGTTATTAAAACTAGCACCTAGCCAGTGGATTATGTTATCCATATTTTTTACAAATGTATTATAAAAAAAGCCTGTGCGATTCTCAGGTTTTGAGTAATCACAACCAGCAAGAAAAACCATAATCCCTAAAAGCAAAGGTAATAATGCTTTTTTCTTCATTTTTCCACCTCTATTGGTATTATTCACATAAAAATAATTTTACCATAATCTACGAGAGGTAGAAAACAAAAATATGTGAAACCGTTAACTATTTAAAATATTGTAAGAATTTGTGCACAGTTTCTGTAACATGAGGGCTTCTTGCAATCGCTGAGATAACAGAAACACCATCTGCTGATGTTTTTGCAACTTCTTGCACATTATCTAATGAAATTCCGCCAATTGCTACAATCGGCAAATCTCCGACTTCTTTACGAAGTGTTTCAATCATTTTTGGACCTACTGGTTCACTTGCATCATCTTTAGAAGGTGTAGCGAAAATAGGACCAACACCAATATAGTCAACATATGTTAAATCAGAAGCATTTAATTCTTCTAAATTACCAATACTTAATCCAATAATTTTTCCTTCAAATCGATTATTAAAATCATCTACCGCTTCATCATCTTGACCGACATGTATACCATCTGCATCAATTTCTTCTGCTAATGCAACGTCATCATTCACAATGAAAGGAACATTGTAAGATTTACATAACGCTTGTAATTCTTTAGCAAGCGCTACTTTGTCTTGACCAGTTTTTGCACCATTTCCTTTTTCACGAAATTGATAAAGTGTGATTCCACCTTCTAAAGCTTCTTTCAAAACTTCTTGAATAGTTCTGCCTTCTGGTATATCTTGGGTCCCGCAAATAAAATAGACATTTAAATCTTTAGATTGAAACACTTATTTCACCTCTTCTAAGTTGCAATTTTCTGCAACTGCATCCGAATCAATACGGTAAAGCGCATCAATAAATTGTGTTAAAAATGTGCCCGGACCTTTACTATCACTTAATTGTTCAGCACGTTCAGCTGCAATATTATACACTGACACTGCTTCAATCAAAGTTTCAATTGAAGGATGCGTATTTCTAAATAAAAATGCACCTACAACTGCACCTAATAAACATCCTGCTCCTGTAATTTTAGCAAGAAAATGAGAACCATTACTTAATTTTACGACCTTGTTATCTTGGACAATAACATCTGTTTCCCCTGTTAATATAATAGCTGTTTGATATTCTTTATATGCTTTTTCTGCAATATCGACAACATCCAAATTATCAGCACTATCTGTCCCTTTCATAGTTGCTGTATCATCTATCAAAGCCAAAATTTCTGAAGCATTCCCTTTTATCACTGTTGGTTTAATTTTTTTCAAAAAGTATTTGCAAAAGTCTTTTCGATATTTTGAAGCACCTACAGCTACAGGATCAAATACTAGGGGTGTTTCGGTTTCGTTAGCTATCTTGGCATTTTCCAGCATCGCATGCTCATGGTGTTTTGTTAAAGTTCCAATGTTAATTAAGACACTGCCAGCTACAGGATAAAAGTCTTCAGCTTCTTGTGGTGCTTCACTCATAGTTGGACTGGCACCTAGGCTTAACAAGCCATTTGCTGTGAAATTTTTTACTACATCATTGGTATAACAAATGACTAACGGGTGTTCAGTTCTAATTTGGTCTAAAATTTTATTCATCGTCTAACCCTACTTTCTTCATATACGCAAAATGATTAACTGGGCCTCTTCCTTGGCCAATTTCAGGAGTATATTTAATGCTTAAAGCAATAAAGTCTTTTGCTTTTTTAACAGCTTCATAAATTGTTTTTCCTTTAGCTAATTCGGCAGTAATAACTGCTGAAAAAGTACAACCTGTTCCATGAGTGTGTTTTGTATCATAGCGTTCACTTTCAAATACCTCTAAGCCATCTTTTGTAAATAGATAATCTTTGGCAATATTTTTATCTTCAATATGACCGCCTTTTATGACTACACCTTTACTGCCTATTTCATTAATAAAGATATCACCTGCTTTTTTGATTGCTTCTTCAGTATCAAGTTTGAAACCTACAATTTCTTCAGCTTCTGGTAAATTCGGAGTGGCAACATCAGCAAGCGGCAATAATATTTCTTGCAATGCATGTTTTCCAGCATCATCCATTAATGAATCTCCACTTTTAGCAAGCATAACAGGATCTATCACATATGGAATATCTGGATATTTTTCTAAATAACTGCGAATCAATTCCATCATTTCTTTTGTTGCAATCATACCCGTTTTAATTGCTTGAGGTAATTCATCATCAAAAATACTATCTAATTGTTCTTTTAACCACGTAATATCTAAATTATGAATATGTTGCACCCCTTTTGTATTTTGGGCAACAATGCTTGTAATAGCTGCCATCCCATATACACCACAAGCATGAAATGATTTCAAATCTGCCATGACACCTGCACCGCCTGTAGGGTCTGTACCAGCAATTGTTAAAGCTATTTTAGGTTTGTTCATACTCTCTCTCCTCCAAATTGCCATTTTTCACTTGTATAAGCCATGTTGAAAAAGTTCAATTCGTGCACTGTACTTTGCAAGTAATTTTCTCGCACTTCATTTTTTTCAGTTTCAGACATATTTGCAGTTAATTGATTCATTAAATCATCTAATACTTCAATCAACGGATCCATTTCTGTGTTATAAAACTCAAACCACTTTGCTAAAATCGAGGATTTATTTAAATTCGGATCTTTCATTGCACGCTTTGCAATCATCGCATAAACATATGGACATGGTGCCATTGCAGCAATTGCATACGCTGCGTTTTCATGCGCATATACGTTGTAGTACATATGTTTAATATAATGGTCACCACTAGGCGGCCAAACCTTTTTTTGTACGATTTCATTATAGTTTTCACCAATATAATCAGCCATATATTCATGTGCTTCTACTTCACCATTTACTATAAATTGAATTTGATCAACTAAAAAACGCACACTTTCTAAATCTGGCATTATTGGTATTAATAATGCATAGATATTTGCAAACTCTCTTAAATAAGAAGCATCTGCACGTAAATACTGACGTAAGGCTTCTTTTTTAATGTCCCCTTTTAAAAGTTCTTGAATAAAATGATCTTGATAAATTTCATCAATAATCGGTTGTGCATCTCTCTCTAATGTTTCTGCAAAATTCATTCCTAAATCCTCCAATAAAAAAACTGCAAACCTTCATAGGATTGCAGTTTAATATTTAGAATATTTATTCTGAATATACTACTTTCCTACGTTGGTACGAACCAAATCAGGTTATAAGGGTCTAGTCAAACTATCTCAGCCAAAAGGCGCCCCTAGCAATTTTATAAAGTTTAGTTTTTAATACAATTTAAATGTATCAAACCCCTTTGTGTTATGCAATATTAAAGGGTTGAAAACAAAAAAGCCGAGACAAAAGTCTCGACTAAAGTTTAAATATTAATATGCCCAGTGTCCTGCACCGTTACCATTATCCCAAAGAGTAAGCGCTGCTTGGTCTTGAATATATTCTGGAGCACTAGCTGGGTTTACGCCTCTCCAACCTGCTGGAGCTACTGCATCCCAAGTAGATTGTAAGAATTGGTATTTACCTGCCGCACCTGAATCAGGGTTGATTGCATGGATATCTCCACGAGATTCACGGTATACAATTGCTTGTAATGCTGCTGGAATATTTCCATAGCTACCTGAATTTGATGCTGTATAAGATTGTCTAGGTGCAGTATAACTAGTTGATTGTGTGTTATAGCTGTAATTTGCATTATTGTATGATTGTGTTTGTTGTGTATTATAAGTTTGTGTTTGTTGTGCTACTGGAGCTGCTTGTTTTTGAACTGAAACTGCTTTAGAAGTTGATTGAACTGGTTGTTGAACAGTTCCAACTGCTGCGTAACTCCACTCCCAAAGGGTGTTGATTTAATTCTGCAGGATTATTTAATGCTGTTTCTACTAATTTAGCTTGTTCTGTTGTATTTAACTCAGCCGCATCCGCATTATGTGATGCCACTCCTGTTGCTAAAAATGCTGCTGCCGCTACTGATGATGTCACTAAAAGTTTCTTCATTTAATTAAAATCCTCCTATAAGGTAATTACATATATGATTTATTCGCTGTATTTATAATAGCATTTAGCACAATAACATAGGTTACAATAATATAAACGTTTTGTTTCATTCGTTACATATGTATTACAAAAAGCGGATTCCACTCTTAGAATAAGAACGGAGTCCGCTTTTTGGATGTAAATTATTAAGTTAAATTTACTTTTAAAAAGTAATCGGCTTACCACCAACCGTGAGATGCACGGAAAGCAGTTGCGTTTGAAAGTGAACCATAACGTGAGTTTGCATAATTGATCATACCTTTAGTTTGAGCTGAAACTGATCCAGTTCCCCAACCTTCTTTAGTTTGACCAAGGCCCATGTATCCATTTGGACTTACTGCGTTCGGGTTACCACCTGATTCTGGCATTACAATAGTATTCCACATATCTTCAGTCCCACCTGCAGCTAAGAATTGAGCTTTAGTTGAACCGCCAGTTGAAACTGATGCTGTGCTGTAACTACGTGCTGGAGCACTGTAACTTTGTTGTTGTACAGGAGCACTGTAGCTAGTTGTAGTTTGTGTAGTTTGAGTTGTAGTGCTGTATGTTTGAGTTTGTTGTGCTACTGGTGCAGCTTGTTGTGCTGGTGCTGCTTGAGTTGTTGTAGCTTGTGTTGGTTGAGCTGATGCATTAGAACCTGCTGCTGTGTAATTCCAGCTAAAGTGTTGACCGTCTGATTCAAAATGGAATTCATTTCCGTTATATACGAAATCAATATTATAAGCACCTGCTTGAACAGGGTGTTGGTTTAATTCTGATGGATTATTAAGCGCTGTTTCAGCTAATTGTTGTTGTGATTGGCTTACTTCTGCTGCGTGAGCGTTATGTGAAGCTGCTCCTGTTGCTAAGAATGCGGCAGTGGCTACTGATGATACTACTAATAATTTTTTCATTTAAAATAAATCCTCCTATAAGGTAAAAAGTTTATATGATTAATTTGCTGTATTCATAATAGCACCAAAAAAGTTATCATAGGTTACAACAATATAAATAGTATGTATCAAATTTTACATGAATATTACAAACAAAAAGCGGATTACCATCCATAGAATGATAATCCGCTCTCAAATTAATTGCTAATATTCAAATATAATAAGTCTCTAACTTATGCAGTTACCCATTGGCTTGGGCCAGCTGTGTCATATAATTTTTGAGCTGCTGCATCTTGTACTGCTTCAGGAGCTTCTGATGCTGGTTTACCTTGATATTCTGCAGGAGCTACTGAATCCCAAGTAGTTTGTAAGAATTGGTATTTACCTGCTGCACCTGATGATGAGTTAATCGCATGGATGTCGCCACCTGATTCACGTTGAGCAATTGCTTTTAAGTGATCGTTAACTTGTACGTTTGAACCAGAATCAGCTGATTGTTGAGCTGGTTGTTGAGTTTGTTGTTGAGCTGGTTGTTGAGCTGGTTGTTGAGTTTGTTCTTGTGCTGGTGCTTGTTGAGCTGCTGGTGCTTGTTCTTGAGTAGTTGATTGTGCTGGTGCTTGTTGAGCTGCTGGTGCTTGTTCTTGAGTAGTTGATTGTGCTGGTGCTTGTTGAGCTGAACTGTCTGCATTATAACTCCAACTCCAGTTAGTACCATCTGAGTTAAAGTTGAAGTTGTAACCTGAGTTGTCAAATGCAATATTATAAGCGCCTTCTTGAACAGGTGCATCGTTTAATTGTTGTGTATTATTTAAAGCTGTTTGAGCTAATTGATCTTGATTTACATTGTTATCTTCGGCTGCATGTGCGTTTGCGCCTACTCCTACTGCAAATAATGCTGCTGATGCTGATGAAGCTACTAATAATTTTTTCATTTCTGAAAATCCTCCTATAAGGTAATTGTTTTTTTCGCGTGATTAATATCATCAATTTGCAGTTATAACTATATCATCTGAAAAAGGGATGTAGGTTACAGCCAAATAAAAAAAACAGACTGTCTTTTACGCTTAAATTACGTTAATACATTTTACTTAGGTAGCTAACGGTCAGTTTATAGACTTTCATGACAACGTCTATAGCTAGAAACAAGTTTGCAACTATGTAACATTCATGTAATTATTCAGATAATTGAATTGTGTTTTAGTTTATTTTTACACCTTAATTTTAAGCAGAAATCCCAAAAATTTATCTATTTTCATAATTTCAAGACCCAAAAAAGACCCCACATAATTAATATGTAGAGTCTGGATGAGTATTTTCATATAAATTGAGAATTAGAATGAATGAAATAATGTGATTTTACATCTTTGATTGAGATAAGTTAAGAATAGCTATGAATTTGTGAATAATAATTTAGAGTTTATGCTTTAAGAATTTGGGATGATTCATTTAGATAGGAAATAATCTATTGATTTTGAGTTTGAGGTTCAGTTGAAACTGAAAGTAACTGATTTTCTTGTAAGGCAGGGCTACCGTCAAAGTCATCAGTTATAGTAGATTGATTTGAAGAGGAACTTTCATTAGAGTTTGGATTTGAAATAAATTTGATTGTTTCAACAACTAATTCAGTTATAAAATGTGTCTGTTTGTCTTTTTCATACTTATAAGAACGCATATGACCCGTAATCCCTACGAGTGAACCCTTCTTAGTATATTTAGCAATATTGATTGCTATCTTTCCATATGCTTTACAAAAGATATAATCAACTGCTTGTTGGGTTTGACCTTGATAATTATAATTTCTTTCTGTTGCTACACTAAAACTGGCAATTTCACTTCCCTCCTTTTCTGTTAATTGAGGGTTACGCGTTAATCGTCCTACAATTACGATCTTATTTAACAATTTTTCACCTCCTATGTATATATCATATTCACTTCATTATTTTTAGTCAAAGTTCAAAAATGAATTTATAGATGCACTTTTCTAGTCATTTTTTACATATCAACTGAATTTTTTTCGGTTTTTGAGCTATACTAGTATTAGTATTTTAATATTTTGCAGAATTTCAAAAAGATTGGAGTGACTTCCTATTGAAAACATTTAAAGCAGTCAGATTCCAAATTGTCACTAAAAATGGCGGGGTTATAGAATACGAGCTATATGATGGTGTGATTATTAATAAAGAACAAAGTGGTACTGGTTGGTTATTAGAAATCGTTATTTCCAGCAATCATTACGACATAATGAAAGAATATATGGACGATGAAGCTTTACTTGATATTCGTGTAGTCATCACTCGACCATCTAATGATCCTGCACTATTTGATGCCACGATTAAAAACATTTCATTATATGGAAATGAAAATGAAAACATGTCTGTTATTTTTGATTGCCATGTCTATACGCTCAGACAAGTCTATGCTGAAAATTTATTAGCTCAACTTGTAGATGAAGGCATTGAAGGTGAAGAATTAAAAAAATCATTTAATAGAATGATGCAATCTAAACCGCGACTTAAAGATGAGCGACGAGAAGAATAAAAAAACGCGTTATACTTTATCATGTTTCCATGAAAGTATAACGCATTTTTTTATACATCTTGTATTGCAAAAGTAAGTTCACAACTGCATGCAAGTTGTCCGTCAACTGTAGCTTTAGCTGTACCTTTACCAATTGGTCCACGCATTTTAGTGATCTCAACTTCTAAAGTTAATGTATCCCCTGGCGTTACTTGTCTTTTAAATCGACATTTATCGATTCCTGCAAATAAAGCAATTTTACCTTTGTTTTGTTCGCTATTTAACAATGCAACTGCTCCAGTTTGTGCCAATGCTTCAGTAATTAATACACCCGGCATTACCGCATAGTCAGGAAAATGACCTTGGAAAAACGGCTCGTTTCCTGAAACTTGTTTAATTGCAACACAACGTTGTCCTTCTTCATATTCAACAACTCTATCAATTAATAAAAATGGTTGTCTATGTGGGATAATCTCTTTAATTTGATTGTAGTCAAAAACTGTTTCCATTACTCTTAACCTCCAAAAAGCTGTTTGAAATGTCGCCATGTCTGGTAATCAAAAAACGATAAAGGATTCTCATGATTAAGCAGATAACCGATAATGATTCCAACAAGGAACATCAATATTATCAATATAACGATAATTATTATACCAAATCCTATTGGAAGATGTCTCATTTTTCTATATACAGACTTAATCATCTAGAATCTCCTATTCACTTACACGTTCGATATCTGCACCGAGTGATTTTAATTTACCATTGAAGTTCACATAACCTCTATCTAAGTGTTTCAATTCAGAAACTTCTGTTGTACCTTCAGCCACTAATCCAGCTAAAATCAATGCGGCACCTGCACGTAAATCTGTAGCCTTTACCTGTGCACCTTGCAATTTACTTTTTCCAGTAATTTTAGCATTTCTGCCTTCAACAGTAATTTGAGCGTTCATACGTTTAAATTCACCTACATGCATGAAACGATTTTCAAATACTGTTTCAGTTATAACTTTATGGCCTTCTGCAGTTAATAATAAAGCCATAATTTGAGACTGCATATCTGTTGGGAAGCCAGGATGAGGTAATGTCTTAACATCAACTGCCTTTAATTCGCCTTCTGCTGAAACGCGAATACCATCTTCTTGATAATCTAAATTTACACCCATTTCTTCTAATTTATATAGAAGACTTGTCATATGTTCTTTAATTGCACCTCGAACAAAAACATCACCACGTGTAATAGCACCTGCAATGATAAGTGTTCCCGCTTCAATACGGTCAGGAATAATTGCGTGCTCAACACCATGCAGCTCTTTAACACCATATATTGTAATAGTATCTGTACCTGCTCCAGATACATTACCGCCCATTTCATTAATGTAATTTGCAAGATCAACAATTTCAGGTTCACGTGCTACATTTTCAAGTACTGTTTTCCCCTCAGCTAAAGAAGCTGCCATAATAATATTTTGGGTAGCACCTACACTTGGGAAATCTAAATGAATTTCTGTTCCTTTTAAACCATTTTCTGTTTCTGCAAAAATAAAACCATTTTCTAAATGAATTTCTGCACCAAGTGCTTCAAAACCTTTGATATGTTGTTCGATAGGTCTGCTGCCAATTGCACAACCGCCTGGTAACGCTACTTTCGCGTGACCAAGTCTTGCTAATAATGGACCCATTACCAAAATGCTTGCACGCATTTTACTTACATATTCATAAGGTGCTTCAAAATTAAGTTTCTTTGTAGCATCTACTGTAACGCTATTATTTTCTTTATTGTACGTAATATCTGCATTTAATGTTGATAATACATTGTTAATCGTTTCTACATCACTTAATTCTGGAACATTATGTAATGTACTAACTCCCTTTGAAGCTAGCAATGATGCAGTTAGTACTGGTAATACTGCATTTTTTGCTCCTTCGACTTGAACTTCTCCTTCAAGACGATTTCCACCATTTATTACAATTCTATCTCTAGTCATTATTACTCCTCCACTTTTTAACTCCTCTGAACATCTTCAATTCAGACAATCCTTCACTTCTACTATAACTTTATTATATATGGAATTACTATTGAATTACACTTAATCGCTTACTTCCCTAAGTATTTCAATTGAGTTGAGAATTGAAGCAAATCTATTATAAAGTTGCTGACGCCTGTGCCTATTAATATAGCAACGAAAATAATTAAGACTTGTACCTGCACAGGATATCCTTTTTTAAAAAATTGTTCTAATCTCAAAGCATTGAGTGCCCAAAAAGCTACACATATACAAACAACATGTAATATTAAGTGTGCAATTGCAAATTGACCTAAATAATCCATAATTTATGCCTTCTCCTCAAATGTTTACTGACTAACATTGTACATTATATTGACTAAAAATCATACAATCTTGAATATAATAACAAAAAAGCTTCAATTATTTTACAAACGGAATTTTTGATAAAGCGAAAAAAATAGGATATATCTCATTTTGAGATATATCCTATAATTAATGGTGCATTATTTTAGTAAATCCGAAACTTTGAGACGGTTTTCAGCACGCTCTAAAGCTCGTTTTGCTCTGTTAATGTCAGTATCTTCGTCATTGTTATTCAAATGTGATTCTGCTCGTTCTTTAGCCGATTCAGCACGTCTGACATCAATATCTTCAGCTTTTTCTGCTGTTTGTACAATTATTGACGTTTTTTCTTGTCTGATTTCTACGAATCCATCACTTACAGCGATGTAATCAATTCCATCTGTATAATGTACTTTAACATAACCAGTATGAATTGCTGTCACAGTCGGAATATGACCATACATAACACCCATGTCACCGCCAACTGTTTGTAAAACAGTAATTTCAACATTATCTTGGTTATAAACAGAACCATTAGGAGTAACAATATTAACGTTCATTGTGTTCATTAAACTTTACCTCCTAATATTTAAACTTCAACACCCATGTCTTTAGCTTTCTCTAATACATCATCCATGCTGCCGACTAAACGGAATGCATCTTCAGGAATATGATCATATTTACCTTCTAAGATATCTTTGAAGTCTTCAACTGTACGTTTTACAGAAACATAAGAACCTTTTTGACCAGTAAATTGTTCTGCTACGTGGAAGTTTTGAGATAAGAAGAATTGAATACGTCTTGCGCGTTCAACTGTACTCTTATCTTCATCAGACAATTCGTCCATACCTAAGATAGCGATAATGTCTTGTAATTCTCTGTATTTTTGTAATGTAGCTTGCACACGACGAGCAACATCATAGTGTTCTTGACCAACAATTGATGGTTCAAGTGCTCTTGAAGTAGATGCTAATGGATCCACAGCTGGATAAATACCCATTTCTGTTAATTTACGTTCCAAGTTAGTTGTTGCATCTAAGTGAGCAAATGCTGTAGCTGGCGCAGGGTCAGTATAGTCATCGGCAGGTACGAATACTGCTTGGATAGACGTGATAGAACCTTTCATTGTTGATGTGATACGTTCTTGTAATTGACCCATTTCAGTAGCAAGTGTTGGTTGGTAACCAACGGCTGATGGCATACGACCAAGCAATGCAGATACTTCTGAACCTGCTTGTGTAAAACGGAAGATATTATCGATGAATAAAAGAACATCTTGTCCTTTAACATCACGGAAATATTCAGCCATTGTTAAACCTGATAAAGCTACACGCATACGT
The DNA here is from genome assembly GCF_900458435.1 of Staphylococcus carnosus. Taxonomy (NCBI): domain Bacteria; kingdom Bacillati; phylum Bacillota; class Bacilli; order Caryophanales; family Staphylococcaceae; genus Staphylococcus; species Staphylococcus carnosus. Next base: position 940,130 of record NZ_UHCT01000001.1, on the reverse strand, counting down.
GCACCAGGCGGCTCGTTCATTTGTCCGAATACCATTGCTGTTTTTTTGATTACGCCACTATCGCTCATTTCAAAGTACAAGTCATTACCTTCACGTGTACGTTCCCCAACACCAGCAAATACTGAAATACCGCCGTGTTCTTGAGCGATGTTGTTAATTAATTCTTGGATTAATACAGTTTTACCAACACCGGCACCACCGAATAGTCCAACTTTACCACCTTTAATATATGGTGCTAATAAGTCAACAACTTTAATACCAGTTTCTAAAATTTCAACTTTAGTTGATAATTCATCAAATGGTGGTGGTTGTCTATGAATTGGTTCACGTGGTACTGATTCAGGAATTGGACCTGCATTATCAATAGGATCACCCAATACATTAAATACTCTTCCTAATGTGTCATCTCCGACAGGAACACTGATTGGACGACCTGTATCCTTAACATCGTCACCACGTTTGATTCCGTCAGTTGAGTCCATAGCGATTGTTCTAACAACATCATCGCCTAATTCAAGTGCTACTTCTAATGTAAGAGATTCAGTAGTGCCATCTTTTTTAGGTACATCTAGCACTAATGCGTTATTAATCTTAGGAAGTTCGTCATGATTAAATCTTACATCGATTACTGGACCCATGATTTGTGTTACGCGGCCTACACCCATTCTTTTTTTCCTCCTTTAAATACTATTCAAGAGCAGTTGCGCCACCGACAATCTCAGTAATTTGTTGAGTGATTGCAGCTTGACGTGCTCGGTTATATTGTAATGATAAATCGTCAATAAGGTCGCTCGCATTGTCAGAAGCATTTTTCATAGCAGTCATACGCATTGCATGTTCACTTGCTTTAGCATTTAAAATCGTGCCATAAATTAAGCCTTCTACATATTGCGGCAAAATAATATTCAAGATTGATTCTTTATCAGGTTCAAATTCATATGAAGACATTTGTCCAAGACCTGAACTTGCATCTTCTTTACTTAATGGTAATACTCTTTTAGCAGTCGGTTTGCTTTCAAGAACGTTGATGAATTTATTATAGTAAATATTCAATTCATCAATATCGCCGTTTTCATATAAATCAATTGCTTTCTTTGTAACAGGTTCGATTGATTTGAATGTTGGCTGATCTGGTACATCAGGCAATGCGTATTCAACTTCAATACTTCTATTTTTGAAGAAGTCTATCCCTACTTTACCAAGAACTAACAATTTATAATCACTAGGATTTTCGCCGCGTTCTTGAATATCTTGTAATACTTTACGTAAGATATTTGCGTTATATGCACCTGCTAATCCACGGTCACTTGAGATAACTAAGTAACCACGTTTTTTTACTGGTCGTTCTACAAGCATCGGATGATTAGATGTCGTTTGACCTGCTACAGCAGTAATTGCATTTTGCAATTTATCCATATAAGGTTTGAACTGATTTGAATTACGTTGAGCTTTGTTCAATTTAGAACTCGCTACCATGTTCATTGCCTTAGTGATTTGATTCATTTTCTTCGTCGATTTGATTCTTGAATCAATATCCTTTAGAGATCCCATTATTTCACCACCTTATTTAATACTTCGCTTCTTTATTACTCAGATACACTGAAACTGCGTTTGAAGTTTTCAATAGCGCTGTTCATTGCTTCTTTATCTGGTAAAGTACCTTTGTCTTTGATTTGGTCTAATAAGTCTGATGCATTATTTTTAGCCCAGTTGAATAATTCATTTTCAAAACGGATTACATCTTCAACAGGAATATCATCTAAGAAACCATTAACTAATGCATAGATAATTAATACTTCATTTTGAACAGGTAGTGGTGCGCCTTGAGGTTGTTTCAAGACTTCAACCGTACGTTTACCACGTTCTAATTTTCTAGCTGTGAATTCATCTAAATCAGAACCGAATTGAGCAAATGATTCTAATTCACGGTAAGAAGCTAAGTCTAAACGTAATGTACCTGCAACTTTTTTCATCGCTTTAATTTGAGCTGAACCACCAACACGTGATACAGAGAAACCTGCGTTAATCGCTGGACGAACGCCAGAGAAGAACAAGTCAGATTCTAAGAAAATTTGTCCGTCAGTGATTGAAATAACGTTAGTTGGTACATAAGCTGAAATGTCACCAGCTTGTGTTTCAATAATAGGCAATGCAGTAATTGAACCACCGCCTAGGCTATCGTTTAGTTTTGCAGCACGTTCTAATAATCTACTATGTAGATAGAAAACGTCACCTGGGTAAGCTTCACGACCTGGTGGTCTGCGAAGTAATAATGAAAGTTCACGGTAAGCAGCAGCTTGTTTAGTTAAATCATCATAAACGATTAAAACTTGTTTACCGTTGAACATAAATTCTTCACCCATTGTTACACCTGAGTATGGTGCAATATACAATAATGGAGCTGGGTCAGCTGCTGATGCTGTAACTACGATTGTGTAATCTAAAGCACCGCTTTGTCTTAATTTTTCAACAGTTGCACGAACTGTAGATTCTTTTTGTCCAATAGCTACATAGATACAAATCATATCTTGATCTGCTTGGTTCAAGATTGTATCAATAGCAATTGTAGTTTTACCTGTTTGACGGTCACCGATGATTAACTCACGTTGACCACGGCCGATTGGAACTAAAGCATCGATTGCTTTAATACCAGTTTGTAATGGTTCATCTACTGATTGTCTCGCCATAACACCAGTTGCTTTTTCTTCAACTGGGCGTGTTTTATCAGTTTTGATTGGACCTTGTCCATCTAATGGTTGACCTAATGGGTTAACCACACGTCCGATAAGTTCTTCACCTACAGGTACTTCCATGATACGTCCTGTACGTTTAACTTCATCGCCCTCTTTAATATCTGTATATGGTCCTAAAATAACGATACCAACGTTTGATTCTTCTAGGTTTTGAGCTAATCCAAGAACACCATTGTGGAACTCTACTAACTCACCAGCCATAACGTCGTTTAATCCGTGAACTAATGCAATACCATCACCAATCTGAATTACAGTACCGACATCAGTAACAGACATCTCTGACTCATAATTTTCGATTTGTGAGCGAAGTAATGCACTAATTTCTTCAGCTTTTATGGCCATCTATGTCACTCCTCTTTAATAAATTATTTCGTTCTGATAAATTTTCTTTCGATTTGAGCAAGATCATTTTGAATGCTTCCATCAAAGACTTTTGTACCCACTTTAGCTCTTATACCGCCAATAAGTGATTTATTAATTACATTTGTAATGATTAATTTTGACAACCCTGTACGTTGTATCAAAGCTTCACCGACTTTATCTAACTCATCTTGAGATAGTTCGTGAACTGATTCAACAGTTGCAAAGTCTTGATTGTAATACTGATTATATAGACCTTCAAATGCTTTGAATACTTCTGGCAAAATAGATAAATGACGGTTTTCAGCCATTACAAACAACATATTTTTCAAGTATTCATTAATACCTTTAAATGCTGATTCTACTAAGCTATTACGATCTTCAGCAATATTTTTAGGGTCTGAATCAAAAGCTTTCAATTTGTCTTGATTAGGAATTACTGCTTCATCAACTGCAGCAAATTCATCGTACATTAAATCTAAAACATCTTTGTCGAGTGACGTTTCATACAGCGCTTGGGCATATTTTTTAGCAATAATTGCCATTATTTATCCCCTACCTCTTTAATGTACTTGTCGATCAATTCTTTTTGATCTTTCTCTGAAATGTCTTTTTGTAAAATTTTAGACGCAATCAGAACTGACAACTTAGAAACTTCATCATTGATTTCAGAGATTGCACGTTCTTTTTGGCTGTTGATTTCACTTTGCGCAGTTTCAATCATGCCATTTGCGCGTTGGTTAGCTTCATGGATGATTTGTTCGTGTTGATCACGTGCTTGCACTTTTGCTTCTTCTAAGATTTTTTGAACCTCGTTTTGAGTTTCTCTTAGAGTTTGTCTGTTTTCTTCTTCAAGTTTTTGAGCATTTATTTTAGCTTGTTCTGCATCATCGATATCTTTATTGATATCTTGTTCACGTTTATCCATTACTTGTTTTAATGGACCCCATGCGAACTTTTTAAGCAATGCTAATAGGATTAAGAAAGTAATTAATGTTACTAATACTGAACCCCATTCAACACCGCCGCCTGCAGCACCAAGAACTAAATTATTTGTAGTCGCAGTCACAGTACTTGGACACTCCTTTCATTCAAAGTCCTCTATTGGCATATAGTGTTAATCTATTACGAAAGAAATGGCGAAAGCCGATTGTTGACTTCGCCGCTTGCCTCGATTGTATTTATTACTGGAATAAAACAATGAATGAAATTACAAGACCAAGGATAGGTAATGCCTCAACCAAACCGATACCGATGAACATGATTGACATTAATTGTCCACGTGCTTCTGGTTGACGTGCTACACCTTCAACTGTTCTAGATACAATAAGACCGTTACCAATACCTGCACCAAGTGCTGATAAACCAATTGCGATTGCCGCTGCGATTAAATTCATATCAAAAAATCCTCCTAAATGTGTTTAAAATATTTAATAAAAACTAGTGATCGTCCGCAATTTTATGGGACATGTATACCATGGATAACATGATAAAGATATACGCTTGGATAGTACCGATGAAAATTGAGAATGCCTGCCAAGCTATCAAGCCAGGTACTCCAATAATCCAACCCCAAGCTGCATGACCGATTATCAAGGATGATAATAAGCCGATTAAAATCTCACCTGCGTAAATGTTACCATACAAACGTAAGCCGAGTGTCAATGTATTTGTAAATTCTTCAAATATATTAACAGGTGTTAATGCAAGGAATGGTTGACCATAATTTTTGAAGTAGTTTTTAGTTCCACGCATTTTAATACCATAGTAATGTGTTAAAAGAATTACCATAGTTGCTAAAGTTAAGGTAACAGTAGCATCAGCAGTTGGAGATTTCCACCACAATGTATGATCAATTACAATTGCAAAAGGTAATCCGAGCATATTTCCGACAAATATGAACAAAATCAATGTAACAGTCAAGAAATGGAATTGTCCTCCTTTTTTCCAAGCTAAGTTACTCTCGATAATGCCTCTTACAAAGTCAAAGACCCACTCGATAAAGTTTTGTTTGCCGGTTGGACGTTTCTGCAAGTTACGTGTACAAGCTATAGCTATCACTAAAACAATAAGCGAAGTAATGATTACCATTAAAATACTTGCTAAGTTGAACTTAATATCCAAACCGAACAAATCCCAAGTAACTACAGGGCTTTTATGTTGCATATAATACTCACCTCTTTCATCCATTGATTTGTATTACATTTTGTGAAGAAATGGTCGCAAGACGATTAAAATATATGAAATCATCAAACCAATCATTACACCAATAATATTCACTTGGTTTTTAAAGAAAAGCCAGGTGCAGCAGGCAAGAAATGCAACGAGATACCGCCAAAAACCGCCTGTTGATACCTGAGACGTCTCCTCTTTCTGCGCCTTAGATAAATATAATTCAAAGATGTATGTATTGATCAAAGAACCAAATGAACCGATTATAAGGCCATAAATGAAAGGTTTTGGTATTATTAATGCAATAATCACCAATACTGACAACCAATAAATGTAATATTGAAGATACTTCTTGAAAATTATGTTGAATTGCTTCATTTATTGTGCCTCATTTCACATGGAAATACGAATCATCTGAAAACCATTTCATCCATACATTTTTAATGATAATATAGCACTCTTGCTCGTGTCAATTACATTCAAAATAAGCTATTCTTACGTTTAACAATTGTCACATTTTAGACACAAAATTCGAGATTTATTCAAAATTGTCTTTATTTTCTCCAAAATCATACGGTTTTTCACAAGTTAGCCCAAAATAGTACTTTATATTGTCACAAATACGTTCGGCTGCATGTCCATCACCATATGGATTTTCAGTTTCGCTCATTGTTTGATAAATAGCTTCATTTGTTAGTAATTCATTTGCTGCTTGATAGATACTTTCTTCATTTGTACCTACTAATTTAAGTGTACCCGCTTCTACGCCTTCTGGTCGTTCTGTTGTATCTCTTAAAACAAGTACCGGTTTCCCAAGTGATGGCGCCTCTTCTTGTATTCCCCCTGAATCTGTCAAAATCAAATAAGATTGATGCGCAAAATTATGAAAATCAATCACTTCAAGCGGTTCTATTAATTCAATACGTTCATGATTATCTAAATATTTTTCGGCAATCTCTCTTACTTTAGGATTCTTATGCATCGGATATACCGCTACAACATCATCATGCTGTTCTACGATTTTTCTTACTGCTTTAAAAATATGTTCCATCGGTTCACCGATATTTTCTCGTCGATGCGCTGTCAGCAATATGATTCGTTTATCTTGATGTTTGCTAATAATCTCAGACTGATAATCACTTTGAATCGTAGTAGTCATGGCATCAATAGCAGTATTTCCTGTGACAACGATTGAATCAGCAGGATGATTTTCTTTTAATAAATTTTCTGCTGCTTGGTTTGTCGGTGCAAAATGAATATCTGCAAGATCACTTACCATTTGTCTATTCATTTCTTCAGGATATGGTGAATACTTATCCCATGTCCGCAACCCAGCTTCTACATGACCAATTGCAACTTGGTTATAAAATGCAGCTAGAGCACTTGCAAATGTTGTCATGGTATCTCCATGAACCAATATCATATCCGGTTTTTCCTCTTTAATAACCGCTTCCAGCCCTTTCAATACTCTCGATGTAATGTCAGAAAGTGTTTGTCCTGCTTGCATCACATTCAAATCATAATCAGGATGAATATCAAATGTTTCTAAAACAGAATCAAGCATTTCACGGTGTTGAGCAGTTACTGTTACAACAGCTTCTAAAGATGGTTCTTTTTTCAGTTGGTCAACAAGAGGGGCCATTTTAATTGCTTCTGGCCTTGTTCCGAATACAGTCATTATTTTCTTCATAAAAATTCTCCTTAAATACAAAAGAAAGTATGCATGGCTACTTAACATTTAAATGAGACCTTTTTAAATGGCACAATGCTAATCACCTGCATACTCTGTTACGTATTCAATATTTTATAAACAAAAGACACTAGTTACACCGTTATTGATGTTATAAACGGAAGCGTCTTGCTGTGTCCAATTATTTTGTTCCGAATAAACGGTCGCCAGCATCGCCTAATCCTGGTGTAATATAAGCTTTATCATTCAACTTTTCATCAAGCGCTGCAATAAAGATATCTACATCTGGATGTGCCTCTTGTAATTTTTCAACACCTTCGAGTGCAGCAATTAAACACATGAAACGAATGTTTTTAGCACCACGGTTTTTCAATGAATTAATTGCTTCAATTGCAGAAGCACCCGTAGCTAACATTGGATCCACAACTACAATTTCACGTTCTTCAATATCTTGTGGTAATTTCACAAAATATTCAACCGCTTCTAAAGTTTCTGGATCACGATACAAACCAACATGACCTACACGAGCTGCTGGAATCAAGCTTAAAATACCTTGAGTCATACCTAAACCAGCTCTTAAAATAGGTACGAAAGCCAGTTTTTTACCTGACAATCTTTTTGCTGTTGTTTTTGTTACTGGTGTTTCAATTTCAACATCTTGAAGTTCCAAATCTCTTGTTACTTCATAAGCCATCAACATGCCTACTTCATCAACAAGTTCTCTGAATTCTTTAGTGCCTGTGTTAGCATCACGGATATAGCTCATTTTATGTTGAATGAGTGGATGATCAAATACATGTACTTTACCCATAACGGTGTTGCCTCCTAGTTAATCTTATTTATATAATGGATGTTTTGAAGTCAATGCTGCTACACGATCACTCGCTTCTTTCAACTTAGCTTCATCTTTAGGATTTTGAACAACCAAGCTAATGATTTTAGCTACTTCTTCAAAATCTGCTTCTTCGAATCCGCGTGTTGTAGCTGCAGGTGTACCTAAACGTAAACCGCTAGTTACAAATGGTTTTTCTTGGTCGAATGGAATTGTGTTTTTATTACAAGTAATACCCACTTCATCTAATGCTTCTTCCGCTTCTTTACCTGTAATACCAAATGAACCTTTTACGTCAACTGCAACTAAGTGGTTATCAGTACCGCCTGATACAACTCTGAAACCTTCTTCAATCAATGTATCAGCTAATGCTTTTGCATTTTTGACAACTTGTTCTTGATAATCTTTGAAATCAGGATTTAAAGCTTCACCGAACGCTACTGCTTTTGCAGCAATAACATGCTCTAAAGGTCCACCTTGAATACCTGGGAAGATTGTTTTATCAATTTGTTTTGCATATTCTTCTTTAGTAAGAATCATACCACCACGTGGCCCTCTTAAAGTTTTATGCGTTGTTGTTGTAACAAAATCAGCATAATCTACAGGATTTTGATGTAAGCCTGCAGCTACAAGACCAGCAATATGTGCCATATCTACCATTAATTTAGCACCGACTTCATCAGCAATTTCTTTAAATTTCTTAAAGTCGATTTCACGAGGGTAAGCAGATGCGCCTGCAACAATTAACTTTGGTTTGTTTTCTTTTGCAAGGCGACGTACTTCTTCATAGTCGATACGTTCTGTTTCTTTATCTACTCCATATTCAACAAAGTTATAAAACTTACCGCTGAAATTAACTGGAGAACCATGAGTTAAATGACCACCATGGCTCAAATTCATACCTAATACAGTATCTCCATGATCTAACGCTACTAAATAAACTGCCATATTTGCTTGTGAACCTGAATGCGGTTGAACATTTACATGTTCTGCACCGAATAATTCTTTAGCACGTTCAATTGCTAATGTTTCAGTAATATCTACATATTGGCAGCCACCGTAGTAACGACGACCTGGATATCCTTCAGCGTACTTATTCGTTAATACCGAACCTTGTGCCTCCATAACTGCTTCAGATACAAAGTTTTCAGATGCGATTAATTCAATGTTGTTGTTCTGGCGGTTGTATTCATTTTGAATAGCTTCAAATACTGCTTTGTCTTCCTTTTCGATAAATGACATGACATCATTCCCCCAATTCGATTAGTTATAAAGTATAATGAGCACGTTCGCCGCCAATCAATTTCGGTCTGGAAGAAGCAATCGTGACAATTGCATCCCCTACTGTTTTTACTGAAGTACGAATTGGTATAGCAACGTGTTTAATATGCATACCAATCATAGTTTGTCCAATATCAATTCCGCATGCAGCTGTAATTTCTTCAACTACCATCGGATTTTTCATATGCCGATAAGCATAAGTAGACATACTGCCTCCAGCATGTACAGCAGGTACAACTGTTACCTCTTCCATTGTAAGTGGATTGAAATGTTCGCGTTCGATCGTAATTGCCCTATTAATGTGCTCACATCCTTGGAATGCGAAAATAACGCCTGTCTCATTACTTACTTTCATTAAAGCGTCAAAGATTTGCTGTGCAACATCAATTGAACCTACAGAACCGATTCTTTCCCCGATCACTTCAGATGTAGAGCAGCCGATTACACAAATTTCACCAGCTTTAAAGAAATCTTGTTCTTTCAATTCATCTAGCAATAACTCCAAATTTTCCATTTAATTCCACCCCTTTGTTTTTTGATGACATTGAAATAAGTTCCTAAAAAAATCAACTTTTCTTACTAACTTATTTCTAATATAAGCAAACGATGCTTTATGGGAATATTATAACGCATTTGTACCTTAACTTATACTAATTATTCATAGAAACTCGATACGATGTTTCAATTCTGTGATTAAATAATACAATTCCTTATACACATTTTGGTAATCTGAATAATTACCGCCGATAGGATCTGAAACTTCGCCGTCTTGTTCAGCATATTCATATAACGTATAAATAGGTAATGTTTCCGGATACATCATTTCAAGTTGCTGCTTATGACTTGTTGTCATTGTCAAAATTAAATCTGCATCAGTATCTGTATCACGCCATTGTTGTGCCAATGTTGGAGCATCAAAATTTTCTTGTTCTAAAATTTCTTCTGTATAGATAGAAGTTGCTTGTCCATCCATTGCAAATAAACCGCGTGATTCAATTGTATGTTCAGGCAAAAGTTTTTTTGCAATACTTTCTGCCATTGGACTGCGGCATGTATTGCCTGTACAGACAAAAATTATTTTCATAACTGTTCTGCTCCTACTATTTGATTTCCAGTTGCTTTTTCTAAACGATTAAGAAATGCATTGCTTTCATCCGTTTTATCAAATTTGAATATATAACCTTGTTCGATATTTGTATCTGTATCTAATTCATGCAGTATTTGATACAAATTATGATTGGCATTTTTTAAATCTGTTTCATCTACACTTAATTCTCGGTATACAGCATTTTCAGGAATATATTTTCTTAACGTAGCCGGTACAGCAAACAAAGTACTTTCCCAATTATTCTGAGATGTAATTGCTGTATTTAAATTTGTCAGCATCGCTACTGGTGTATCCGGAGAATAGTGTTTATATTTCATACCAGGTGCAATTGGTTTGTCTGTATTTAACACAGAGTCAGTATCTATACTTCCAGGAATCACTTGTTCAATCATTTCAGCTGTAATGGCACCCGGACGTGCTATTCTGAATGGGTACTGCGTACAATCCAACACTGTACTTTCCAAACCCTCTTCACTTTGGTCGCCATTGACAATACCTGCTACTTTGCCATTCAAATCATGATTAACATGTTCAAATGTTGTTGGTGATGGGCGCCCGCTTAAATTTGCGCTTGGTGCTGCAATCGGCAATCGTACTGCCTTCAAAATAGCACGTCCAACCGGATGACTCGGCATTCTGACAGCAATAGACGATAAACCGCCCGACACTCTTTTGCATAAAAATCCTTCTTTTAGTGGCAAAATAAATGAAATAGGTCCTGGCCAAAACACATCCATCAATTGTTGAGCTTTTTCAGGAATCTCAGTAATAAAATCATCCATTTGCGCTTCATCATAAATATGTACAATTAATGGATTATCTGACGGACGGCCTTTTGCTTCATAGATTTTTTTAACAGTTGCATCATCTTTAGCATTAGCACCTAATCCATAGACTGTTTCTGTCGGGATTGCGACTAACTCGCCTTCACGATATACTTCAGCAATTTCTTCTATTGCTGCTTTTGCATTCGGTGAATCAACCTCTCCGCGTAAATCCCATATTTTTGTCTGCATCATATGACACGTCCTTTCATCATTATTTTAAAGCAAAAGAAAAAGTTATGCGAGAATCAGGAATTTAATAACATTCCCAACTCTCCATAACTTTTTATACAGATTTCCATTGAAATGATACGATACGATCATTACCGTTGATATCTGCAATTACCTCAACCTCAATATGAGGATATTTTTCTTCTATCATTCTTTTCAATGTCGGCCCTTGTTCAAAACCGATTTCAAATACTACGATTGCCCCGTTCTGCATTACGAATGGGAGCTGTTCAATGATAGCAGCATAAATCGCTAAGCCATGATTTTCCGCAAACAATGCTTGATGCGGTTCATAATCTAAAACTGTTTCTGTCATTTCTGAAGCATCTGCAAAATCAATATAAGGCGGATTTGAAATCAGTCCATCTAAACGAATATTGTTTTCAACTAACGGCTCTAAAGCATTGCCTTTTAAAAAAGTAATTTCTGTATGGTGTGCATCTGCATTTTGTTGAGCTATTTGTAAAGGTCCATCGTACAAATCTGTGGCATATACTTTCAAATCAGGACGTAATTGTTTCAACATCACAGCTATAATACCGCTTCCTGTTCCGATATCTGCTACAACATCACCTTGTTGACAACGTTCTATAAAATGCATCAATACTTCTTCTGTTTCAGGGCGCGGAATCAAACAACGATAATCTACAGTGAATTTCTCGCCTAAAAAAGTTTGAAATCCTGTAATGTATTGAATCGGTTCGCCTGAAAGCATACGGTCCACAGCATCATTAAAACGTTTCAACTCATCATCTGAAACCTTTTCTTCTCTTTTCATGACATAATCTGTAAATGACCAGTCGAATAAATCCATCAGCAGCCATTCTGCACGTTTAGGCTCAAAGCCCTTGGCAACTGCTTCTTCTGAAGCTTTCCGCACAGCTTCCCTATAGGTCAACGTTATTCAATTCTTTCAATTTCTCAGTTTGTTCAGACATTGTTAAAGCATCAATGATTTCATCTAATTTACCTTCAACAATTTGATCAAGCTTTTGAATTGTTAAACCGATACGGTGATCTGTTACACGGTTTTGAGGATAGTTATACGTACGAATACGTTCTGAACGATCTCCAGTACCTACTGCAGATTTACGTTCTGAATCATATTTTTCTTGTTCTTCTTGCAATTTCATATCATAAACACGTGCTTTTAATACTTTTAAAGCTTTTTCACGGTTTTGAATTTGAGATTTTTCAGAAGAAGTCGCAATAATACCAGTCGGCAAGTGGGTAATACGTACAGCTGAGTCAGTTGTATTGACGTGCTGTCCACCGGCACCACTTGAACGATATGTTTCGATTTTTAAATCTGCATCTTTAATATCCACTTCTACGTCTTCTGCTTCAGGCAATACAGCAACTGTTGCTGTAGAAGTATGAATACGGCCGCCAGATTCAGTTTCTGGCACACGTTGCACACGGTGAGCTCCGTTTTCATATTTCAATTTAGAATAAGCACCTTGTCCATTAATTGTGAAACTGATCTCTTTAAATCCGCCATGGTCGCTATCGTTCATTTCAATCACTTCTGTTTTATAACCAAGTCCTTCACTGAAACGTGTGTACATACGATATAAATCTCCAGCAAAGATAGCAGCTTCGTCACCGCCGGCAGCCGCTCTGATTTCAACCACAACGTTTTTGTCATCATTAGGGTCTTTAGGGATAAGCAGCATTTTCAACTCTTCCTCTAAACCTGGCAATGTATCTTTGAGTTCATTCATGTCAGCTTTCAACATATCTACTTCTTCTTTATCTGATGTTTCAGACAGCATTTCTACGATTTCATCAATATCTTCTTTGTTTTGTTTATATTGACGATAAACATCTACAGTCTTTTGTAAATCAGATTGTTCTTTAGAATATTCACGAAGTTTATTCGAATCACTCACTACATCTGGATCACTTAGTAATTCATTTAATTGTTCATAACGTTCTTCAACAATATCTAACTGGTCAAACATCACAATTCCTCCTTCTCAGATTCACTCGGCGCTACAATATGGTGCGCTCGGCATCTTGGTTCATAACTCTCATCTGCTCCAACCATAATAACAGGGTCATCAGCTTTTGCAGGTCTGCCATTAATAAGACGCTGTGTTCTGCTGGCCGGTGCACCGCATACAGCACAAACTGCTTGGAGCTTTGTAACAAGTTCACTCACTGCCAAAAGTTGCGGCATAGGTTCAAAAGGTCTGCCTTTAAAATCCATGTCTAGTCCTGCAACAATGACACGGTGGCCTTGTTCTGCTAAATCTTGAGCAATTTCTACGATTTTATTTTCAAAAAATTGAACTTCATCAATTCCAATAACATCTACTTGAGTTAAGTCATGTTCTAGAATCTCTTCAGCTTTTTGGATATTGATTGCTTCAATTGCATTGCCATTATGAGATACCACTTTTTCTTTATGGTAACGATCGTCTATTGTAGGTTTGAATACTACCACTTTTTGTTTCGCAAAAATGCCCCGCTTTAATCTGCGAATCAGTTCTTCAGATTTTCCGCTGAACATACTGCCTGTGATACATTCAATCCATCCGGAATGATAAGTTTCGTACATTATGCTTTTCCTTCCTTTTCAAATCAAAATCATCTCATTATATCATATTTTTAATTTTGATAGCGTACCTAATTTCAACTTAAATGAGACAAAATAAAAAAACTCCCGCCAAAGCGGGAGTTTCGAAATTCTAAATTATTCGTTATCATTTGATGATTTAAGACCAAATTTTTTGTTGAAACGTTCAACACGGCCATCCGCAGCAGCGAATTTTTGACGACCAGTGTAGAATGGATGTGAATCAGAAGAGATATCTAAACGAATTACTGGATATTCGTTACCGTCTTCCCATTCCATAGTTTCTGATGATGTTTTAGTTGAACCACTTAAAAATTTAAAGTTAGTTGTTGTATCTAAGAAAATAACTTTGTGGTATTCAGGATGAATTCCTTGTCTCATTATTATTTCAGCTCCTTTGCCCTGAACCATCTGGAACAGAGTTATTTGTGAGTTTTTACCCAATACTTAGTAATTATAATTGGTAGCAGTATAAATTGCAACCCATTCTCAAATTCTTCTAAAAGAAATTATTAGATAATCGGCTTGCCTGTTTTCTTACTTTCTATAGCTGCATCCTGTAATTGTTCGAAAAACTCTTTGTTTGTTTTTGATTTTTTCAATTTACGAATAAAACGTTCAGTAAAGTCAGTTGTATCACGGAACATATTACGTAATTGCCATAGACTGTCTAATTCTTTTTTATCCACCAATAATTCTTCTTTACGTGTAGAACTTCTAGCGATATCAATTGCTGGGAAAATACGGCGTTCAGAAAGTTTTCGGTCAAGGTGCAATTCCATGTTACCCGTACCTTTAAACTCTTCATAAATGACATCGTCCATTCTAGAACCTGTATCTACCAACGCTGTAGCAAGAATAGTCAAGCTTCCGCCAGCTTCAATATTTCTAGCAGCACCGAAAAAGTTTTTAGGTTTGTACAGTGAAGCAGGATCTAAACCGCCTGATAATGTACGACCACTTGGTGGAATGACTAAGTTATAAGCACGTGCTAAACGTGTAATAGAATCCATTAAAATAATGACATCCTCACCAATTTCAACTAAACGTTTCGCACGTTCTAATAGTAATTCAGCAACTTTAACATGGTGTTGCGGCGGTTCATCAAATGTTGAGTGTACTACTTCAGCATCTTCGCTTGAGCGTTCAATGTCTGTAACCTCTTCAGGACGTTCTCCTACTAAGAGGATAAATAATTTAGCATCAGGTTTATTTGTTGTAATTGCATTTGCAATTTCTTTTAATAATGATGTTTTACCTGCTTTTGGAGGTGCTACAATCAATCCACGTTGACCTAAACCGATTGGCGCAACTAAATCCATAATTCTTGTTGAATAATTAGTGGGTTCTGTTTCTAATTTGATTCTTTCTTCGGGATAAAGTGGAGTTAGAGCTTGGAAGTGGGGTCTTTTCTTTACTTCCTCAGCATTATGATCGTTGACGAAATCAACTTGAAGCAAACCATAGTATTTTTCATTGTCCTTAGGTTTTCTTACTTTACCAGTGACTTTGTCACCCAGTTTAATTTCAAAGCGTCGAATTTGGCTGGCTGAAATATAGATATCTTTTTCACCTTTAGAATAGTTGACTGTTCTTAAAAAACCGTATCCATCCGGCTGAATATCATCTAAGATACCTTCCATATAATAATTACCATCTTTTTCCATCTGTGCTTCCATGATGGCTAAAACTAATTCTTTTTTATTTAATTTACTATAATTTGTTAATTTCAACGCTTTAGCCTTTTCAGTTAAAACTTTCGTTGTATTGTTCTTGTACAACTCATGAAAAGACTCATATTGAGGAGATGTACGCACTCTTTCAGTCATGATTGACACTCATTTCATTATAGATTCGGATTAATTACTCGTGAGCAAGTAATTATACTAGACTTACTATAGCAAATTTTGATTTTAATTACAAAATCAATCTGTTCAAATAATAATATTAACTGATACATCGGTTGAATTTTTCTTAAAATAATAAAAACCAGGGAATTAATCCCTGGTTCAGAACTTAAAACATCTATTAAATTGATTTATTAATTATTCATAATAACCTGCGATTGATTTAATTTCTAGGAATTCTTCAATTCCGTAGTCACCCCATTCACGGCCAAGACCTGATTGTTTATAACCGCCGAATGGTAAGTCTGGTTTACGACCAGCTTCATTGATTTCGATTGTGCCTGCTTCAATTTCACGTGCTACTTTTCTTAAAGTATTCAAGTCTTTACCATAAACATAGCCAGCAAGACCATATTTAGTGTCATTTGCGATTTTAATTGCTTCATTTAAGTCTTTGTAAGTGATAATTGACATTACAGGACCGAAGATTTCTTCTTGTGCAATTGTCATATCATTTGTCACATTAGCAAAGATAGTTGGTTTAGCAAAATAACCTTTTTCTAATCCTTCAGGTTTGCCGACACCGCCTAATACAAGTTCAGCACCTTCATCGATACCTTTTTGAATATAGTCTTCAACTTGATCAAATTGTTTTTTACTGATAATAGGGCCCATTTGAACACCTTTTTCTCTAGGGTCGCCTACTTTAACTTGGCTCATTTTTTCTTTAGCTGCTTTGATAAAGTCATCTTTCATAGATTCAGGAACAATTGTACGTGTACCTGCTGTACAAACTTGACCCGTATTGTTATAGACTTTACCTACTGCCGCTTCAGCCGCACCATCAATATCTGAATCATCAAGAATAATATAAGGAGATTTACCACCTAATTCTAATGATACTTTCTTGAAGTCATCCGCAGCTTTTTTCATGATTTTAGCACCAGTCGGGCCGGAACCAGTAAATGACATCATACGTACTTTTGGATTTTCACTTAATGGATTGCCGACACCTTCGCCATCACCATTTACTAAGTTGAACACACCTTTTGGTACGCCGACTTTGTCAAAGATTTCTGCTAAAATAATTGCAGCAAATGGTGTCATTTCAGAAGGTTTCAACACAACTGGAGAGCCTGCTGCAAACGCAGCTGCTAATTTTAAAGATGTTTGGTTTGTTGGGAAGTTCCAAGGTGTAATTAAACCTGCTACACCAATCGCTTCTTTCACAACTAAGTCATCACCGCGTTTTTCTTCAAATTCGAAGTTATCTAATGCATCTCTTGCCTCAGTAAAGTGCGCAAGACCCATTTCGTAATGCACATTCTTAGAAACTTCAAGCGGTGAACCTAATTCATCTGTAATTGCTTCTACAATATCATCTTTTCTATTTTTATACTCTTGTACGATTTTATCTAATAAATCTCTTCTAAATTCTACACTACTGTGACGGAATTCAAGGTAAACATCATTTGCAGCATCTACTGCTTTATCTACATCTTCTTTATTGCCTTTTGCAATTTTACCTAATACTTCTTCATTAGCTGGGTTAATAACATCAAGTGTTTCACCACTTGCACTGTCCACCCATTCGCCATTGATATATTGTTTAGTTTGAATTCTCAATTATAGTCACTCCTTAGAAAATACGACTTATATTGTATATTTTAACCGTAATTTGTGATTTTTAAACGAATCTGCTCAAAACAAAAAAACAGTACATTCAAATAATGAACATACTGTTTGTTATTTATACTTCTGCTTGATTATTTTCAAGTTCTACATATTTTTGAGCCCATTCTTCCATCGGTTTTAAAGCTTCAGCCAAAGCTTCGCCTTTCTCAGTAAGTTGATAAACAATTGAGAGCGGTGCTTTTGAAATGATATTTTTATCAACTAAATCCCAATCCATCAATTCAGTTAATTTTAAACTTAACGCACGTGGCGTAATTGGTTTCAAATCTTTTTTCATATCACTGAAATGTGCTGAACTTTCGGGACATCTTGAAAGATAGTTAATAATTAATCCATTCCAACTTCTGCCGATGACTTTAAATGTTTCTTCTAAATAAGGACATACTTCCATTTAAATCACCTCTCCATGATTTACAATCATGATTAGTTTTAGTATACAAAGTATATCACAAATTTTAGAGTTTTTCACTCCAAATATCTGCACCAAGTGATTTTAAGTTTTCCACAATATTTGTGTAACCTCTATAAATATGGTTCACATTATAAATTGTAGTGACACCTTCAGCAATCAAACCGGCAACCATCAAACAAGCACCTGCACGCAAGTCACTTGCATATACAGCAGCACCATGCAATTGAGAAGGTTTAATTGTAGCTGTTCCTTGATCTACATGAATATTGCCGCCCATTTTTTGAAGTTCATCAATATGTTTAAAACGCTCAGGATAAATTGTATCTGTCACAAATGAAGGTCCATCTGCTAAGAACAATAATGGTGTAATAGGCTGTTGTAAGTCCGTCGCAAAACCTGGATATACTAATGTTTTGATATTCACGCTTTCATATGGTTTCTTACTTCTTATAATCGCGCTGTCATCATTCATTTCAACATCTGCACCTAATTCACGAAGTTTAACAGTCAAAGGTTCAATGTGTTTAGGAATAATATTCTCTAATTCGACTTCAGTACCGCATGCAGCAGCCATACACATATAAGTACCCGCTTCAATACGATCTGGAATAATTTGATGAGAAACACCATGTAAATGCTGTACACCAGTAATTTTGATTGTGCTCGTACCTGCACCTTTAATTTTGGCACCCATTCCTGTTAAGAACGTAGCAACATCCACAACTTCAGGTTCTTTCGCAGCATTTTCAATCACAGTCTGACCTTCTGCTCTTACTGCAGCCAGCATAATATTGATTGTTGCACCAACACTTACCATATCTAAGAAGATATTTGCACCTTTTAATTCGTCTGCTTCAATCTTCATAGAAGTCGGGCTTGATTCATCGATTTTAGCACCTAACGCTTTAAACCCTTTGATATGTTGATCAATTGGTCTTGGTCCTAATGGACAACCGCCCGGCAAACCAATCACACATTTTTTAAAACGTCCAAGCATTGCACCCATCATATAATATGACGCTCTCAATGACTCTACTTTGTGATTTGGTAAGGAAGCATTTTTAATTTCTGTAGGATCTACAGTCAAATTTGTATGATCCAAGTCAGTTTTAATATTTAAATCTCCTAATAAACTTACCAATGTTTCAACATCTGAGATTTGCGGCAGACCTTCCAATGTCACAACATCTTCTGCTAATAATGCTGCAGGAATAATAGCAACCGCACTATTTTTAGCACCGTTGATTTTAATTTTTCCATTTAATGGCTGCCCGCCTCTGATTTTTATTACTTCTTGAGCCATCCTTTGTTCTCCTTTTTCATTCAATCTTTAATCCTTCTTTTTACAAGTGGTTATCAAAAATAATAAACACTTACCCCACCTTCAATGACTTTTCTATTGGTCATTTTCCGATTTATTCAATCCGATAGTTTCTATTTGTAATCGCTCTATTTGATTATAATATAAAAATATGAGTTATAGTATTATCACTTCGTAAAAATATTAGTTTCCGTGATAAAACTATCTCATATAATTTATATTAAAAGTTTTCTTCAATATAAATTATGTACCTTATGATATTTAGGTTTGAACATACATATAAATTCTCGTAGTTTATTGCTTAAATCACTTTAGACATTATAGCATAAAGCACATTAGAACTGTAAAATTATTTCACTAGAAAACAATTGTAATTTGGTTGCGAAATTACTCTAATTGTATTTTATATTTTTATAGCAGTACTTCAACCTTTTTAATCTTCCTTATTGCGACGCACGAAAAAAGAGCACCTTCTAAAGATGCTCTCTTGATTAAAATGCCTAAGTTGATTAAGCGCGGTTAGAAGTACCAAACTCTTTAATTTTGCCAGTTACAGTAGCTTTGATAGCTTCACGAGCTGGTCCTAAATATTTACGAGGATCGTAAACTTCTTTATCGTTGTTTAACACTTCACGAACTGCTTTAGCAGAAGCAATTTGGTTTTCAGTATTAACATTGATTTTAGCTGTACCTAAAGAAATAGATTTTTGGATATCTTTAGTTGGGATACCAGTACCACCATGTAATACTAATGGTAAACCAGTTGATTCTCCGATTTCTTCCATTTCTTTGAAACCTAAGTTTGGTTCACCTTTGTAAGGACCGTGAACAGAACCTAATGCTGGAGCTAATGTATCGATTCCAGTTTTTTCAACCAATTCTTGACACTCTTTAGGATCTGCATAAATAACGCCGTCAGCTACAACGTCGTCTTCTTGTCCACCTACAGTACCTAATTCAGCTTCTACAGAAACACCGCGTTCATGAGCATATTCAACTACTTTTTTAGTAGTTTCGATGTTTTCTTCAAATGGGCTGTGAGAAGCATCAATCATTACTGATGTGAAACCAGCATCAATTGCTTCTTTACATTTTTCGAAGCTTGAACCGTGATCTAAGTGAATTGCAACTGGTACTGTAATTTTAAGGTCGTGTAATAATCCTTCAACCATTTTTACTACAGTGTAGAAACCGCTCATATAACGAGCTGCACCTTCTGATACACCTAAGATAACTGGTGCATTTTGTTCTTGTGAAGCTTCTAGAATTGCTTGAGTGAATTCTAGGTTGTTCAGGTTATATTGACCAACAGCATAACCTTTTTCTTTCGCATCGATTAACATTTCTTTCATTGAAACTAAAGGCATGAAAGTTCCTCCTTGAGTGCGTCGCGCACGTGATTTTTACACTTTAAGTATATCAAAATAACCCCTTAAATGCATTGCAAAAAACAATGTAAGCGGTTTTAATTGATAAATTTGTGTGAATTTTCAAATGAAAACGTATTCAATTTTTATATCGCTTTCACTTTCAAACCATTACTCTTTTTAAAGCAATGTGTTGTAATACACTACCCCAAATTTCTAGGTGATTATACATCATTCAGAAGATTGAATTACATTATTTTCTACTTTAAAATATAATGGAGAGATTAAATAGTGGAGGAACTCATGGCAAATATACTACAAACCCAACTTACTGGTATTTTCAATCGTATCAACAATCAAGCTTTAGACATACAAATGGCAGCTCAATGTTTAATTCAAGCAATCGGCGGCGAAGGAAATGTCTATGTCAGAGGATATGATGATTTAAAATTTTTCGAAACCTATATAACACAAAGTCATGAAAAATTAGAATCGAGTCGTTTATTATCTGACTTAGATAATTTTAATGACCTAGATACTACAGATCGTGTATTGCTGTTTGCACCTTTTTACACTGAAGCAGTGCAACATGATACACAGGCTCTGATTGATTTAGATGTTGATTTCGTATTGATTTGCAATAAAAATAAAGAAGTAGAAATCCCAGATCATTTATTGCATTATATTAACTTAAATACTCCTCGTCCTATTGTCTATACAGAGGATTATGACAAAGTCGTTCAACCTCATCCAATGGCATTGAGTTATATCTATTATGAGATTTATACTCAAATGATTGAAATGATACGTGACTTAGACTTAGATCCAAATGCATAAATAAACGCATCTCCTATTTTGAATGGAGATGCGTTTTTATATGTCTAATTATTTATTTTCTTTAGCTTCTTTGTATTTATTAGCTGCTTCGATAAAGGCTTTGAAAATTGGTTGCGGACGATTTGGACGTGATAAGAATTCTGGATGGAATTGACATGCAAAGAAGAAATCATTTTTCGGTAATTCAACCATTTCAATACGGCGGCCGTCTGGGCTGACACCTGAGAATACCAATCCGTTGTCTTCCATTTGTTCACGATAGTCATTGTTGAATTCATAACGGTGACGATGTCTTTCTTCGATTTCTTTTTTACCGTAAATATCATATGCCAATGTGCCTTCTTTAACTTCACTTGGATATAAACCTAAACGTAAAGTACCGCCTAGATCTTCAATGTCTTTTTGCTCAGGAAGCAAGTCAATCACTGGATACGGTGTTTCTGGATCAAGTTCAGCTGAATGTGCACCTTCTAAACCAAGTACATTACGCGCAAATTCTACTGTTGCTAATTGCATACCTAAACAAATACCGAAGTAAGGTACATTGTTTTCACGTGCATATCGGATAGCTGAAATTTTACCTTCACTTGCACGGTATCCGAAACCGCCTGGTACTAAAATACCATCTACGTCTTTCAAGAATTCTGCAGCGTTTTCATCTGTCACTTCACTTGAATCGATCCATTTGACGTTGATGTCTTTGTGAAGCGGGTATCCTGCATGTTTCAATGCTTCAACCACTGATAAATAAGCATCCTGCAAGCTTACATATTTACCGACTAGGCCAATTGTAATTTCACCATCAAGATGATTTACAACATCTAATAAATGTTTCCATTCATCTAATTGTGTATCATATTTTGCGTTTAAATCTAAACGTTTAATAACCAGGTCATCCATATGTTGTTTGCTTAATTGTAATGGAATTTCGTAAAGTGATTCTGCATCACGGCATTCAATTACATTTTGTTCTGGAATATCACAGAATAACGCAATTTTATCTTTTAAATCTTGTGTCATTTCATATTCAGTTCTGACAACGATTAAGTCTGGTTGAATACCTAAACCACGTAATTCTTTAACACTGTGTTGTGTAGGTTTTGTTTTCATTTCACCTGCTGCTTTAATAAATGGCAACAACGTACAATGGATATACATTACATTTTCTCGACTTAAGTCACTGCGAATTTGGCGAATGGCTTCAATAAATGGTAAAGATTCAATGTCACCAGTTGTACCGCCGATTTCAGTAATAACAACATCAGCATTTGTACTTTCACCTGCTAATAATAAACGTTCTTTGATTTCATTTGTAATGTGCGGAATTACTTGAACAGTACCACCTAAGTAGTCGCCGCGACGTTCTTTTTTCAATACATGAGAATAAACTTTCCCTGCTGTAACGTTTGAATATTTATTTAAGTTAATATCGATAAAACGTTCATAGTGGCCTAAGTCTAAATCTGTTTCCGCGCCATCATCTGTTACGAAAACTTCACCGTGTTGATAAGGACTCATTGTACCTGGATCCACATTCAAATATGGGTCGAATTTTTGAATAGTGACAGAAAGACCTCTGTCTTTTAATAATCTGCCTAAAGACGCTGCAGTAATCCCTTTACCTAATGAGGAAACAACCCCACCAGTTACAAAAATGAACTTAGTCATGTTTTTATATCCTCCTACTATTAATCACAAATTAATTTACTTATATATTTGTCTATGCTTCTTTTTATCTTAAGACAATACCTATCCGATATTTCTGTCTTAATTGCTGATTCACCTGTTTAAAAAAATTAAAAAACGCTCCCTCTCACATCACATGTAAAGGGGGAGCGTATGGTTTATACACGTTGTCCTAATTAAAGGAGCCCGAATAAAATTTTATCATTTTTACAGAAAAAGTCAATTAAATTTTATCGTCGTCCGGATCATCGTTGAAGTCTTCTTCTTCTTCGAATAATTGTTCCGCTTCATCCATTTCATCTTTGTCTTCTTCGATAACGATATCAGAATCGTTGATTTCCTCTTCGTCTTGAGGATCATCTAAATCTTCATCGTCGTCTTCAGCATCTGCTTCTGCTGTTTCTTGGTCATCGATTTCTTCCTCTTCTTCACCAAGAAGTTTAAGATTTTTATCTTCTTCGTCATCTTCATCTAAGATGTCGAATTTTTGGATTGTCGGTGCGATTTTTTCTTCAATATCGTCTACTGAATACCAATCACGTAATCCCCAGTTGTTTTCTCCAACATTAAGGAAGCGGCCATCAGTATTTAAGTCAGTATAGAATTGAACAATACGGTTTTCTAAATGTTCATCATCTTCATAATGACCTAATGCTTTAAATTCATCAATAATATCATACAAGTTCATTGTAGTGCCTTTTTCTTCTAATAACGTATGAGCCATATCGATAAATGATTTTTCGTCTACCATTTCTTTTGTGTAGTCTTGAATTTTCATTATTTAATAACTTCCTTTCAAAGGCTTTCTTTATCAGTCTATTCATAAAATTTCTTGATATCCATGTTAACAAAATTAAATTATAAATGACAATATCGCTTTTCGCAATGGCATTGCATTACTTTCTCTTAATAGACAATATATTTTTCATATTTCACATAGTCGTTCGTTTGGAGTGTTTCGACAAAATTACTATTCATGCATAACGGCTTCAACTCATTATGTTCTCCAAATAGAATAATATCTAATGCATTAATCGTAGGATAATTTTTTCTTACATATGTTGCAAGCTGACGCAATGCACTTTCAGCAATACCTTGATTACGAAATTGTTCGTACACCTCTATACCACGTATATGCATTCTGCTATTTGTTGCTTGCAAAGCAATAAAACCTACTTTTTCACCATCAAGAACAAGATTCACAGTATCTATTTCCTTATCAGGTTGCGCTTCTGGCGCAATCAGTTTTAAGGATGATACATACTTTGAATCTAAATCTAAATAATAAAGACGTTCTTTTCCGATCGGCCCTTCTTCTTTCGTAGCTGCATGCATAAAACCTGCGCGTTCATATACATTCCAAGCGGCCTGATTTTCTGCATCTACAACTAAATAGAGATGATTGAAATCGCTATAAAGTGATTGCACATAATCTGGAAGGTTCATCATAATTTTAGTACCATATCCATTTCCTTGGAATTTTTCATTAACTGATAATGAACGAATATACACTACATTTTCAGGTGTATCATACCCTTCATGTTGATAATATTGGTGTAAGACAAAAAAACCAATCACTTCTTTATCTTTATTAATTGCGATATTCGCAATACGGTCCTCATCCTCTAAAGCATCTTCCAACACTTGTATGGGTAGAGATGAATATATTTGTTGGCGTTCTGATAGTTCAAATTCTAAAACATTATGATAATACTTTTGTTCGTATGGCTGGATGGTAATATCGTCATATTGTTTTCTGTGTTTCATTTAATTATCCCCTAGTCATTTCTTTTAGTCTTCACATTCGTTAATCTGTTTGTGTTGAAAGTACCCTATTTTCATTTTAAGAAACAGTTCATCAGCCAGTTAATACCAAACTGATCTTTAACTTGGCCGTGCATCGAATTAAAGAATGTTTTAGCAAGCGGCATATGCGGATCCCCATTATCACTTAAAGCATGATACACACGTTGCTCTTCTTCTAAATTATCAAAAGTCAGAATTAAATTTACGTTATCATTACTGAATGGTTTTCCATAGTTACTCGATAGATGTATAACAGTGCTTTCATTGATTTGAACTTCAGCATGCAAAATTTTATCTTTTTGCTGATTGAGTATGATAATTTCTCCACCAAATATGGAATTATAAAAATCAGCTGCTTTTTTAACATCATTTACGATAATATAAGGACTTAATTGCATTATTTATCCCCCTTAACTTTGTTTTTTCTTTTCCATTTGATTATACTATTAATGATTATGAGATATACATACTTATGAGGTGAAATTTATGAAAATCGGTATTGATGCTGGCGGGACTTTAATTAAAATTGTAGAAATCAATAATGGTGAACGTACATTCCGCACTGAACTTTCTTCAAATTTAGATAAAGTAGTAGATTGGTTGAACAATCAAACGTGTACTAATGTAACTTTAACGGGTGGTAAAGCTAAATTAATACAAAGTCAATTAAACTTTCCTTCACAAGAATTTGTGGAATTTGATGCTTCTTCTAAAGGACTTGAGGTTTTATTAGAAGAACAGGGACATTTCTTAGATAATTATATTTTTGCGAATGTCGGAACCGGTACGTCATTACACTTTTCTGATGGTAAATCACAAAAACGTGTAGGCGGTATTGGTGCCGGCGGTGGGATGATTCAAGGCTTAGGTTACCTGTTATCTGGCCTTTCAGACTATACTGAACTTACTGATACAGCACAACAAGGTGATAGAGAATTTATTGACTTGAAAGTCAAACATATTTATAAAAACAGTGAACCTCCAATTCCTGGAGATTTAACAGCTTCTAACTTCGGACATGTTCTGCATAACTTAGATAAAGAACTATCTGCAGCTGATAAATTAGCTTCTGTAATGGGTGTTGTCGGCGAAGTTGTAACAACAATGGCGATTACGCTAGCACGTGAATTCGATACTGAAAACGTAGTATATATCGGTTCTTCATTTAATAACAATCCGCTTCTCCGCAAAGTAGTAGAAGACTATACAGTTTTACGCGGATTCAAACCATTCTATATCGAACACGGCGCCTTTTCAGGTGCACTCGGTAGTGTCTATTTAGGGGCTGAGTAAAAAAATCCGCGACCTATAATCAGGTTGCGGATTTTTCTTTTAATATGAAAGTTCATTTTTTAAAGTTTGCGCAGAAACTATTGTACCAACAACGCCAGGTTTGAGATTAATTCCTACACCTTCATCATTGTCTCTCAATTTTTCTAACCAGTCGCTGAAAACTTCACCTTCTACTTCGCGAACTTCGCATTCTTCAAAATCTTCGTCGCGTACTTTTTCAGCAGATTTGTAATCACTCCATACTGGCATGATATTCGGCTTGCTTTCACCATTTTCACTGATGATAATAAAATGCTTACTGCCTTTGTCTGTTAATCCATAGACTTCATCAGTGCTTGCTGTAATACGTGAAAACTCTACAGTACGAATACGATCAAGTTCAGTCATTAATTCTTTTGTGAATTCATAAATATCAATAAAATGACCTTTTACAGTATCCGTAACATTAACAAGTACTTCATCGCCTTTATCGAATAAATCATCCATTTCACTTGTTACAAAACGATCGATGTCGCGTGAAATAATTTTATCATAACTTTGATGATTATCTTTAAAAAACTCTTCTGCTAAGCTTTTCTCAGTCCAAAAGCAAGGATAATTTTTGCCATCTACTTCTTTTCTTACCATTTTCTTGTCCTTGATAGCAATATAGTAAGTTTCATTTACAAGTAAATCCTTAAAAAATGATTCGTGTTTATAATCCATAACAAACCCACTTTCTCTATTGTTGTTTATCATCCCAAATATATGATAATATCTCATATCAGTCAATGTAACATTATTGAATATAACTAAATAAACCAACAGAATAAACTGCTGGTTTATTAATATTCTTCATTATTCTAATTCTTTTAAGAATGCACGTTCATTGAGTTCAACTTCTTCACGACTGCTGCCATGCCAGATACAAGCAAAGCGAGAATTCACTTTATTCTTACCATACCAATCTCCGTCATAATAAGACAATGGATAAATTTTACCTTGTCGTACATACTTCATTATCGTACGGAAAAATTTTGTATTGTCACCATTTGCGAAGTAACTATAAAATTTATGGTTAGCACCAGATAATTCATCATCCAACAACAACATACTTGTTGAACCATTTTGACGGAAGTTCAAATCAATTGCATAAACATCTCCATATTTATCAAACAGCAAATCAAAACCGCCAACACCATAGAAACCTTTATCAATACCGATTTCCATGATTTCTCTACCCGCTTCAATGACAGCTTGCGGTACTTCATCAACTGGCACGCTTTGGTTACCATTATAGAAACCATATTTATTCGTTAACTGTTCAGTTGTACCTAAATATTTCAAACCTAATTGTTCAGAATAAGCAAACTGAACACAGTAGTTGGCAATTGCCTCGATTTTTTGTTCAATAATAATTGTGTCTGTCTCTTCAACTGCATTATTAATTCTTTTGATGGCTTTGTCTAAATCTTCTTCGTTATAACAAATCATCACACCATATCCACCAGCTGTCGGCAAATCATCACCAGGTTTCAAAACAAGCGGGAAATCCCAATCTCGCACAGCTGCTTCAAATTCTTCTATTTCTACAATTTGACGTTTAGGCAGATATTTACCAGCCGTCCATTCAGGTATACGCGCTTTGTTATTCAATGCAACATACACATCTTTATCGAGCGCATAATCTTCTTTAGCTACTAAATCTTCGCTATGCACATATTGGAAATAGATTTTTTTGTGATCTTCTTTTGTTAATGATTGCAATAAATGTTCATAACTTGCTTGGTTATGAAACTTATAGACATTATTAGGTACTTCTTTGCCTACTTCATCAAAGAGTTGTTTGAGTTTATCTGTGACACTCGCTTCATGGACAATAACTGGCATTTTATTGGCGATTAATAATTCACGTCCAGTTAAAAAGTTAGATTGATGTTCATCTGGTTCCAACCATGGATTTGAAACATATGAAGGTCGAGATGTATAGACAATATCGTCCTCATATAAATCACTTAACGTTACTTTCGGCTGTTCAGAATGCTTACGGAATTCTTTCAGTGAAGCTTTTTTCACTTTGCGCACATGTTGTTCTTTGATTTCTCTTAATAATTCGTTATTAGAAATCAAATCTAGCGCCATACGCGTTAAAATTGTTGCACCTTTGATTAATGCGCTGTCACCATGCTCACTCGCTGCAGCTTCTTTAAATTTATAAGTATGCCCGACTAAGTTGCTTGGTCCAATTTTAATATGCGCATGCAATGTCGGTACCACATGGCTGACATTACCTGTATCTGTTGAACCATATCCAAAATCATCTTCACTAACTTCTTCTCCATACTTTTTAGCATAATAAGCAAATAGTTCATCTAATGTAGGAGTCAAAATAAATTCGTTCACACCATTTTGAATAGGTTTGCATTCATAATCACAGCCTGTTTGTACAGCTGCCCCTTGTGCAATTTGACCTACACGTTTTGTTAAAAAGTCTAAATCTTTTCTTGTTCTTGATCTCGTATAAAAACGTGCATGTGTAAAATCAGGAATGATATTTGCAGCTTGGCCTCCATCTAAAATGACACCATGCACACGTTCACCCTTTTTAATTTGCTGTCTAAGTTGTGCAATACCATTAAAGAAACTGATCATCGCATCTAATGCATTGATTGCCTCATCTGCATTTTCTGATGCATGTGCACTACGTCCGTAAAACTTAATATCTAATACATCTACTGCTAATGTATTAATTGTTTTATACGTTTCGTTCCCTGGATGCAGCATTAAAGCAACATCTAGTTGATCAATGACACCTGCTTTAACATAACTTGCCTTGGCACTTCCATTTTCGCCGCCCTCTTCTGCAGGACAGCCGAGCACAACTACTTTGCCTCCTACTTCGTCAATCACTTCTTTCAAAGCGATACCTGCTAAAACACTTGTTGTTCCAATAACATTGTGACCGCATGCATGTCCAAGACCTGGCAATGCATCATATTCAGCAAGGAAGCCAATAGTGGGGCCTGGTTTATGACTATTATATTCAGCAATAAAACCAGTTGGGTGTCCTGCAATATCTTGTTCAATTTCAAATCCATATTTCGTGAGTTCTTGCATTAATAAACCAGAAGCGAATACTTCTTGGTTTCCTAATTCCGGACGTTCATGAATTCTATGACTAATATCTATAAATTCTGACTCTTTATTTTTAATAAATTGTTCAACTTGTGTTTCAACTGACATTTCACATAGCTCCCTTTATTCAAAAGTTATAAATCTGTTGAGCATTGAAAGATTCTGGGAACTCTCGTTTATAGCTTTCAATCTCATGATTATATCTTTATCAGTAAAATCGATTAATAAACATTTTAATGCTTTTTCTAGGCTTTGTCATTACTTTTTCGAAAATTTAATAAATTTATCCCGAGTAAACTTATCAACTTAAACCGTAAAATTGAGCCATACAAATTGTAAAAGTGCCTTTTGCTTGTTACAATTAATACAAAGAACTAGAGGAGGATTTACGTTATGCCAAAAATGAACGTTGAAAGTTTCAATTTAGACCACACTAAAGTTGTTGCACCATTCGTACGTTTAGCAGGAACAGTAGAAGGCGCAAACGGCGATGTAATTAAAAAATATGATATTCGTTTCAAACAACCTAATAAAGAGCACATGAAAATGCCAGGATTGCATTCTTTAGAACATTTAATGGCTGAAAATATTAGAAACCATACTGATAAAGTGGTTGATTTAAGCCCTATGGGTTGCCAAACAGGATTTTATGTATCTTTAATCAATCATGATGATTATGAAGATGTTTTGAATATTATTGAAGCAACTTTAAAAGATGTTCTTGCAGCAGATGAAGTACCAGCATGCAACGAAGTTCAATGTGGTTGGGCAGCAAGTCACTCACTAGAAGGTGCGAAAGAAATTGCTCAAGATTTCTTAGACAAAAGAGATCAATGGGATAAAATTTTCAGTGAATAATACGTGGTTTAATAATAAGTAAATAAATAGAGACTCCGGTAGTGAAAAATCATTTCATTATCGGAGTCTCTATTTATATTAAAAAGGATATCTAAATAACAGTCTTTTTAAAATTCTATTATTGTTGCATTTCATCCTTCTTATAATACAACTTTTTTATTTATGGCGTGCTTTTTCAGTGAGTTGATATAATTTATAAATCAATGGGCGTACAGGTTTTATAAAGTCTCCAATATATTCTTCAATATATGCATTGAAACCTTCTTTAAATCTTTGTACCCCATAATCCTCTGCGTTATCAGAAAAATCTCCAGTAACACCATAAAAATTATAACGATCTATATGATTCTTTTTAGCAAATTTAATCATTTCCCATTGAAGTCTATAAGCGCCCATGAATTGGTTATATTCTGGGTTAGAACCACTTGATAAATAATAAACTTCATGTTCGTTGTACAAATATAATGCTGCCGCAAGATTTAAAGTATCCCCTTTTGTCTTTATTAAATCTTTCGTTTCATTTATTTTACGATTATTACTCGCTTCTTGTTGTTTGAGTTGATTCAATTTACTTTTTGTCTTTTTGGAATTAGGACTTTCCTCTAATTTAGCATTAATTTTATTCAACTCTGAGACTAACTCGTTCTGTTTCTCATTTAATTTATTTAAATAGTTATGTAGATCAACATAAGCCATTTTTAAGAATGCACGATTTCCATAGGTATGTTGCATTTGTTTAAAGTATTCTAATTCTCGAAATTTAAACCCATGCTTTTCCTCTGCCATCCTGAATAATTCAAAAAATGCAGGTGTTTCATCTATAGATAAAGTTCTGACCTGCACACCCATTTCGTATGTTTTTTTAATATTTCTGCGTGTTTGATAGTCCATCTCATTTAATATTTGTGTTTCCGTTTTGTCTTTTAAATCCAAAACAGATAACCATCTAATTTGGCTCATTTGAGAATAGCCTGTTGAATATCCTTGATGAATATAGCCTAGTTTTGCTAATTCTTTTATTAATACCTTGTTATTATACTTATCTATAATTTCTCCGTCTGTCTCTCTAATGCTTTCAAGTAGATACGGGTCTACCAATACATAAATACATTTAAGTTTTCTTAAATATTTAGTAAGGGAGGCGAAAAAATATTTCACTAATTTCATGTCACTATAATCCATTACAGGGCCTCTGTGAGTATAGAAATATCTAAAATATCTTAAACATCTTGCCTCAGTTAAAAGACAAGCTGCAATAACATTATCACTGCTATCTTTGACTCCAACTAAATGGCTATCCTTTTGATTTATGTTTCTATATTGAAAATGCCTTGAATATTGCGTGTAGTGGAAAAATTTTCTTTAGTAAATTGTTGAAATTCTTCTGCTGTCAATGTTGTAAAATACATGCTGTAACTCCTTTGTTGATTTAACATCTCTTTAAGATTACCACTGTTTTATAAAGCGTACAATATAGTAGCCTAAAATATTCATATTGTTCTTTGTGCAATAAAAAAGTATACCTTCTCAAAAAAGAAAAGGTATACTTTAGAATAATTTCTATTAATAGTCTGAATCAGATTCTAATCCTTGAATAATTTGAACTCCTGCACTTGCTCCCACACGTGTTGCTCCTGCATCTATCATCGCTTTAAAGTCTTCTAAATTACGAACGCCACCAGAAGCTTTTACTTCTAGATCATCGCCCACTACTTCTTTCATTAACTTAACGTCTTCAACAGTGGCACCGCCGCCTGCAAAACCAGTTGATGTTTTAACAAAATCAGCGCCTGCTTCTTTACTAATTTCTGAAGCTTTTCTTTTTTCTTCGTCAGTTAATAATACTGTTTCAATAATCACTTTAACTGTATGATCTCCTGAAGCTTTTACAACCGCTTCAATGTCTTTTCTCACTTCATCATAACGTCCATCCTTTAATGCTCCGATATTAATAATCATATCTAATTCGTCGGCACCATTCTTAACAGCATCTTCAACTTCAAAAGCTTTAGTTGCTGAAGTATTTGCACCTAATGGGAAACCAATTACTGTACATACCAATACATCAGAATCTTTTAAAGCTTCAGCTGCATGTTTAACGTATGTCGGGTTAATACATACAGATTTAAAATGATATTCTTTTGCTTCATCTATTAATTTATCAATTTGATCCAATGTTGCATCTGGTTTTAATAATGTATGATCAATATATTTTGCGTAATCCATGGATTATTGCCTCCAATTTTTCTATTTATCTTAATTTATTTTATCTTCTTGTCTACTATTTTACCAAATATTTTAGCCTACTAAAATATAAGAGATTCTCCTAAATAAGAATTTTCACAAATTCAACTCAAAAACATGTGCAAACATTATTATCCTCGCAAATCAGCCCTTCTCATGTTATCTTTAAATTAAATATTCTTTTTTAATGAAGGAGCAGATTATATATGACAAAAGGTACACCACATATTCAACCAAATGGTACTAAAATTGCTAAAACTGTTTTAATGCCAGGCGACCCGTTACGTGCAAAATATATTGCTGATAACTATTTAGAAGATGTAGTACAATTTAACGAAGTTCGAAATATGTTCGGATACACTGGAACATACAAAGGTAAAGAAGTTTCTGTAATGGGATCAGGTATGGGGATTCCAAGTATCGGAATATACTCATATGAACTTTATAACACTTTTGATGTAGATACAATTATCAGAGTAGGTTCTTGTGGTGCATTACAAGAAGATGTTAATTTATACGATATTATTATTGCACAAGGGGCTTCTACAAATTCTAGTTATGTAGATCAATACAATATTCCTGGTCACTTTGCTCCTCTTGGAGATTTCGACTTAATGGTAAAAGCTAAAAAAGCTGCTGATGAACTAGGTGCAACTACACACGTTGGTAATGTGCTTTCATCAGATACATTCTACAATGCTGACCCTACTTTTAATGATCAATGGCACCGTATGGGAATTTTAGGTATTGAAATGGAATCAGCTGGCCTTTACTTAAACGCAACTTATGCAGGTAAAAAAGCGTTAGGTATTTTCACTGTAAGTGATCACATTTTACGTGATGAAGCAACTACAGCTGAGGAACGTCAAAACTCATTTACTCAAATGATGGAAATTGCATTAGAAATTGCATAATCCTGATAAAACTTTATCCTGATAAAAAAAGTGCGAACCGAAAAAGTGCGCACTTTTTTTATCATTTTCTTTTGTTGTATCCATAATCTAAATATTCTTCTAATGTAGTTTTCTGATCATGAATAGCTTTTGCAGCCTTTTTGCCGACATATCTAAAATGCCATGGTTCATATTGATAACCTGTTATTTTTTCTTTACCTTTTGGATATCTTAAAATGAACCCATATTTATAAGCATTTTTAGCCAACCATCTTCCTTCTGCTGTTGAACCGAATGCAGTTTTGAAATCTGAGTTACTAGGATTGGTACCAATATCAAAAGCCAATCCAGTTTGATGTTCAGAAGTACCAGGAGCTGCACTATACTTATCAGCTGCCTTTTTACCATCACGCTGAACATAACTATTATAAAGTTGTGTTTGTTCAGCATAAGATCTGAAACCACTTCTATAGATAATATTCAATCCTTCTTTTCTGCCATCACTAATCATTTTACTTAATTGTGTTTTAGCAACTGCATCTTCGCCTTTATTATAACCTTTTGCAATCGGAACTGATTTATTCACTAAAATTATACCATCAACTTTAGTGACACCATCTATATGAGCGACTTGATGTTTAGTACCTTTGCCTTGCTGAACAGTTTTGACATGATCTTTTTTACTATTATGATTTTCATCATCTTTTTGACTACATCCGCCTAATAATAGCGTTGCAGCTAAAAATCCCCCTATATAACGATTCATTTTGACTGGCCACGTCCTCTCATTTTCATCTGTTAATATCATGTTTTTATGTATCGTTGTTTTATGAATCTTACACATCACATGGCGCACATTTTATATTTAATAAATATCAAAGTACTTTCTGAAATTTATTATACAAAACTACTTGTTAACGTCAACTCTATTTTACAAAACCTTAATTATTTCAAAATAAAAAACTCTTACTTTTAAAAAATAAAGTAAGAGTTTGATATATGCCCATATTCAACCGTTTTCGAACGATTATTTACCTAAGAAAGATTGGAACATCCAGTTGTGTTTATCTACAGATGTTTGCAATGCGATTAACATATCTTGTGATACATCATCTTCAGCATCTCCAGCAACTTCAATTGCTTTTTCTAATTGATCAGAGATATTACTGAAGTCTTTAGAAATTGCATTTACCATATCTTCAGCAGAACCTTCTGATTCAGCTTCATCAACGATAGCTACATCTAAGCTTTTTTTCATAGTAGCAATTGGTGCGCCACCGATAGCTAAAATACGTTCAGCTAATTCATCAATTGTTTCACTTGCTTCATTGTATAATTCTTCAAATTTAACATGTAATGAGAAGAAATGAGGTCCTTTTACAAACCAATGGAAGTTATGAATTTTTGTATATAACACTGTCCAGTTTGCTACTTGTTCATTTAACACATCTACTACATCTTGTTTGTTTGCCATAAAAATAATCGCTCCTTTAAGTTGTTGTCGTTTTCTCTTTATAATAACTATTATATTATAATAATTCTAATCTGTAAAGAGAAATTAGGTCTTAGATTAAAATAATTCTAATCAAGAATCCATTTGCTTTAAAATATCCCCACAAGTTATATATACCCTCTTTTGATAAGTCTATTCAATTTGAGAGTAGTATGGCATAGCACCTTGGGCACCCAAACCAATCACAGAAAAACTTGTTGATTTATTAGCAATTAATATAACATCACTAAAGTTTCTATTCTCAATTAATTCAAATGCAAGCGCACCATTGAAAACATCGACTACTACAATTATTTTTACATTTGGATTTCCACTTTTTTAATCTATGAAGAATGATTGTTCATAGGCATTCGGTTTTTGCCATTCTGCATGCCACATTTTATCGCGATTGTTTGCGAATAAATCGTAACCGAAATTGCGAATAGGTTTCGGCACCAATGTGAGCAATATACCCATCCATTTATCTTGAGTAAGTGACATTAATAATTTTGCAATCGCAGTTGATTTGAAATATAAGTGTTCACCTTCTTGTAACACTACAGTATTCATATCTAAAATACCTGGGTGTTTACGTTCTAGTTCTTGACCAGCTGGTCCTTTTAATGTTGCAAATTGATAGCTAGGAGATAAACCATGTCTAATCAACCATATGGCATAGTTATAACAATAAACACAGTTAGCATCATAATAAATAATTGGCATCAATCAATCTCTCCTTTATTTTTCTCTTATATTAAGTATAAATAATGCATACCCGCCAGAGCAAATTTCCAACACATACAAAAAAGATTGACTATTTATGTCTTCATTAAAAAGACATAAATAGTCAATCTTATTACTAATCGTGATTTACTTTGACGATACGTGCATATTTTAAAAATTGTTCTGAGTATTTTTCTTTAATTTCTTCTAGAGAATCATACGTTACACCAATAATGTGCCAGTTCGGATTAAAATGATAAAAAGAATCTTTTTTACGAGACCATTTAATCATCGTGCCATCACGGTTATATCGCGGTAATGTCATTTCATATCCTTCTAAAACATTGATATATGTTTGGAAAATATCTGGATCAATACGATTAAAATTATCGATTACTAAATAACTACGATCTGTTTTCGGCATTAATTCAGTAATAAATCCTTCTCTGAAATACAAAGCACCCGCTTCATTCGGTAAATATTTTCCATAAAGCATATCTTCTGTAAAATCAGGGTGACCACTTGTGATAACGGGATTGGCATTTGTTTTTTGCAATAAATTTTCAGCAGCTTTTAATCCTTCTGCTCGATCTTTATCATTAATTACTAATAGAATGAACGGTTTAATATCATCATCGTTTTTATCAATCACATTATTTTTTTCAACTGCTTCAAATTGTGATTTCAAACCATTATGTTCGCTCATTTCTAAGATAGCACCAAATTGTGCTTGTGACATGCTCGCAATAGCTTGTTTTGCATTTTCCTGAAGATAATATAAGTTTTTTAAACGCGGATGCTTATTTAAAGTTGATAAACTGACTGGATTAATATCTTCGTTATATTTTACTTCAATAGCAGTACTATTAGTACGGCCTGGAATAGGCGGCAATTCACGAAGATGTTGAGTCACTTCTCCTAAGCCCACAACCGAATGATCTTGTTCTCGACTATAAAATACAATTTTATCTCCAATTTCTAATTGCGTATAATAATGATATCCATTTCGCTTAATACCGTTATAAGTATGTGTAAAAAGCGTATATGTTTCACCTGGTTCAAATTCTTTGTTTTCAGCTAAGAAGAAATAACGCGGAATTTGAGCAGTACCATTGCCCAATCGCTCAATCAAATCAAATTCTTCAGGCGAAATTTGATTGAATAACGTCTCTTTCATATTATTGATACGGAACTCTAAAGCTTCACTACGTTTTAAATAATCTGCTGTTAATGGCTTTAACGCTTCTGTTAAACGGAATTGAACACGTATCTTATGTTGTGCACCAGTTTGGACACTGATAATTTCTCCGCTTCCTAAAAGTCCTGCATCTGTTTGGACTTGATAAAAAATAACTTTATCGCCTGCTTTTGCCTTTTTAAATGCACGAAAACCTTGAGTAGGGTTGAATTGAGCACCAGATTCAAATAAAGTAGTTTGTCCTACAAGCGGTTCATTATGATTCCAGCGATTGTAACCGCAATTCAGCCAGAAATAATTTGTTTCTTCAGTCATATCGACACTGCTCCTTTTAAAAATTTCTTTGAGTGCAATATTTTTTGTACAGGCTGATAATCCCTCTCCATATTGCAAACTACTATTCTAGATATTTATATCAAATGCTAAAACGCATGACAAGTTATTGTTATTTCGGCATCATAAATATGGCCAGCAATGGCATCAAATTAATGAGTACGCCTCCAAGAGTTAGCATGCCGCTTGTTTTCTTATCAGCAATTGTAATAAGTGCACAAACCATTCCAAGTATAGAAAATGCTGCTGGGATTATCAGATTAGGATATTTAGGAAAATTCAAAAAGATACCAGCGCCTGATAATATCCCGCATATTAAAGCTAAATAGAGAAATTTACGCATTTACCACACCTCTTTCGCTGATATGAATTAAACATAGGTAATCATAATCGTAAAATCACCTTTAAAGATATTATCTAAATCCTCAGATGTCAGAATAAAACTTTTACCTTTTTCTAGTTCATAGATGTCACCATCAGTTACCAATGTACCTTCACCATCTAAAATTGTAACCAAACAAAATTCTCTTGGTTTCATGTAATTTAAAGTGCCGGTAACTTCCCATTTCACTACAGTAAAACTGTCATTGGAAATATATTGTGTTCTTTTATGATTTTCTATGATTTCAGTATCAGGTATGACATTAGGACTCTCTTCCCTAACTTCAACGACATCTTTTGCTTTCTCGATATGCATTTCACGTTTATTGCCCGCTTCATCCGTACGATCATAATCATAAATACGATAAGTAACATCAGATGATTGTGTTACTTCATAAACAGTGATTCCTTTACCAATAGCATGTACAATTCCGTTTGGAATAAAAAAGAAATCTCCTGCTTTAACAGGAATATGCTTAAATAAATCTTGATGCGCTTCTTCATCTAATGCTTCTATAAATTTATCTTTAGAATCCGTATTTAAACCGTAAATAATCTCTGCATCTTCTTCAGCCTCAATGATATACCAGCATTCTTGCTTGCCATAATCACCATTTTCATGCTCATATGCATAAGCAGTATTGGGGTGCACTTGTACAGATAGTGGTTCTTGGGCATCTATCATTTTCACCATAAGAGGAAATTGAGCAGTTGGAAATTCACCGAATAACTCTTTATGCTCATCCCAGACACGACTTAATGGTTCACCTGAATACGGCCCATTTGTGATTATACTATCACCATATTGATGTGCGGAAATTGCCCATACCTCCCCCACATCTTTTTCTGGGAGCTGGTAACCATATTTTTCTAAATTGTCACTGCCCCAGATTCTTTCTTTAAAAATCGGTTTCAAAAACAATGGCATAGAATTTGTCCACCTCCACCTTTATTAGTTGGTTTCTCTATTTTATGTAAAATCAATTTTTAAAAGAGTTTTCAAAAATTAAAACGCGTTATTTCTATCTTTCTATTTTATGTATGCGTTATCCTTAACATTATAACAAGATTTTTCAATAGAGGGTAGTATTCAATAAACATTTAGAAATGTATGCAAAAGTAACGTTGAATTCTATAGCTTTAAAACTAAAGGATTACATCTATTAACACTTTTTATTTTCTAGTGAAAAATTCCATAATTTTTTCTACAAAAAAGAACTTTTATAGCTTGTTTAAACCTTAATATACCGGTTATAATAGGAGTATGTTAATAATAACTTAACATGAGTTACATATAAGGTAATGAATATGATTAATGTCAAATGAATAACCTAGTTATTCAGATCGATAAAAAATTTGCGCAAAGACCTAAACTACGGAAAAGTTTAGGTCTTTTAAAATACAAAAAACTTTCAAGCCCTCCTCTAATATCGTGACTTGAAAGTTTAATTTCCAAATTTCAACTTAATACTTCTAATTAATTATTATTTAGTAGCCATATTCTGCAGTATCGTATCTTGTACTTCCTCTAAATGAAGTCTCATATTGTTTTCTGCTGCTTCAACGTCTCTTTGTTCAATTGCTTCATATATTTTTAAATGTTCATCGTACAATCGCTTCAATGTTCTTTGCTTATTAAATAAATACATTTTTCGTGTTTCTTTCATTGTTTCCTGAATCACATCAGAAATATTATTCATCAAATCAAATAACATTGAATTCTGAGCAGCTTTTGCGATTGCTAGGTGGAATTTCAAATCTGCTGCTTCGCCTGAAGTTCCATCTGCCACTGCACTTTCCATCATTTCTAAAGCAGTTTTCAATTCAAGTAAATTTTCTTCTGTCCCTAATTCTGCTGCTTTTTTCACAGTTGCTAACTCTACTATTTCTCTCAACTCTAACAAATCTTCTACTTGTTTACGTGTTAATGAAGATTCTTCCAAATTGAAAAAAACAGGTTCTTTTTGGGTAACAAATGTACCATAGCCTTGCTTAATCTCAATGACTCCTATTGTACGTAAAGCATTAAAGGCTTCTCTGACTGAAGCCACACTTACTCCGTACTCTTTTGAAAGTGCTTGAATGGAAGGCAATTTATCGCCGACCGCATATTCACCTGATTTTATTTGTTCTAAAATAATGTCGGCAATTTTCTCGTATATTTTTGTCTTTGAAATTTTCATTGTTTACCCCCACGGCTTTAATACATTTATTATAACAAATCCTATTAAATTCATACTGGCTAATCTCAAAAAACAACACTTAAAATTACATTTGCTGTTTTGTTTATAATGAACATGCTATTACGAAGTATTTTGTAAGTATATTTCCATTAAACATTCTCCAGATAAATGCTATTAAAATAGACACAAAACACACCGCTATTTTGAATAAACAGTCTCAAAATAACGATGTGATATAAAGTAGTTCATTTTATTAGTTCATAGTTTAAAATGGATTATTGTTTTTTATAAAAGTTTTCTAGTGCATCTTCAATAGGTTCTGAGCCGCTGATGACTTGGAATTCTCCGCCTTGGAATTTTTCATTTTCAAGTACATCTACAATAACAGAAGCTACATCTTCTCTAGGTACAGAGCCTCCGCCATCAAAGTGTTTTGCGATGTCTACATTACCTGTGCCAGGACCATTTTCTAAGGCGCCTGGATGTACAATTGTGTGGAATAAACCTGAGTCGCGTAAGTGATTATCGGCGTAATGTTTTGCGATAGTATAAGCTTTTAATTCTGGAACACTATCAAATGCTTCACGACTTGAATCATAAGTTGAAACCATTACAAAGTGTTTTACACCTGCTTTTTTGCTGGCTTCGATTGCTTTTACAGCTCCATCTAAGTCAATGATAATTGTTTTATCATCACCTGTATTACCGCCTGAACCTACAGAGAATACAACTTGATCAAAGCCTTTAAATTTATCTGCTAATTTTTCGATTTCATCTTTTTCAACATCTACATTTCTTGCGTCATACCCTTCGCCGATTGCTTTATCAACTTGATCGTCTTTACGGTATGCTGCAGATACTTCTTTATTTTCTTCTTTTAATTTAGAAACGATTTGTTTACCTACGCCACCGTTTGCACCTAAAACTAAAATACTCAAATCAATCACTCCTCAGTTTAGATTGTCATATGTGTAATTAATTCCCTGTGGTGATTTTCTTAAACTTCCTCTGTCTGTTCTCATAACATTGACTTTAGCTCAAATTAGAATTATCATTATATATGAATAGTTGTTCATATATTAATAGATAGGAGTTCTTAAATGAGTAATCATGAACTTAAAGCAAGTACACTCGCAAATGTAACTGACATTTTTAAATCATTAAGTGAACCTAATCGCATAAGAATTATGCATTTATTAGAACAAGGTCCTTCTAGTGTCGGCCATATCACACATACTTTAGGACTTTCTCAATCAAACGTTTCTCACCAGTTAAAAATATTGAGAAATGCTGAATTAGTAAAATCTGAACGACAAGGTCAGTCAAAGATTTATATGTTAAATGATGAACATGTCGTTACACTTTTGAATCAAGCCATTCACCATGCAGAACACCCAGCAAATTAACTAAGTAGAAAGGAAGTAATAGTATGAGTCATTCAGAACATGAACGCCATCACCACCACCATGTCCATACTGATAATAAACGTGTTTTAGCATTCTCTTTTGCAATTATCACTGCTTTCATGATTGTCGAACTTATCGGAGGATATTTCGCAAATAGTTTAGCCTTATTATCTGATGGTGTGCATATGTTAAGCGATGCCTTTTCGTTAGGATTAGCACTTTTCGCTTTTAAATATGGCGAACGAAACGCCACAACAGAAATGACATTCGGCTATAAACGTTTTGAAATATTAGCTGCATTATTTAATGGTGTATTGCTTTTCGTAATTAGTATTGGAATATTAATAGAAGCAATACGCAGAATAGCTCAACCTCCAGAAGTCATGTCGACTGAAATGTTAATCATCAGTGTGATCGGACTTATCATAAATATCATAGTGGCTTGGTTAATGATGCGAGGCGGAGATACGCATCATAATATTAATATGCGTGGCGCTTTCTTACATGTACTCGGTGACTTACTT
Organism: Staphylococcus carnosus; assembly: GCF_900458435.1. NCBI lineage: Bacteria > Bacillati > Bacillota > Bacilli > Caryophanales > Staphylococcaceae > Staphylococcus > Staphylococcus carnosus. The sequence goes on along the minus strand of NZ_UHCT01000001.1, from coordinate 898,685 downwards.
GGTTCAGTGGGTGCGATTGCAGCAGCGATATTAATTTGGCTATTTAATTTCACACTTGCTGACCCTATCGCTAGTATGTTGGTATCTGTCCTACTATTACGCAGCAGTTATGGATTAATAAAAGATTCACTTACTATTTTGATGGAAGGTACTCCAAAAGACATCAACATTGATGAAGTAGTAAATACAGTCCTTGAAGAAAATGAAATTGAAAATGTTCATGATTGCCATGTATGGACTATTTCTAATGATTTAAATGCGTTCAGTTGTCATGCCGTTGTTCAAGATACAATGACTATAGAAGAATGCGAGCAATTACTGCATCGTATTGAAATGCGATTAAATGATTTAAATATTCACCATATGACAATACAATTAGAATCTAAAAATAATAATCATAGTTCAAAAACGTTATGCGAACATTTATCTATTGCACATTAAAAAAATCCTTTGCATCCTCATTAAACTGTAATGATGCAAAGGATTTTTGCTATTGTATAAATTTATCAAAGATGAGTGCTCTGCCTGGCACTTCTTTTACTTCAAAACCATCTATAAAACGTGTGTTATCATATGCTACTCGTACTTGCTCAATATTTGATTGTTCCGGTGTAATTGTTACTATACCATATACAGTATATGGTGCACGGTTCAACCCTACTGACCCCGGATTAAAATACACCGTATCTTCATTAATGAAATGATGCAATGTATGATTGTGGCCAAACAATATAACATCTGCATCTTTATCTGCGAATAAAGTTTTCATATGTTCTGCAGATGGTTCAACAATTGGACTGAATGGTATCTGGTCTATTGTATCTTCTAATTTAGCATTTTCAATTTCATAATGAATACCTAATACAGATTGTCCTAATAAATCTAATGTAAATTCACGAGGCAAAGTATTTAGAAATTCATAATATTGAGGATTTAAATGCTCAGCTACCCAATGATGATGCTCATAAAATTTATCTTTTAAATCCTCAGGATAAGGCGTGTTGTTGATCACAGACATAATAGCTTTATCATGATTTCCTGCAATAGAAGTAATATCATTTCTAGAAGTTATCATGCCTAATACTTCATTAGTATTATGTCCGATTCCTATGACGTCTCCCAAATTATAAATGTAGTCAATGTCCCCTCTTCTGTCAATATCTCTTAATACTTCTGATAATGCATCCATGTTCCCATGAATATCTGTAATTACTGCAAATTTCAATGCTATCACCCTTATATTAGTTTATAAATTCTCTAAATGTAACAAAATATACAAATACTTCGTTTTTTAATTTGATTACACGCATTTTTTTGATATTGTGTGTATATCATATCAAAGGAGTGCGAAGCAATTGTTTACATTTTACAAACAAGCTTTTAAGAATGCAAAGCCTCAAAATGCTAAAACTGCTCTATTCAGCATTTTAACATTCTTTGTATTTATTTTAATCGTTGCATTTACATTAATGCCCGTGCAACAGGCACTACAAATGTTTATGATGTCAATGATGTATCAAGGTCCAATGTTCCAAGCAGCACTACCGCTTATCATTTCCTTGATTATACCATTACTTATATTCATTTTTGTAGGATTCCAATTAGTCGTAGGTGCAATAAATGTAGTATATAAAGCTATTCATAAAGAAGAAGTGCATTTAACAGATGTATTTACTGCTTTCAAAAAAGGCAGTTATCTAAAAAGTGTTAAACTTGCATTGTTTACATTATTAGTATTACTAATTACAACTATAATTGTTTACTTTGTTAATCAATTATTCAACGCATTATTACAATATGTAATCTCAAGTCTTCAAGGCAGCCTTGGCGGCAATATGGGAGCATTTATTGCAATTCAATTAATAGGCATGACATTATCCAAATTTATTTTATCATTATTTGTTTGGTTCTTTGCTTATATTGTGATTGCTTATGTCGTAGCTTATTTAAGAGCCCGTAAAGCCGGTGCTTTTAAAGACGTAAAACAAAGTTTTAAATCTCTTAAAAATGGACATCATTCTTGGTTTAAATTATTCTTAGGTTTAATTTTATTAAACTTGATTGTAATTATCTTTTCTGATCCAATACCACAGTTAGTAATGCTTGCAACACAGCATATGTCTCAAAATTTAGCTCAAATTTTAGTTTATATTGTGATTGTAATTATCTATGTGGTTCGAATTGTAGTTTATTACTTAAACTTAATGGCTATCGTTCAATTCTTTAGTAAAGCAACAGAACACTTCACTCCAGAAAGAAATAAAAAATCTAAAACAATTGGAGATAAAGTAGTTGAAGGCTCAGCTGCTGTAAAAGGTTCAAAAAATGCTAAAGATAAAACTAGCAAGAAAGATAAGAAAACTAACAATATAACTAATAAAGTTTCAGAAGAGAAAGAAGAAGTTGAAGAAAAATTCAACAAAGATGGCAAAAAAGAAGATTTAAAGGAAACAAAAGAAGAATATTCAGATTCAACATTTGACCATTTAAAAAACAAGAAAAAAGATGTTGATGAACGTTCTGATGACTTTAAAAAATAGTTGAATAAATAGACTCAGATACAATTCTAGTCTCAAATAAAAGTCGGTGAAAACCTCAAAAGTTTTCACCGACTTTTATTTTTATGTTTTATTTTAAGAAGTGTTCTTCTAAATAACGCGCTGCTCCATTTTCTTCATTATCATATGATGTGACATCTTTAGCTAATGCTTGAATTTCAGGACGCGCATTTTTCATTGCAACAGTATAATGTCCAAATGCAAACATTGAACGGTCATTGTCACTGTCACCGATCACTAATGTAGCTGATTGCGGAATATTAAAATGCTCAATCATTTCTTTTATTCCTGTTCCTTTATCAATACCAGCAGCCATTGTTTCCGCATTATAGCGAGATGAATTTGAAACTGAAATACTTAATGTTTCTTTTTCATCAATTAAATGTTCTCTAAAAGCAGTAATTTTTTCTAAATCTGGTGTGAACATATAGATCTTAGAGAATTTAGTTTCAGGTATTTCATCAACCCAATTCACATTACCATCCAACGCTGATTTACGTGAATTCCATTCACTGATTCCAACGTTATTAGGTGGCGTATCCCCTTCTACCATCTTAGTAATCCAATCATAATCTTCATTTAAAATCATACGCTTGCCGCTGAATGGAAATACTTCATAATAAATCTGTTGGTCCTTTGCTTCTTTTATAATTTGTTGTACTGCTTCATAGGTTAAACTATGTTCAAAAATCATTTTTCCTTCAGCATCACCACGAGTACCATTAGAAGAAATCACACCATCAATTTCAAATCCTTCAGGTGTTAAATTTTTAATTTCATCAAAAGAACGACCTGTTGCGATAAATACTTTATATCCAACTTGACGTAATTTTTTAATAACCTCAGCAGTTTCATCTGATACTTTGTTATTTTCTTGCAGTATCGTACCATCCATATCTAAAAAAATTGCTTGTACGTTATCCATTTCTTGTCCTGCTACTAAAAACATATTCAAATGTCATTAGAGAATTTCTCTTTTCAACGAGGTTGATTCCATTTGAAATCAGGTCTATAAACCTCTCCCAGAGCGTTACTTCCGATGTAGCCCACCGTAGTTTGAAACTTTATCAATACATTTAAATTGTGTGATAATCTTTTAGCAGTTTTCCTTTCGCTATTTTTATTACACTATCACGGTGTAATCTGTTGCTTGCTTTAAATTAATACTGGCATTGATATCTCTGTCTTTAATCATTCCGCAATGATGACAATGGTACGTTCTTTGATTCAAAGGCATGGGTTGTATGTAGCCGCAATCAGAACATATTTGACTGGATAGATAAAATCTGTCGACTTGGCGTAATTCAATACCGTAATCTTGACATTTGATTTTCAACCATTCAACAATGTAACCGAGTCCAATCTGCTGAAAACTATTGGCCAATCTTTTGTTTCTCATCATGCCTTTGATGTTCAAATTTTCAATGGTAATAAATTGCGGATTTGTACGGACAATAGAAAGTATGCCTTTGTGTTTGATATTTCTTTTAATGTTTTTAATACGTCGGTATATTCTTTGTAGTTTCAACAACTGTTTATACCAATTATGAGAACCTTTTTTCTTTCTGGATAATTTACGCTGCTGTCGTTTCAAAGATTTATCAAGTTTAACAATCGTTTGATTCGTTTTGAAGCTTCTGATTTTCACACCGGAGGGTGTGAATACAGCTTCTTTCAACCCCAAATCAATACCGATTCCGTCTGTTTGTTTTGGTTTAAAAATAGGAGATGGGAGTTGATCAACTAATACCGAGACATAATATCTGTCATATTCTTTAACAATGGTTGCAGATTTTATATTATTTGTTGGAATATAACTTTTTTCTTTTAATTTAATCCATCCCAACTTCGGTAATTGGATGCGATGCCGTTGTACATGAATTGTACCGATTAAATAATAGCTTCCAATGCCTGATTTCTTTTTAAACTTCGGATAACCTTTTTTATTTTTGAAAAATGTCTGATAAGCACGATGTGCATTCATAATAGATTGTTTGACGGCTTTGCTGGCACTTTGTTTAATCCAATGTTTATCAGGGTTATTGGGAAGATATACATTGTTCATCCATTTGCTGAAGGCATAACCGTTCATGTATGATTGCCCAGTTTTATGGAAATTTTGGTTAGTCTCGATAAATTTGTTGTACATCCAACGGCATGTGCCGATAGTTTGGTTGATGGTTTGTCGTTGTTCAAAAGAAGGATTGATTTCGGTTCTATACGCTCTCAGCATATTTTGCCACCCTCTTTCTTCAATTGATAAAAACCATAGATACAACCGCTAAAAGTATGGATAGTTACGGTAATGTGTTAAAATTTCAAATTGATTTTGTAATGCATCAGGTTGCGATGGGTCCGCAGCCCGACTGTATGCTGTATATTTACGATTAGATGGGGCGGAAATAGTTCTCCCTAATTTTCCAATTATTTTTTTAGTCTTATACATCATTGTCACCTCAATTGAATTATAATTATGTTCAGGTATATTTAATAGCTCTTGATTACATTTTTAGTAACAGTATTCTCTCTCCAAGATCTAGTTATCGCCTTGATTATGGCATTTTCATAATCTTTTAGCAACCTAATCATATTAAAAAAACTGTCACCTCATTAGAAGTGACAGCTAATGTCAAAAATTATTCAACTGTTACTGATTTCGCTAAGTTACGTGGTTTATCAACGTCTAATCCACGATGTAATGCAGCATAGTATGAAATTAATTGTAATGGCACTACAGATACTAACGGTGTCAATAACTCATTGATTTGAGGAATCACATAAGTGTCTCCTGCTTTATTCAAGCCATCCATTGAAATGATGCAAGTATGCGCACCACGTGCAGCAACTTCTTTCACATTACCACGGATAGATAGGTTCACATTTTCTTGTGTTGCAAGTGCGATAACAGGTGTATTGTCTTCGATTAAAGCAATTGTACCATGTTTTAATTCACCGCCTGCAAATCCTTCAGCTTGAATATATGAAATTTCTTTTAGTTTCAATGCACCTTCAAGGCTGACATTATAATCGATTGTACGACCAATGAAGAATGCATTACGTGTTGTTTCTAAATAATCAGTTGCAATTTGTTCCATAAATTCAGCATCATCTACAACTGCTTCCATAGCATTAGCTGCTTTTGCTAATTCTTGCAATAAATCTATTGTCGCTTCTTTACCATGACGTTCAGCTACAATTTGAGATAAAATTGAAAGCACTGCAATTTGAGCAGTATATGCTTTTGTAGATGCTACAGCAATTTCAGGACCTGCATGCAATAATAATGTATGATCAGCTTCACGTGATAATGTTGAACCAGGTACATTTGTTACTGTAAGTGATTTGTGACCACGTTTTTTCATTTCTACTAATACTGCACGGCTATCTGCTGTTTCACCTGATTGTGAAATATAGATGAATAATGGTTTTTCAGATAAAAGCGGTGTATTGTATACAAATTCAGAAGCAACATGTACTTCAGTAGGAACACCAGCCCATTTTTCGATAAATTCTTTACCTACTAATCCCGCATGATAACTTGTACCTGCAGCAATGATATAAATACGGTCAGCTTTTGCTACATCATCAATAATTGCATCGTCCATTTTCAAGTTACCCTGGTCATCTTGGTATTCTTGGATAATACGACGCATTACAGCTGGTTGTTCATGAATTTCTTTAAGCATATAGTGATCATAAACACCTTTTTCTGCATCAGATGCATCAATTTCAGCTATATAAGTATCTCTATCTTGTACATTGCCGTCAACATCTTTAATAATTACTTCGTCGCGTTTAACAATTACAATTTCATGATCATGAATTTCTTTATATTCATTTGTAACTTGTAACATCGCTAATGCATCAGAAGCTACAACATTAAAATCTTCTCCAACACCAATTAATAATGGTGATTTATTTTTAGCAACGTAAATTGTATCGCTGTCTTCTTCGTCTAATAACGCTAATGCATATGAACCGTGCAATAACTCAACAACTTTAGTAAATGCTTCTTCAGTTGAAAGACCTTCATTTGAGAAATGTTCAATCAATTGAATGATAACTTCAGTATCAGTTTCTGATAAGAATTTTACATCTGCTAAATACTCATCACGCAATTCTTCATAGTTTTCAATTACGCCATTGTGCACTAAAGTAAAACGTTTCGTTGCTGATTGATGAGGATGAGAGTTTTCGTGATTAGGTACACCATGTGTAGCCCAACGCGTATGACCAATTCCTAAAGTACCATCAACGTCACTATCATCTGCAATATTTCTTAAATCTGCAATACGGCCTTTTTCTTTAAATACAGTTACCCCATCAGCATTTTCTAAAGCGATACCAGCTGAATCATAACCTCTGTATTCTAATTTTTCTAGACCTTTTAATAAAATTTCTTTAGCATTATCTTTCCCAATATATCCTACGATTCCACACATAATAAAATTCCTCCGCATTTTAAAATTGCGGTAACCCTTTTGATAGGGGAATATTCTTTTTTCGCTTGTATTAAATCTTCTCACTTATTCAATAGCAGCACATCAAAATAAAGCCGCTTCAAAATGTTTCTTCTCACATCAACATTTCAAAAATGGCATACTAATCCCCTTGTAATGAGTTCCGCTTCAAAAAAATATATACTTTGGTCTGTTTACAAACTTTGTGCACCGAGTTGCCCCAGTGTTTTGCTCTGCAAACTTACGAACGACCTCATCCGAGACAGCATCCGCCGATAATCCGATCACTGTCTTCCTCGTCTACAATATCAGCTTAAAAGCTATTATCACTTCTGTTATAAGTTATAAATCAGTGCTTTGTTTGCCTAAATTGTACGGGCGCTATAATTATATCTTCTACATCTACCCTCCTTCACACGTAATATAATTCATTTTACAATGAGTGTTTTAATAATTGCAAACAATTACTTAAAATGAATGCGTTTTCACTCGTAAATTATGTAATTATTTTGTATTTTTTAAACACAAATTATTAGCTAAAATCAAATTTCTTCTATAATATGTATTCACTTTTACAAATGGCAACAATTCAGTGACAAACGTCGATTTACTTTAGATTGAGTTTAATCCTTTCTCCCCTCACAATAAATGTATATCAAATTTAAATTAAAGAGGTGGATACAATGTCAAATTCACAAGAAAATAAAGGGATTGGACGTAAAGTCCAAGCTTTCGGTTCTTTCTTAAGCAGTATGATTATGCCGAATATCGGCGCATTCATCGCATGGGGTTTTATCGCTGCTATCTTTATCGATAATGGTTGGTTCCCTAACAAAGACCTGGCACAACTTGCAGGTCCAATGATTACGTACCTTATTCCATTACTTATTGCATTTAGCGGGGGCCGATTAATTCACGACTTACGTGGCGGTATCATTGCAGCAACGGCTACTATGGGGGTTATCGTTGCGCTACCGGATACACCGATGTTATTAGGTGCAATGATTATGGGTCCATTAGTCGGTTGGCTAATGAAAAAAACTGATGAATTCGTTCAACCTAGAACACCGCAAGGCTTTGAAATGTTATTCAATAACTTCTCAGCTGGTATCTTAGGCTTTATCATGACGATATTCGGTTTTGAAGTTTTAGCACCAATCATGAAATTTATCATGCATATTTTATCAGTTGGCGTTGAAGCTTTAGTACATGCGCATTTATTACCATTAGTAAGTATTTTAGTAGAACCTGCTAAAATCGTGTTCTTAAATAATGCAATTAACCATGGTGTATTCACACCACTTGGTGCTGATCAAGCTGCACATGCAGGCCAATCTATTCTATATACGATTGAATCAAACCCTGGTCCAGGTATCGGTGTCTTGATTGCTTACATGATTTTCGGTAAAGGTACTGCTAAAGCAACATCTTATGGTGCAGGGATTATTCAATTTTTCGGTGGTATTCATGAAATTTACTTCCCATACGTATTGATGAGACCTTTACTATTTGTATCAGTTATCTTAGGTGGTATGACTGGTGTTGCGACTTACTCACTATTAGACTTTGGTTTTAAAACACCTGCTTCTCCAGGATCAATTATTGTTTATGCAATCAATGCTCCTAAAGGCGAATTCTTGCATATGCTGACTGGTGTAGTACTAGCAGCCCTTGTTTCATTCGTCGTATCAGCATTAATCCTTAAATTCACAAAAGATCCAAAACAAGATTTAGCAGAAGCAACTGCTCAAATGGAAGCAACTAAAGGTAAAAAATCAAGTGTCGCTTCTAAACTTAGTGCAAAAGACGATAATAAAGCTGCTGATAACAAAACTGCTGAAACAACAACTGCCACAGCCGCTTCTAATAAAGCTGAAGATAAAGATAGTGATGAATTGTTAGATGATTACAACACGGAAGACGTTGATGCTCATAATTATAACAATGTTGACCATGTTATCTTCGCATGTGATGCGGGTATGGGTTCAAGTGCAATGGGTGCAAGTATGTTACGAAATAAATTTAAAAACGCTGGATTAGAAAATATTCAAGTAACCAATACAGCTATTAACCAATTGCCGAAAAATGCACAACTTGTTATTACTCAGAAAAAATTAACAGATCGTGCAATCAAACAGTCACCTGATGCGATTCATATTTCTGTAGAAAACTTCTTAAATTCTCCAAGATATGAAGAATTAATCAATAATTTAAAAGAAGATCAAGATTAATTAGGTGCCTTAAAAGACCAAAAGCAGGTGATGCCTATGTTTTTAAGCAACAGAGAAAAAGAAATCGTAACACTATTGATGAAATACCAAGGTCAATTCATTACTATATATGAAATTGCCCAACAACTTGCAGTTTCTTCAAGAACGATACACCGAGAACTGAAAACATTAGAGCAAGATTTAGAAGCATTGAACATTTCAATTGAACGTATTCCTAAAAAAGGCGTTCAATTGAAAGCTTCTTCAGAAAGTTTAAGCCAATTGCGGACTGAACTTAATCAGATGACAGCCGTTGATTTAACAGCTGAGGAACAAAAAGCAATTATCCTATATGCATTAATCCAAAGTAAAATACCTATTAAACAATATAGTTTAGCGCATGAAATTGGTGTAGCTTCTACTACCCTCACTAAAATATTAGACGAATTGGAAACAGAAGCAGCGGATTACCAACTCTCAATTGAGCGTAAACGAGGATCAGGTGTTTCATTAACCGGATCAGAAGCTAAAAAACGTGAAATGTTGAGTCAAATGATGGTTACTAACTTGAACAGCACAAGTGTTTACTCGGTTATTGAAAACCATTTTGTCTATCAATCGCTGAATGTTTCTCAACTCTCTATGGTGGAACTTGAAAATATCTTTCAAGTTGAACGTATTTTAATGGATTATTTAGATGCTTTGCCTTACACCTTAACAGAAGCCAGTTACCTAACCTTAACTGTACACATTGTTTTAAGTATTGAGCGTATACAGCATGGTGAAAATGTTGCGATTGACCAAGATATTTATAACTCAGTTAAAGATACTTTAGAATATCAAGTTGCTTCATCACTAGCACAGCAACTTTCAACGATTTATCAAGTGTCTTTCAATACAGCAGAGATAACCTTTATTACAATTCACTTGCGTGGGGCAAAAAGAAGAAAAGATGAAGAAAATTCTAACGTTCAAGTTCGTGATGATAATAAGATTTCACGGTTAATTGCTTATGTAGAACAACATTCTCAATATGAATTTGATGATAAATCTACATTGACATCAGGTTTGAAATTACATTTAATCCCTGCTATCAATCGACTGAATGCCAATATTGAAACACATAATCCATTAACCGAAATGATTCGCACTAAATATTCCAGGTTATATGACAGTGTTGAACATGGTTTGGCTGAAATTTGGCCGGATTTGAATTTTCCAAGCAGTGAGATTGCTTTTGTTGTACTGCATTTTGGAGGTTCAATTAAACATCTAAAAGAGAAAGCTTTAAATATTTTAGTTGTCTGCAGTTCAGGTATCGGTACAAGCAGAGTGCTTGCTACACGGCTCAACCAAGCCTTTTCGGAAATCGGTAAAACAACTCAAGCTTCACTCAGTGATTTGAAACAATTGAATTTGAAAAGTTATGACGGGATTATCTCTACAATCGGTTTAGATATTCAAGAACCATACATTACAGTAAATCCCCTATTACCGGATCAAGATATCAATTTTGTAGCAAATTATTTAAACACGAGACATTCATCAGATTATAAAGAAGTGCAAACTACAACTGAACTATCAGATTCAGAATCTGTAAATTTGATGGTTAGTCAGATAAGCGAGAATTTAGAGGTACTAAAGAATGTTCAAGTTGATGAGACAACAGTTTCAAACTGGCAAGATTATTTATTAAAACAACTCAGTAAGAATCATAGTATTGAGAGTAAAAGTCAATTTAAACAAGTACTTAAAGACTATGCAGAGGAAAGAGAAATTGTTTTAGACCCCTATCCTATTGGTCTACCTCATATGAAACATGCGCTGATTCAAAAACCGATGATTTTATTTACACGATTGAAAAAACCACTTTCAATTACTTCATCAGGGCAAACAAGAGAAATCAATTATTTAATCAGCATGTTTTTACCTGAAAATAGTCCTGCCTCTCAGGTTGTAAGTGCAGTATCAGAAACTATTACTTGTAATTTGCATAGAATTGATGATTTAATGCAAAACACAATTGAATTGCAAGACAGTATGAAACAAGCCTTTATTCAAGAAACGAAAAAAATATTAAAAATGGAGTGATCGATTATGACTGAATTATTCAGTAATGAAAATATCTTTTTAAACCAATCTTTCGAGGATCAAAACGAAGCAATTGAAAAAGCAGGACAAGCACTTGTAGATGCTGGTGCAGTTACTGAAGATTATATTCAAGCAATGAAAGATCGTGAAGCAGTTGTATCTACATTTATGGGTAATGGCCTTGCTATTCCTCATGGTACTGATGAAGCTAAAAGCGCTGTATTACAATCTGGACTTACACTTTTACAAATTCCTGAAGGTGTGCAATGGGGAGATGACGTTGCTAAAGTAGTAGTCGGTATCGCAGGTAAAGATGGTGAACATTTAGACTTATTATCTAAAATCGCAATTACGTTCAGCGAAGAAGAAAATGTAGACCGTATTGTAAATACAAAATCTCCTGAAGAAATCAAAGCAGTTTTTGAGGAGGCTGACGTATAATGAAAGCAGTTCATTTCGGAGCCGGGAATATTGGCCGAGGTTTCATCGGCCAAATTCTTTCAGATAATAATGTAGAAGTTACCTTCTCAGACGTCAATAGTGCGATTGTAGATGCATTAAATCATGACCATCAATATGACGTCATTCTTGCTGATGAAGCACGTACAACATCAACAATTAAAGGTGTAGATGCGATTAATTCAGCTCAAGATCCAGAAAAACTTCATCAAGCATTATTAGAAGCTGATATTATCACAACAGCCGTAGGTGTTAACTTACTTCCTATAATTGCCAAATCACTTGCACCTGCATTAAAAGAAAAAGAAACACCTGTTAATGTTGTTGCTTGTGAAAATGCAATTATGGCTACAGATACTTTGAAAGAAGCAGTTTTAGATATTACAGGCCCGCTTCCTGACCATATTCATTTTGCAAACTCAGCAGTAGATAGAATTGTACCTCAGCAAACTCATGAAAATATTCTAGATGTATTAGTTGAACCTTTCTTTGAATGGGTGGTTGAAGCTGATGCTTGGTATGGTCCTCAGTTAGAACATATTAAGTATGTAGACGATTTAAGACCTTATATTGAGCGTAAATTAATGACTGTAAACACAGGTCATGCTTATATCGCTTATGCAGGTCAATATTATGGTCATCAAACCGTATTAGATGCTATTTCAGATGGAAAAGTAGAGTCTGGTTTGCGCGAAGTTTTAAATGAAACAAGCCAATATATTATTGATGAATTTGGCTTTTCTGAACAAGAACAAGCTGATTATGTTGAAAAAATAATTGGTCGCTTTAAAAATCCTAACTTATCAGATGACTTAACACGTGTCGGTCGTGGCACATTGCGTAAAATCGGCCCTAAAGATAGAATTATTAAACCATTAAATTATCTTTATGAACATGATTTAGCGCATGAAGGATTAACGCATGAAGCAGCGTTCTTGCTTAAATATCAAGATGATAAAGATACTGAAACTGTTGAAAAGAATAAGTATATTCAAGAACATGGTATCGAAGCATTCTTAAAAGAGTATGCTCAAATCGATTCAAAATTAGCTGCAGAAATCGAAAGCGTTTATAATCAACTTTAATTAAAAATAAGACTGTTCATTCATCTTTAACCGTGAATGACCAGTCTATTTTTTATTGTTTAGTGGTATATATGAACTAAAAGCTATGAAAGAACAAGGAGATATAAATATGATGTTTCAACTAGATTTGTTTTTACGTATTTTTGTAGCCGCTATATGCGGAGCTACCATTGGATACGAAAGAACAGTTCGTCTTAAATCAGCGGGTATCAGAACACACATCTTAGTTGCTGCAGCCTCTGCACTTTTTCTAATTATTTCTAAATATGGTTTTAATGATATCTTACATGAAACCAATATAAGTTTAGACCCCTCTCGTATTGGGGCTCAAGTCGTCAGCGGGATTAGTTTTATCGGTGCTGGTACAATTTTAATTAGAAACCAAAATGTTAATGGTCTGACTACAGCTGCAGGTGTTTGGATAACTTCAGGCATCGGTATGGCATTAGGCTCTGGACTTTATTTCATTGGTATAGTTTCTACTATTTTAATTGTGATCATCCAATATGTTTTCCGTGAGGATATGCTTTTTAAATCTATTCGTTTAAGCGAATCAATAAAGGTACATATTCAAGCAGATTATTCTGAGGATATTCAAAATAAAATCGCCAAAATTTTCTTATATCATCATGTAAAAAATATCAATATTCAAATTCTAAAAATTGATAAAGAGACTATTACGATGAATGTGATGGGAAAAGTTTCAATAAAACGCAGTTTTAATCATAATAAATTATTGGAAGATTTGATACAGCATGATGAAATCAAGATGGTAAGATAAAACGGACTGGACACACATCGTATCCAGCCCGTTTATTTTAATGATTCCCTTAATTATCTAAGCCCATTTTTTCTTCTACCACATCAGCAATCTGCTGTGCATAGCTTTGAGCTTTTTCATCAGTAGCAGCTTCTACCATTACACGAACTAAAGGTTCTGTGCCTGAAGGCCGAACTAAAATACGTCCTTCTCCGTTCATATCAGCTTCTACACGATCCATCTCTGCTTTAACATCTTCATTATCAGTAACGCCATGTTTATCAGTAACGCGTACATTGATAAGTGACTGAGGATATTTTTTCATTTGTTCAGCGAGTTCGCTTAATGATTTTCCTGTTAATTTTACAACTGCAGCTAATTGTACACCTGTAAGCAATCCATCACCTGTTGTATTATAATCCATTAATACAATATGACCAGATTGTTCCCCACCAAGGTTATAATTACCTTTACGCATTTCTTCCACTACGTAACGGTCTCCAACTTTAGTTTTGTTAGATTTGATGCCTTCAGCTTCTAAAGCTTTATAGAATCCTAAATTACTCATGACAGTTGAAACAATCATATTATCATTCAATTCTTGGTTTTTAGCCATTTCTTGACCAATAATGAACATGATTTGGTCGCCATCTACAATATTGCCCTTTTCATCAACTGCAATTAATCGGTCTCCATCTCCATCAAAAGCTAAGCCGAAATCACTTTCTGTTTCTACAACAGTTTTTGCTAGAGCTTCTGGATGTGTAGAACCTACACCCTCATTGATATTATAGCCATCTGGACTGCATCCGATTACTTCTGTATCAGCTTCTAAGTCTCCGAATAAGAATGGAGCAAGTTGTGAAGTAGAACCATTTGCGCCATCCAATGCAATTTTAAGACCATCTAAATTAACATCAATTGTTGATTTAATATAGCTTAAATATTTTTGAGCACCTTCGAAGTAATCTGAATAGTGCACTATTTCATTACCAACTGGACGTGGTAAATCAGGATTTTCTTCATCAAGTAATGCTTCAATTTCATTTTCTTGATCATCAGATAATTTAAATCCGTCTGAGCCAAAGAATTTAATACCATTATCAGCAACTGGATTATGTGATGCAGAAATCATAACACCTAATTCTGCATCCATCTCTTTAGTGAGATAAGCAACGCCTGGTGTAGAAATAACACCTAATCTCATGACTTCAGCTCCAATAGAAATCAAGCCAGCAATCAAGGCTGATTCTAACATTTCGCCTGAAACTCGAGTGTCACGGCCTACTAGTACTTGAGGATGTTTTTTATCTTCATTATGTGCTAAAACATATCCTCCGTATCTTCCTAGTTTGAATGCAAGTTCAGGTGTAAGTTCTTTGTTTGCTACACCTCTTACACCGTCAGTACCAAAATATTTGCCCATTTCAAAATTCTCCTTTTAATGCTTAAAATTTAGTGATTTGATAAATACGCTTTGATATCACTTGGATCTGTATCAGTGACTTTATCAGGTATTGTTAACTTTACTGGTGCTTCATCTGAATTATCAAAATCTGAAAGATCAATTTCACCTGTTATCTGACTAATACTGTTTAAGTCTTCTCTATTTCCAAATATTTCAATTTGTTGTTTTGATAAATCAATATCATCTGCTTTGATATTAGAATTTGCTTTACCAATTACTTTTTTCTTAATATCCACTTTTTTACTATAGGGTTTTAATTCTACAGTAATATTAACACTGCTCGGTTTAGTAATAACGTCAATTTTATTCAAGTTTTTATCAAAAGCTACGATTTGTCCTGTATCAGTGGTATCTTGACTGATACTTGATGCATCTTTAAAAGTTGCTTTTAAATAAGCAATGTTTTCAACTTGATGTTCACCGCCGATTACTTTCACTTTATGCGGAGAAACAGATTGGTTTGCAATTTGATAATCTGAATCAATATCTTTATTGCTCACATCTGGTTGAACAGTCAGTTCTTTCGTAACTTTTTTCTCTAGATTGATATTAGCTTGCTTTGGATTGACTGTTCCATCAACATCTTTATCAAGTCCTTTAATGACATAGTCAACTTTATGTTTACCTAATTTAGTTTTAGTTAAATCCAGTTCGACTTTAATGTCATCAGATTGTTCAGCTTTTAAAACTTTAGATTGTGAGCCTTTTAGCTGAACATCAACATTATCAGGTATCCCTGATGCGTACAATTCTTTACTGTTATATGTAGCTTCTACAGGAACATTTTGTATTGTACGTGTTGTACTTTGTGTAAGAGCTGAAGAACTGAAAATATTCCCAAAAACATTATTCACTGTTAAAAAGAAGGCTAATGCTAAGACAAATGCAACAAAACGTAATCCCCATTTGCTCTCAAACATTCTAATTCACACCTTTCTTTTGAAGTCTTGTATCAAACCAATGCTCTGCTAATAATTCTTCAAAGACTTCCAATGAAATATCTTTTCTCAATTTACCATCAAATGTGATAGAAATTGAACCTGTTTCTTCAGATACAACCGCAGTAAACGCATCTGACACTTCTGAAATACCTACAGCAGCACGGTGTCTCGTACCTAAGCTTTTAGATATTTTTGAGCTATCAGAAAGAGGCAAGTAACAAGCAGCACTTGCAATCTTAGTACCTTGAATAATCATTGCTCCATCATGTAATGGCGTGTTAGGAATAAACACATTTGTTAATAGTTCTTGTGAAATATCCGAATCCATCGGAATACCGGTTTCAATATAATCTTGCAAACCTGTTTTCTTTTCAAAAACAATTAAGGCACCGATACGTCTTTTCGCCATATACTGAACTGCACCTGATACAGCTTTAATCAATTTTTGTTGATCAGCTGAAGAGCTGTCAGTATAGCGCTTGAATAGATTACCTCTACCCAATTGCTCTAAAGCACGACGAATTTCAGGCTGGAATATAACGATTATTGCCAAGAACCCCCATTGAATAACCATATCGAATAAACGGGCAGTAGTTGTTAAATCCAAGGCAGCACTTACCCAACGGCCAATTACAATCACAATGATTCCTTTGAGGAGTTGAATTGCTTTTGTACCTTTGAATACAGTGATTAGAAGGTAAATAACATACCATACGATAACTAAGTCTAATACACTTGTTATTAACTTTACCGTGTTAAAATTTTCAAAAAAGCTGCCAAAATTCATAGCATCTCCTCCGGTAACCTAATTACAATGATAACCATTTTATCTAATTGATAAATAGCCGTCATACACACAAATTATATCATAAAAGTAGTAGTATCCTTGAATGAAAATACGTATTTATACAAATAATATCTTCCATGAATTTAAAAAAGAGTATAAAAAAAGCACTCTTAAAAGAGTGCTAACAGTGAGCCATAGAGGATTCGAACCTCTGACCCTCTGATTAAAAGTCAGATGCTCTACCAACTGAGCTAATGGCTCTAATGGCTGGGCTAACTGGATTCGAACCAGTGAATGACGGAGTCAAAGTCCGTTGCCTTACCGCTTGGCTATAGCCCATTAAAGATGGTGGAGGGGGGCAGATTCGAACTGCCGAACCCGAAGGAGCGGATTTACAGTCCGCCGCGTTTAGCCACTTCGCTACCCCTCCAGCAAATATTCAGTTCATTAAGATGGTGGAGAATGACGGGTTCGAACCGCCGACCCTCTGCTTGTAAGGCAGATGCTCTCCCTGCTGAGCTAATTCTCCTATATGTAAATGACCCCGACGGGACTCGAACCCGTGTTACCGCCGTGAAAGGGCGGTGTCTTAACCGCTTGACCACGGGGCCATATGGCTCCACAGGTAGGACTCGAACCTACGACCGATCGGTTAACAGCCGATAGCTCTACCACTGAGCTACTGTGGAATAATACAATTGCCTGGCAACGTCCTACTCTTGCGGAACGTAAGTCCGACTACCATCGGCGCTAAAGAGCTTAACTACTGTGTTCGGCATGGGAACAGGTGTGACCTCTTTGCCATTGTCACCAGACAATAGAATGATTATACATTCAAAACTAGATAGTAAGTAATTATCAATTCAACCAATCAAAACTTGAAATTGGATTAAGTCTTCGATCGATTAGTATTCGTCAGCTCCACATATCGCTATGCTTCCACCCCGAACCTATTAACCTCATCATCTTTGAGGGATCTTATAACCGAAGTTGGGAAGTCTCATCTTGAGGGGGGCTTCATGCTTAGATGCTTTCAGCACTTATCCCGTCCATACATAGCTACCCAGCTATGCCGTTGGCACGACAACTGGTACACCAGAGGTATGTCCATCCCGGTCCTCTCGTACTAAGGACAGCTCCTCTCAAACTTCCTGCGCCCACGACGGATAGGGACCGAACTGTCTCACGACGTTCTGAACCCAGCTCGCGTACCGCTTTAATGGGCGAACAGCCCAACCCTTGGGACCGACTACAGCCCCAGGATGCGATGAGCCGACATCGAGGTGCCAAACCTCCCCGTCGATGTGAACTCTTGGGGGAGATAAGCCTGTTATCCCCGGGGTAGCTTTTATCCGTTGAGCGATGGCCCTTCCATGCGGAACCACCGGATCACTAAGTCCGTCTTTCGACCCTGCTCGACTTGTAAGTCTCGCAGTCAAGCTCCCTTATGCCTTTACACTCTATGAATGATTTCCAACCATTCTGAGGGAACCTTTGAGCGCCTCCGTTACACTTTAGGAGGCGACCGCCCCAGTCAAACTGCCCGCCTGACACTGTCTCCCGCCATGATAAATGGCGCGGGTTAGAAATCCAACACAGCTAGGGTAGTATCCCACCAACGCCTCCACGTAAGCTGGCGCTCACGTTTCTAAGGCTCCTACCTATCCTGTACAAGCTGTGCCGAATTTCAATATCAGGCTACAGTAAAGCTCCACGGGGTCTTTCCGTCCTGTCGCGGGTAACCTGCATCTTCACAGGTACTATGATTTCACCGAGTCTCTCGTTGAGACAGTGCCCAAATCGTTACGCCTTTCGTGCGGGTCGGAACTTACCCGACAAGGAATTTCGCTACCTTAGGACCGTTATAGTTACGGCCGCCGTTTACTGGGGCTTCGATTCGTAGCTTCGCAGAAGCTAACCACTCCTCTTAACCTTCCAGCACCGGGCAGGCGTCAGCCCCTATACATCACCTTACGGTTTAGCAGAGACCTGTGTTTTTGATAAACAGTCGCTTGGGCCTATTCACTGCGGCTCTTCAGAGCGTGAACCCTAAAGAGCACCCCTTCTCCCGAAGTTACGGGGTCATTTTGCCGAGTTCCTTAACGAGAGTTCTCTCGCTCACCTTAGAATTCTCATCTTGACTACCTGTGTCGGTTTGCGGTACGGGCGCCAAATCACTAGCTAGAGGCTTTTCTCGACAGTGTGAAATCAACGACTCGAGGAAAACATGTTTCCTCTCCCCATCACAGCTTGACCTTGAGAATAGCGGATTTGCCTACTATTCAGTCTCACTGCTTGGACGTGCACTCCAACAGCACGCTTCGCCTATCCTACTGTGTCCCCCCCATCGCTTAAAACGATCCTTGGCGGTACAGGAATATCAACCTGTTATCCATCGCCTACGCCTGTCGGCCTCGGCTTAGGACCCGACTAACCCAGAGCGGACGAGCCTTCCTCTGGAAACCTTAGTCAATCGGTGGATGGGATTCTCACCCATCTTTCGCTACTCACACCGGCATTCTCACTTCTAAGCGCTCCACATGTCCTTGCGATCATGCTTCGACGCCCTTAGAACGCTCTCCTACCACTGTCCGAAGGACAGTCCACAGCTTCGGTAATATGTTTAGCCCCGGTACATTTTCGGCGCAGTGTCACTCGACTAGTGAGCTATTACGCACTCTTTAAATGATGGCTGCTTCTAAGCCAACATCCTAGTTGTCTGGGCAATACCACATCCTTTGCCACTTAACATATATTTTGGGACCTTAGCTGGTGGTCTGGGCTGTTTCCCTTTCGAACATGGACCTTATCACCCACGTTCTGACTCCCAAGTTAAATTGATTGGCATTCGGAGTTTGTCTGAATTCGGTAACCCGAGAAGGGCCCCTCGTCCAAACAGTGCTCTACCTCCAACAATCATCACTTGAGGCTAGCCCTAAAGCTATTTCGGAGAGAACCAGCTATCTCCAGGTTCGATTGGAATTTCTCCGCTACCCTCAGTTCATCCGCTCACTTTTCAACGTAAGTCGGTTCGGTCCTCCATTCAGTGTTACCTGAACTTCAACCTGACCAAGGGTAGATCACCTGGTTTCGGGTCTACGACCAAATACTCAACGCCCTATTCAGACTCGCTTTCGCTGCGGCTCCGCATTCGCTGCTTAACCTTGCATCAGATCGTAACTCGCCGGTTCATTCTACAAAAGGCACGCCATCACCCATTAACGGGCTCTGACTACTTGTAAGCACACGGTTTCAAGTTCTCTTTCACTCCCCTTCCGGGGTACTTTTCACCTTTCCCTCACGGTACTGGTTCACTATCGGTCACTAGAGAGTATTTAGCCTTGGGAGATGGTCCTCCCGGATTCCGACGGAATTCCACGTGCTCCGTCGTACTCAGGATCCACTCAGGAGAGAACCGACTTTCGACTACAGGACTTTTACCTTCTCTGGTCCAACTTTCCAGTACGGTTCGTCTAATCGATTCTTTTGTAACTCCATATAGAGTGTCCTACAACCCCAATGAGCAAGCTCATTGGTTTGGGCTCTTCCCGTTTCGCTCGCCGCTACTCAGGGAATCGAGTTTTCTTTCTCTTCCTGCGGGTACTAAGATGTTTCAGTTCTCCGCGTCTGCCTTCAGACATGCTATGTATTCACATGTCGATAACACAACATAACTTGTGCTGGGTTCCCCCATTCGGAAATCTCTGGATCAACGCTTACTTACAGCTACCCAAAGCATATCGTCGTTAGTAACGTCCTTCATCAGCTTCTAGTGCCAAGGCATCCACCGTGCGCCCTTAATAACTTAATCACGTTATTAATTATGTGAGTAATCTTCTTTGCCATCGGCAAATCGATTACTAGCGATTCATTTAAATGAATAAAGCTTTTAAAACTCTAATTCACTCGGTTTTGCTTGGTAAAATCTATTTATTACTTACTTATCTAGTTTTCAAGGTACAATCATGAATACTCGAATGAGCATTCAAAACTGAATACAATATGTCACGTTAATCCGTCAGTTTCTGTTGAAACTGTTCCGTATATATCCTTAGAAAGGAGGTGATCCAGCCGCACCTTCCGATACGGCTACCTTGTTACGACTTCACCCCAATCATTCGTCCCACCTTCGACGGCTAGCTCCTAAAAGGTTACTCCACCGGCTTCGGGTGTTACGAACTCTCGTGGTGTGACGGGCGGTGTGTACAAGACCCGGGAACGTATTCACCGTAGCATGCTGATCTACGATTACTAGCGATTCCAGCTTCATGTAGTCGAGTTGCAGACTACAATCCGAACTGAGAACAACTTTATGGGATTTGCTTGACCTCGCGGTTTCGCTGCCCTTTGTACTGTCCATTGTAGCACGTGTGTAGCCCAAATCATAAGGGGCATGATGATTTGACGTCATCCCCACCTTCCTCCGGTTTGTCACCGGCAGTCAACTTAGAGTGCCCAACTTAATGCTGGCAACTAAGCTTAAGGGTTGCGCTCGTTGCGGGACTTAACCCAACATCTCACGACACGAGCTGACGACAACCATGCACCACCTGTCACTTTGTCCCCCGAAGGGGAAGACTCTATCTCTAGAGCGGTCAAAGGATGTCAAGATTTGGTAAGGTTCTTCGCGTTGCTTCGAATTAAACCACATGCTCCACCGCTTGTGCGGGTCCCCGTCAATTCCTTTGAGTTTCAGCCTTGCGGCCGTACTCCCCAGGCGGAGTGCTTAATGCGTTAGCTGCAGCACTAAGGGGCGGAAACCCCCTAACACTTAGCACTCATCGTTTACGGCGTGGACTACCAGGGTATCTAATCCTGTTTGATCCCCACGCTTTCGCACATCAGCGTCAGTTGCAGACCAGAAAGTCGCCTTCGCCACTGGTGTTCCTCCATATCTCTGCGCATTTCACCGCTACACATGGAATTCCACTTTCCTCTTCTGCACTCAAGTTTTCCAGTTTCCAATGACCCTCCACGGTTGAGCCGTGGGCTTTCACATCAGACTTAAAAAACCGCCTACGCGCGCTTTACGCCCAATAATTCCGGATAACGCTTGCCACCTACGTATTACCGCGGCTGCTGGCACGTAGTTAGCCGTGGCTTTCTGATTAGGTACCGTCAAGGTGCGCATAGTTACCTACGCACTTGTTCTTCCCTAATAACAGAGTTTTACGATCCGAAGACCTTCATCACTCACGCGGCGTTGCTCCGTCAGGCTTTCGCCCATTGCGGAAGATTCCCTACTGCTGCCTCCCGTAGGAGTCTGGACCGTGTCTCAGTTCCAGTGTGGCCGATCACCCTCTCAGGTCGGCTACGTATCGTTGCCTTGGTAAGCCGTTACCTTACCAACTAGCTAATACGGCGCGGGTCCATCTATAAGTGACAGCAAAACCGTCTTTCATTGCAGAACCATGCGGTTCTGCATATTATCCGGCATTAGCCCCGGTTTCCCGGAGTTATTCCAGTCTTATAGGTAGGTTACCCACGTGTTACTCACCCGTCCGCCGCTAACGTCAGAGGAGCAAGCTCCTCGTCTGTTCGCTCGACTTGCATGTATTAGGCACGCCGCCAGCGTTCATCCTGAGCCAGGATCAAACTCTCCATAAAAGTTATGATTTGTTTGACTAGCTCATAAAAACTAATTTGTTTTAAAACGTCCTAAGACGTTTGTTAATTTGGAATTAACGTTGACATATTGTCATTCAGTTTTCAATGTTCATTTTTTCAGTAACGACATTTATTATAACACTTCTTATTGAAGAAGTCAACAATTAATTAACATTACTTTTACAATTTTAAAATGTTTTCTTCATTTAATCAAGAGTCAATTTTACACTCTTTGTTTTCGCTTCGTTTTTTCAGCGACTTTATAAGTATATCATCAATAGATTGTTAAGTCAACAACTATTTTCAAATATTTTTTGTAAGCTTTGAAATATCTTTCTTTTTCCCACTCACAAAGATATATTCTAACAGGATTATAAAAAAATGCAAGAGAAAAACGCATATTTTTTTTAAAACATGCGTTTTTCTTGTTTAGCATTCTATTTCATTGTTTTAGTAATGATTTTTTGAGCCATTTCTTGATATATTTCACCTAATTTGTCTGTTGGTTGATAAATAGAAGGTGCAAAATCTTTTGGATCCCAAGTTGGCTGTGCTAATGGCAACTGACCTAATAATTCAGAATTAAGTTCATCCGCTAACTTTTTGCCTCCATCTTTACCAAATACATATTCTTTGTTTCCTGTTTCTTTACTTTCGAACCAAGACATATTTTCAATAACACCTAAAATAGAGTGTTCTGTATGTTTAGCCATTGCTCCTGCACGAGCTGCTACAAAGGCTGCTGTTGGATGTGGAGTTGTAACGATGATTTCTTTACTTGAAGGTAGCATTGTATGTACATCTAATGCAACATCACCTGTACCTGGAGGTAAATCTAGCAATAAGTAATCTAATTCTCCCCATTTAACATCAGTAAAGAAGTTAGTAAGCATTTTACCCAACATTGGTCCACGCCATATTACTGGAGCATTTTCTTCAACAAAGAAAGCCATAGACATTACTTTTACTCCATGACGTTCAACAGGTTTAACTGATTTACCTTCAATACCTGGTTTGTTATCAATTCCCATCATGTCAGGAACACTAAAACCATAAATATCAGCATCAATCAGTCCAACTTTTTTACCTTCTCTCGCAAGTGCTACTGCTAAATTGACAGCAACTGTTGATTTACCAACGCCACCTTTACCTGACGCAACTGCAATAAATTCAACTGGGTTGTCTTTAGAAAGCAGACCTTCAATTGTTTGAGGTTCAGCATTAGGATCTTCTCCTGTAAATTTAGCTACAGTTTCTGGGTTCAATTCTTCAAAACGAATCCCTACTGTATTTGCACCATTCTCTTTTAATGTTTGAACGACAGCCATTTGCAAGTCTAATTGCGGTTTTCCACCTAATTTAGCTATTGCAATTTTGACACTGGCATGTTCGATTTCTTCTTTTATTGTGATATTTACAATACCACCTGTATCTTTAAGCGGTACATCTAAAATAGGATCTTTTAGATTTCCCACTAATTTGTTGACTTGTTCAACTGTTAACAAAGCTTGTCACCCCAAATATATTAGTATTTACTTTCTTTATTTTAACAAACTTAATGTATAAGTGGTAACGAATGAGACAATCAATTCGCTCAATTCTGCACTTTATTTACAAAAAACCAGTAAAAACACCCAAAAAGCTGTTTTTACTGGTAATTTTATGTTCTTATTTAAATTTCACGTACATTCGGCGCCTTACTTCCTTTTTCTTTATCTCTGACAAACAATCCTACAATCAATCCAATAATCACAAGTATGGTAATTACACCAAACGACAAGTCTACCCCACGTGCAACCGCTTCTCTTTGCAGTAATTCTTTAGAAGCACCTGCATGAGGTTTTGGAGCAAACGCTTTTGCTCCAGTTGTCATAAGTGCAACCATTAATGCAGTACCAATTGATGAAGCCATCATTCTGGCAAAGTTCATAATTGCAGTACCATGAGATATATCTTTGTTTGGAAGTGCATTTACACCTGCTGTGTTTAACGGCATTGTCAATATAGATACTGAAAACATTCTTAAAGCATATACGACAACAAGCAGCCAATATGGCGTATCAACTTTTAAGAATGCTAATACACCTGTCAAAATAATCAATAATGTAAAGCCAATCATGATTAGCGGTCTAACACCATATTTGTCATAGGCTTTACCAGTATAAATAGACATTGCTCCATTTATAATTGCGCCAGGTAATATAACTACACCAGATAATAACGCAGATAGCCCCATCGCATTTTGAACATACATTGGAATCAATAAAGCAGGACCTATCATTGACATCATTACAATCATTGAACAAATTGTTGTGAGAGTGAATGTTTTATTCTTAAATACCCTTAAATTCAATATCGGATTTGAAATTGTCAACTGACGTTTAATAAAAATTGCTATTACGATTAAACTTAAAATTAACGGTACGTAAAACATCCAACTTGTAAATCCTAATGATCCAGCATTACTGAATGCATACAACATCACACCAAAACCAAGTGTAGAATAAACTACGGATAATTTATCTAATGTAATATCTTTAGGATCATTATAGTTAGAAATACTTGTTGCACCGAATATAAAACCGCCTCCAGCAATAACTGCTACTGCAATAAACGGTACACGCCAACTACTGATATCGATAATCAAACCAGATAACGTAGGACCAATTGCTGGAGCAAATGAGATAACCAAACCAGCTAATCCCATCGCAAAGCCGCGTTTATCTCTTGGGAATAATGAGAATAGCGTAAATTGCATTAACGGCATTATAATTCCAGCACCCATAGCTTGAATTACACGTGCCGTCATCAGAACTCCGAAGTTAGGTGCTATTGCTGCTACAATCGTACCAAATAAAAATATTCCCATCGAAGCAAGGTATAAGGGACGCGTTTTAACCTTATCCATTAAATAGGCTGTTAATGGAATCATTACACCATTAACAAGCATAAATCCTGTTACCAGCCATTGTGCCGTATTTTCTCCGACATGGAGTCCGCGCATAATTGAAGGTAAAGCAGTATTAAGTAAAGTTTGGTTTAAAATAGAAATAAAACCACTTAATATCATCACTGAAACAATTATATTACGTCGATGCTTAGATATGACCTGTTCGGACATTTAAACACTCCTTTTCATACTTACCTTTGTTATGATGCAACAATAAAGGTTAGCGAAGCAAACTAATTGCTTGCGGAGGTCACTTATTCCTGTTCAGATTTTCACTATCCGGGTAGAATACTTCCTTACATACATATAAGAAAGCCATAATAAGCATAATCACCCAATAATCTATATTTATATAAGTGTAATGAATATGCACAATGAAGAAAAACATCACTGTTGTCACAGAATAGGAAATCAAATGAAAGATTTCGCCATGGAAATAAGGACTTTGCGGCAACTTTTTCTTAAAGTAATCCATTAAGTACTCAACGGTAAACATCGTAAAATAGCCTAATACAATATAACTACCATAATACAATAGATTTTGATAGAAACCTTTATTATAACCAAAATACCCTAGATGCCAGAAAATAAGCAATCTACTGAGACCATATAATATAAATCCTAAAAGTGTGAGGAATACTGCTCCTGAAATCACAAATACAAAAAGCACAATTAAAGTCGATATTAGATTGAAAAAATTGAATTTAAAAAATTTCAAGCATCCTCACCTCATTTCTTATCGTAATTTTACAAATGTATCATAACATAT
Organism: Staphylococcus carnosus; assembly: GCF_900458435.1. NCBI lineage: Bacteria > Bacillati > Bacillota > Bacilli > Caryophanales > Staphylococcaceae > Staphylococcus > Staphylococcus carnosus. The sequence continues at coordinate 872,540 of NZ_UHCT01000001.1, read as the reverse complement.
TCTCTATAAAGCAATAAATTAAAATATCCCGCTTCGCAGCGGGATATTCACTAAGCTTCAGATGTATGGTTTTTATAAAGTACGACCCAAAGCACAAATAATATAATGATAAATATAATAATTAAGGCTACATTATTTAAAATACGCGCGCCGCCGATTACAAATGGTAAAGCGTAGATGCCTCCCATAATTGTAGATCCAATGGAATTACCAAGATTTTTCGATAAAGAGTAAAAGGACATCATACGTTTCATTTCATGAGGTGACGTTTCCTCTTGCACAATCACACTGTCTTTTGTATAAACCACACCAAAGCTCGCTCCTGCAAGTAATAATGTGAATGCTAATAAGACAGGTGCTGCATGCGTAGCAAAAATTAAAATACTACATACCAACAAGGAAGTAAATGCACCGATGTACAATGTTTTCCTTGTAATATTAGCTTCAATACGATGCAAATTAAAATTAATCAGCAACCATGCAACTGAAATCGGGAATACAACAAAACCGCTTTGCAATGGAGATAAACCTAGCTCTTCTTGTAAATAAATCGGCATATATAAGTTATAACCCATCAGCATCATTGCATAAATAAAGTCAGTAACAAACACTAACGTAATTGTACGGTTAAATTCTGCAACTGGTAAAAATGGAATACGCATTTTCTTTTCAACTTTAAATAATTTAAATGCTAAAGCAGCACCGACAATTAAAGCAATTGCTTTCAACCAAAATGGAAGCGGTGTTGTGACGGCACCAACAATAAAGATTAATGTTAAATAAAAGTAAGAAAGTCCTTTACTGTCAAATGGCTCTTCACTTTCGACTCTATCCTCATCAAAATGAAATGTAATAAATGCTAATATTCCTGCAACAATTGCAATTGGAATATTAATAAAGAACAACCAGTGCCACGTTGCAAATTCTAAAATCCCTCCGCCTAATAAAGGACCAATAATACTTGAAATTCCCCAAACACTTCCGACAATACCCATAATTTTATATCTTAGTGGAATTTCAAATGCAAGTTTAGGTACTATTTGACTCAATACCATCATAATCCCAGCGCCGAGCCCTTGCACAAAGCGTGAGATAATTAATAACGTAAATGTTGAACTTAGTCCTGAAAATAAACTACCTATTATAAACAGCAATAAACCTGTAAGTGTTACATAAATCAATTTAAAACGCGATAAAAATTCCCCTACTAACGGATTTACAATCACCAGCGCTATAAAATAAACAGAAAACACTAGAGAAATGGATGCTGTTACATTCAAATCACTTTTTATGGTCGGTAATGCTAACGATATAATCGATGTTTCAATTGCAGACATAAACATGATTAATACGAGCGCTGTCACTACACCAATAGACTTCAACTTCATAATACTTTTTCCTCTTTTCTCAAACTCTTTTCAAACACTCTTACAATAAGAAAGAGGTTGAAATGGTTAAATAACAAATTGGCTTGTTATTTAAAATTTCACCTCTCATGCTTATCCTTACATATAATATAAAATACCTACAAAGTGACACAACGAAGCAATCACAATAAAAATATGCCAAATCATATGGAAATATGGTCTATTTTTTTGCGCATAGAACCATGCACCAATTGTATATGCGATACCGCCAAGCAAGATAAACATCATAAATTGCCATGAAGCTTCTTTCCATATAATAGGGATATAGATAATTCCGACCCATCCCATAATTAAATACATAAATAAGCTTAATTTAGGATTGACCTTTTCAGCGATTGCTTTATATAAAATGCCCCAAATTGTGATACCCCACAATAGAACCATTATAATCCATCCGAACCATCCTCCGACTAATACCAAAGAAACCGGAGTATAAGTGCCAGCTATCGCAATGTAAATCATACTGTGATCTATAATTCTCATAATATATTTATGAGAAGAATGATTTTGCATGACATGGTAAACAGTCGATGACAGCAACATCAAAAAGATACTGATTACATATATAGAGACACTTACTGACGATAACACACCGCCTTGATTATAACTGTGGACCGCTGCGTATGGTAAAGCAATCAATGTCACAAATGCAGCTGCTCCATGGGATACTGCATTTCCAATTTCTTCACCAAAAGATAACGGAATAATATCTTTAAATCGACTCAATGTACTTTCCTTTTCCGTATTTGAAGCCTGTTTCAATAATGACTCCACCTTTGCTGTTAAATAAGATTTCTACGTTTTAAATCCTCTGTTGCTGTTTCAACACTATCTTTACCTTCACGGTTTTTAAGTGGTGAAAACTCTTCTTCTCTTGGAACTTGCAAGGTAATAAAGCTTGTTGCGTATTTAAAAATATCAAAATAGAACAACTCAAATTTTAATGTTGGTTTTGTCACAACATCAAAATCCTCATCAAGTTGCGCTAACTGTTTCACTGCTAAATGATATGGTAATTCTCTATCTACTGCAGATTGAATGAATGCCAACTTAAATGCATGAATTCCAATATTCGCATTATGGAAAGCATCCGCTTCTGATTCATCCAACTCAGAATACTCAAGCACACCATCTTTACAATTGATATTTACTAAACGGCCCACACTCTCACCTTGTTTAGGTTCAATCGTTTTAGAACTGATGTCTCGATTGAAATCTACTGTGAAACCAGCAAATACAGGATCTAAAACACGCGCCAACACATTATCAATATTATTCATAAAGATAAATTTAACACCATCTTGTTCCATTTTTTCTAAGTAACCTTGCTCGTCTAAAGCTTTGAATACGCCGCCATTTCCATTTGGTGTTTCCATCACTTCACCATTTTCAGCTAAAACAATACCGCCTTCTTCATTTAAAGCAACAATATTCTGTTGTTTGAAAAAATGAACGAAATCAGAATCATAGCCGAAGTAATCTTTTTCTGCAAAGAATTGACGTGTCGCTTCATCATTGATATCACTCGTCATGATATACCAATCTATATTGTGACCTGCTTCTTCAGAAAGCTGAATCAACTGTCTAGCTTGCAATTCAAAAAGACTCACACCTTCGATTTCAAATGAACCTTTAGGACCATCATATCCTAAACGTGTTCCTTGTCCCCCTGCCATTAACACTACAGCAAATTGACCTTCTTTAATCGCATTGATGCCTGTTTGATGAAAAGCATTGAGTTCTTCTTCTGTATAATCTTTGCGTACTTTATATTTAACTTCAGTTGCTTCTTCGGCTTCTTTATTTTTATTTTGCGACTTTTCAACATAAAGCGATTGATACATATCTTGGATCGCAGATAAGTCTAAAGATTCTAACTTAGCAGCAATATTTTCTTTTTCATTTGAACTCATTAATTTTTCATATTCTAGTAAGTGCTGTTGATTATTTTTCTCTAATTTGTTCTTATCCAACATTTTAATGTTACCTCTCCTTAAATTCTCCGCGATTAACGAGCTCTCGGAATATTAATGACTTCCGTTACTCTTAATATTCTAAAATTATATCATACATTAATCAATTCGGCTTAATCACGTTCATGAATGAATTGTTAACTTTATATGAAGCTTAAGAACCATTCACCGGATATGTTATACCCTATTTACCATCAATATATAGCGTTAAAAAGGTAATGTAATAAATTGATTCAACCATTGATTAATAACCTCGCGAAATATAACATAGGTACCACCAAAAGTAAATGCAGTAGCGAGAGATAAATCTACCATTCCGCCAGTTTTAAATTGAATCGGGAGTTTGACAGATAACGGTAATGGATATAATAACTTAACCCCTCTAGGTGTCAGCATATCCAAAATAATGTGTGAAGCCATACCACCTATGAAAGCTGTGAAATAAACTTCTGGTGTATGTATTGTTTTGAGTAATAATGCCATCAATAATGTAAATAAAAGTGAATGTGTAAAAGTTCTATGCCCGAACAAAATACGAACAATTATACTTAAAAGTTTAAATCTGCGACCGATTTTACTTTGTGTATGGCAAATGTCAGGCAACATACTTCCAGCCACTGCTAAGACAACAGTTGTAATAGAAGTAAATATGTCTGGATGATAATAATTAACTGCGAGCGTACCAATTAAAAACCCGCATGAGATGTGCGTTTTTCCTGTCATCTTAATTCTCCCTTCTGATTTTAATATTTTACCACAAAACGCACATAAAAACGAACATATTTTCGGTCCTTCTGTTCGCCTTTTTCTATTAGTATGACATATTTAAAAAAAGTATCTCACATTTGTTGAAAACGTTTTCTAAATGGTGTATGATGAGTTTACAATAATTTAAAAGGATGTGTTCTTACTATGGCAATGACAGTTAAAAAAGATAATAATGAAGTGAAAATTCAATGGAGAGTTGCAAATATCAAGATCCCAACAGAAAGCATTACAAGCATCAGAGAAGACCAAGATCTTCACGCAGTTCCAGAAACAGGCAAAGAAGTTTCAAGAATCGGTTCAACATTCGGTAAAACTAACCGCGTTATTATTGATACTGATGACCACGAATACATCATTTATACTTTCAACGACAAAAAAGTCTATAACGAGTTAACGAAATAAATGAAAGACGAAGCGACCACAAACGCAACATGTGGCCGCTTCTTTTTTTCATATTATAAGTATTTATTTAAAATATTTTTATTCTCTCCATAATACATTCCGCATAATAAAAGTATCGCTAATATCTCTACAATCGTAATAAAGTGAATATTTGTTATCACTAAACCTAATATTGTCGCTGCTAAAATGATTCCTATATACATTTATGCATAATCAAGAAAACCATATTAGTAGCATAGATTATGAATAAATGTATATAGATTGTAATTAAACCTGAATCATCTGTTTTTTCTTGGTCCAGACTACCTTTATAATGAAATGAATAAATGATAAACATACTCACAATGAGGACGAAATATACAACGTCTAGTACATTGAAATTAGAAAGTTTAATAGTCGGTACAATTTGAACAATTCCTTCACCAAACAATATAATCATGAATAAACTCAATCGTTCTGTTAAATGCGAGAAAAATACTGGGTTTTGTTTTGATGCCTTCCAGCAAACGCCTGGACTTGATACAGCAATTATAATCCCAATGAGAAAGAACCAGAAATTAATGTTTTTAGGCAATACCAGCCCTAAAATAAAAAATATAATAGTTAAGCCCAGACCAACTAAGTAAACACGAATCAGACGATTGCTGAGACGATGTCTGATCAACATATGATTCAAGAAATATTGCACCATTAAACTCACGTAGATACAGCCTGTTATCGATGCAAAAGGAATAAATGTTTCTTGGAAATTACTATTAATGGCTTTTGAAAGACATAAAATTAAGAACATATCTGTAAAAAGGAATACATATTGATACCATTTTTGCTCAAAGAAGCGGTTGATCAGCAATGTATGATAAACCCAAATTGAATAAAACACTAAAAATAGTACCAAGTTTTTTCCTAAACTTTCAAAACTTACTAACGATTGCGAAATATGCTGAACGGTTTGATTGATAGTAGACAAAACATACACGAATACTAAATCGAAAAACAGTTCAGCCATGCTGACTTCTTTTTTCTCCATTATTTCCCTCCTTCCATTATGATTATTTCACATATTTTTACTTTATAATTTTTACCACTAAAAATTTTGAAACAAACCCATTTGTGAACTGTGGTTATATTTTACTTCTAATCTATTTACAATTAGGGTAAAAATAAAGTAAGAAAATTTTAAATGAAGGAGCGATGTATGATGTATATCGTTACAAATAGAATTGAAGTTAAAAAAGGGTTCGCAGAAAAAATGGCACCGCGTTTCACTTCTAATCCAAAGTTAGAAGAAATGCCTGGATTTAATCGTGTTGAAGTTTCTTTAATCGAAAATGACAATGCAGATACTGAGGAGATGTATGTGACTACTTGGTGGGATTCAGAAAAAGACTTTGAAAATTGGAAGAATAGTGATGCCTTCAAACAAGCACACCAACGTTCCGATAAAAAAGAATCTGATAATCAAGAAAAGAAAGAATCACCGATCATTGGCAGCAATCTCGTAAAATCTCATGTACTTACAGCACTTGGTAAATTAGAATAGCAAAAAAGGAGTGCACTCATGCAATTCAATGAGTGCACTCCTTTTTGTTAGAAATATAAATGCGCCATCAAAGCAATGATTGGTAAGACAATAATTGTTCTGAGCAAGAAGATGACAAACAACTTACCAATACTGACAGGAATCTTAGATCCTAAGATAACACCGCCCACTTCTGATAAATAAATTAATTGAGAGATACTTAACGCACCTACAACAAAAAGTGTGATTTGACTTTTCACGCCATCAATTAAAATAGATGGTAAAAACATATCTGCAAAGCCGACCAGCATTGTTTCAGATGCACGTCCTGCTTCAGGAATTTGCAATAACTCTAATAATGGTACGAATGGTTTACCGATAATTTCAAAGAATGGTGTATATGTCGCAATAATGGTAGCTAATGTCCCAATCGTCATTACCACTGGTAAAATCGCGAACCACATATCCACTACTGTACCTAATCCTGATTTAAAGAAATCTACAAAACCAGGTGCTTTAATCCCTTGTTCAGTTGCTAAATTAAAGCCATGACGTACAGCAGATACACCTTCTGGTTTAGATTCATCTTTACTATATTCACTATTTTCTACCGCATATTCATCAGGAATATTACGTAATGGCCAAATTCTCGGCATAATTACAGCAGCGACTAAACATGAAACGATTACAGTTAAATAGAAATAGAAGAAGTGATTTTGCATTCCGACTGTTTCAGCTACTACAATCGCAAAAGTTAATGAGACAACACTGAAAATCGTCGCTATGACTGTTGCTTCTCTTCTAGAATAAAAGCCTTGTTCATATTGACGGCTGGTAATAATTACCCCTACTGTTCCATCTCCGATAAATGATGCCAAGTTATCAACTGTAGAACGTCCAGGTAATGTAAACAAAGGTCTCATGACTGGTCTGAAAATCGGCCCTAGCATTTCTAATAAACCGAATTCTAATAGTAGCGGTAAAAATAATGCTGCAAAGAAAAATACCGATAATAAGGTTGGTAATAAATCAGAAAAAATCAAGTTGCCTGTATCGTCTGAATAAACTACTTTTGTCCCAATATGTAAGAATGTCATCCAAACAAAAACAACAGCTAATAATCTGACAATCAACCAAATCGGTGTAACATTAAATACAGTATTCATTAAACCTTCTGGATTAATTCGATTTTTTAAAATAGTAGAACATAATAAGGTAAGTAGGCCAGAAAGTGTAATGACAATCAGCAAGATATACGGCATTGAGCCGCCTAACAATTCTTTCAGCCAGTTTGCTAAAAATGCGACGGTTAATGTTGTTTGTTTCTTACCATCTTCTGTCACAGGTATCGGAATCAAGAAAAGCAGAATTCCGATCAATGACATAATAATGAATTTTAAACGTCCTTTTATAATTTGTAATTTTGTATATTTTTCCATAATCTTCTCCCTCTCGTTAAAATAAGTATAAGCATAATTAAGAGAGTTAGCAATAGAAAATTAAATATTAATACAAAAAAATGTATAAAACCAACAATTATAATACACTTTTATTCTAACTATGATTACTCTAATTGTTGCTATCACTCTTTTTAGACAGCTTCCTTCTTTTAAATACAAGCATGCATTTTGCATAGAACTCATTGCATGCATAAAAAAGAAACGCTTCTCAATAAAGAGAAACGATTCTTCGTATTTACTACATTTTTCTTAATACATAGATAAAATAAGGTGCACCTACAATGGCAATAATGACACCGACCGGTATATCTAACGGTGGATGAATACCGCGTGCTAATGTATCACTGACAATAATTAAAATAGCACCGATTAAACCAGACATCGTAATAATATGAATATGTTTATGTCCGACAATAGTTCTTGCTATGTGCGGTGCAATTAAACCTAAGAAGCTTAAACCACCGACTACTGCAATAGATGAACCTGCAAGCATCACTGCTAAAATCAACATTACCATTTTAACAGTTCTGACTCTTGTACCAAGCGCAGTTGCGACTTGGTCACCAAGATGAATAATATCTAAACGTTGTGCTAAGAATAAAATCAACGGTACCGTCACAATGAACCACGGTAAAATTGAAAGGACATGGTCCATATTACGGCCAAATAAACTACCCGTCAGCCAAACGAGTGCTAAATTCGCTTCAAGCGGGAAGCGGATTAATAAATATTGCACCGCTGCCATACAAATTGCACCGATGGCTAAACCGATTAACGCTAGATTAGATCCTTGTACATCTTTACGTGCAATTAAATAAGATAAGATTAAACTCACTACTAATGCACCAATGAAAGATGCAACAGGCAATGCATAAATAGGTGCTTTAGGGAATAAAATTAATACAGTTACTGCCGCTAAACTTGCACCTTTTGTAATACCGATTACATCTGGAGATGCTAATGGGTTTCTGACAACACCTTGAATTACAGCACCAGAAATGGCAATACTGCTTCCCACAAGCAAGCCGACAAGCATACGCGGTTCTCTATATTCATTAATAATGAAATCATCTTGCATAATCAATCCTTTAATAGCTTCAAGCGGATTGACAAAAACAGCACCGACTGAGAGTGAAAATAAAGACACAATAATTAATATTGCAATGACAATAAGATACTTTCTGCCTAAATGTTTCGTCATATGCGCTTCACTCCTCTCAATGTTAATGATAAGAAGTAAATTGCACCTACGAAGGAAGTTACAATACCTACTGGTGTTTCAAATGGATATGCAATTAATCTGCTGATCACATCTGATAAAAGCAATATCGCTGCCCCAAATATCATCGTGAGCGGAATAATTACAAAATAGTTATTCTGCGTATAGTGTTTCACGATATGCGGAACGATTAATCCAATAAAACCAATCGGCCCCGCTATTGAAACAGATGCACCTGCAAGTACAACTACTAATATACCTAGAATAAGACGGGTTAATTTGATATTTTGTCCTAACCCTCGTGCAAGTTCATCACCTAATTCTAAAATTGAGATGTTGCGTGCCATTAATAAAGCAGCGATAAATGCAGCGATTAACCAAGGCATGATTGAAAGTACATCTCCCCATTTCAAGGTAGATAAAGAACCAACCAACCAGAAATAAACTGTTGTTGTTGAATCTTCATTCAGTAAAATCAACCCTTGCGTTAAACTCGTAAAGAATAGATGTACTGTCATCCCTGCTAAAGCCAACTTGACAGGTGTCATACCTTTAGTCGAATCAGACAGCATATAAACAATGCTTCCGCCAATAAATGCACCGATAAATGCAAGCAAAGTAGAGATAGGTGTTAAAGCCGGAAACATGATAGTTATGACAACAATCACAAACGAGGCACCAGCATTTACACCAAAAATTTGAGGTGAAGCAAGCGGGTTTCGCGTCATTGCCTGCATAAATAATCCAGCTACAGCTAAAGCTGCACCAATAAGCAAACCGCCAATCATTCTCGGCATTCTTATATTATGTATGACTAATGTATTTTTTGTATCATGATGCCATATCAAATAATCTGCAATGTCTTTCAACTTCATATTTGTTGTACCGACAGTCAAATTGAAATACATCACAATAAAAAGAAAACACACACTCCCTATAAAAAGGAGCGTGGTGCGTTTTCTTTGTTTCTTTTCAATAAGGCTGTGGTCAGGTTGTGTACGCATAACCATTCACCTTCTCCATATTACTTACTGCTTTGGTTGTTTTCGTGTTCTTTTGAAATTTTCACTAAATCTTTCGCAAGTGCTTCAGAAGAAATCAAGCCGCGTGATCTAGACCAAGTACTACGGTCTGCAGTGTATACACGATTATGTTTAACCGCATCGATAGTTTTCCAAACTTTATCATTTTCTTGTTTTTCTAATAATGGTTTATCTTTTTCATCAATCATGATAAACATTTGTTGCGGATTTACTTTTGCTAATTGCTCTGTTGACATTTTCAAGTAAGGACCATTCATATATTTAGGTAAATCTTTAGAAGTTCCTTTATTTAAAGCTTCTTTAAAACCTAATTGATGGAAAATTTGTCCAACATAAGATTTATCTGAGTGAGCCATAATATCTGTTTTTGTAATAACTGCTGGTAATGCTGATAATTTTTTATCTAAAGTGATGTCTTTAGCGTAGTTATCCATTTTTTCATTATGTTCTTTCAAACGTTTTTCGCCTTGTTTTTCTTTACCTAAAGCTTTAGCGATTGTTTTGAAAGCATCGATATTTTGTTTATAGTCACCATCAAAACTTGGCAAGAAAATTGTTGGTGCAATTTTGTTTAATTCTTTTTTAATACCTTTATGACGTTGTTGGTCAGCAATAATTAAATCAGGTTTTTCTTTGCTGATTACTTCTAAGTTCGGTTGTTTACGTGTTCCAACTGATTCATATTTACCGATTTTTTCACGGATTGGTTTAATAATACGGTCTGGTTTGTTATCATCAGCAACGCCGACAGGTGTAACATTTAACGCAGCTAAAGCATCTACGAATGAATATTCTAATGCTACAACACGTTTTGCACCTTTTTTAACCTTTGTTTCTCCACCGTCATTTTTGATTGTGATTGTATCTTTAGAATCTTTTTTGCTAGATTCTTTAGACTTGTCACTATTACCGTTGCCACATGCAGTTACAACAGTCAAAGCTAATACTAATACAAGAATACCAAGAAACTTCAATTTATTCATTTCTTTGTTTCCACTCCTTTATATTGGTAGATGCTTCTGATACGGCAAATGAAATTGCTTGTTCAACTCGGATGTCATAAATGCCAAGTCTCAAATATGTAAGCGCAGAAAGAATTCAAAAATCATATACCATTTCATTTGCTGTTCATTCTTTCATCTTTACTTATAATACTATTGATAACGATTCTCATTGTCAACACCATTTTATATTTTATTTCAAAAAACCGAGCATTTAAAATGCCCGGTCACTCTTGCAGTATTTGTCAGTATGTCTTAACTATTTAATTTTTATCTTTTCATTAGATGTTTGAAATGTATCTACGAGCATTTGAACACCCGGCTCTCTTACATATTCATGCGGTATCGTATCTTGATACATACTATGAGCTAAAGCTTGGTAGCCTAATTTGAAAGTAATCATATCTCCTACCTTATGGAAATCCGAGTTTTTTAAATCTACCATTAAATGATCACTCGTTGCTCCCATAATTCTCACATTATCATACATCGGAAAGATATCTTTTATCGCAGTATCAATTTGTCCAATGTCTAATATAACTTGTAAATAAGAAGCATCTTTCACTGTATCAATACGCGGTTTGATTTCAATAATTTCAGCTTTCAGTGTAATCGCATCTTGGAATAAGTAATGAATCGGTTGCTGATCTACTGTGTTAACACCTCTGAATAGTGATTCTCCAATTCTCAAATCATTAATACGTCCGAACGTACAATAATCAAGCAGAGGCAATGCACTTGAATTGCCGCCTGAAATCATTTTCAATGGATAACCTGTTTTCTTTTCTACAGATTGTATAAATTGATTGATCAAGAGTATATCTTCTTCAGTAGGTGCAATATCTTGGAAACACATAAAATTAAATGCTAATCCAGCAAGACAAATATATTTCATATGCATAATCTCATTAATATATTCAGGAATATCATACGTCAATATACCTTCTCTGCTATCTTTCCAATCTACCATCAATAAAATTTTATGTTTTTTATCAAGTGAAGCTGCAATTTCATTGATACGTCGAATCGTTTCAATTTCAGTTTGAATACTGATACTTACTTTTAATACAGTTTCCTTCAGTTCCCGACGGTTCGGCGTACGAATCATCATAAAAGATAAATCTTCATCATCTAATTTATCCATGTTTGAAAAACGTGCATCTCCTACATGATGAATACCTAATTGTTTCAATGCTTCTACAATAGTTCGATCTCCTGCAATGCATTTAATAACGGGAGTGATATCTAGGCCGCGTTGTTCTAACTTATGTTTTAACATCAACGTATTGTACTGAATTTTAGCTAAATCTATCTCTAAGTATGCCATCATACTCACTCTCCTTTCCATAATGGATTAGCAACTTCTGTATTGACATATTTTTTCACTTTGCCTTCCATTCTCATACGCATTAATGATTTAACTTTCATAGTCGGTGCAAAAAGCACTTCTTTTAATACTTGCGCATACGGTTTATTAGGGTCAATTGCATTGAGTGTGATATCGTGAATAATTTCAAACAATTCCTCTTCTTCAATACAATCGTACTGTTGGAAATGATAAATTAATTCACCCATTTGATTTTGAATGACCGCATGTTGAAACTTCGCAATTACATCTTCAATTTTGTCTGCAATCAGGCTTTGGTTTTCAACAACTACATTCGGTATCTTATCTTCTAATGAAGGCAAGTCAATACGCGATCCACCTAAATCTCTGACTGCAAATGCCATTCTGTAATCTTTACCCAGTTTAACTATGGTATTTTGCATATGCGCTTCTAGCGCAATGCCGTAATCTTGAATATATGCGATAAGCGGAGGAATTAAAGTATGGGCATATACCGTTATAAATTGTTTGATTGTATTTTTAGAAATCTCATTATCCACCCATTCTAAATAACTATCTACTATAGTATGGTCATCGATTGGGTTAGGGTTCACTAAACTTGCTGTGACAACCGTAACGCCATCTCCATCAATAAATGGCTTTTCACGCACAATATAGGCAAGCTGTCTGGCTTTATCCGCTTCAACATTAGCATGCAGTCCATAAGGCTCTTTTGCAATTTTAAGTTGCGGGAAAAGATGCAGCATATCTTGTAATTCATAACTTAACTTAGGTCCGTCAATTGTCGTCACCGCAGAAACAGTACGAATTGCACTCGTTGCTTGTACTTCAACAGGCAATTTAATATGGTATGGACGATTAAGCAAGGCCATTGTTCTAAATGATAATGTCGCTTTAGAAGGTAATGTAACAGGTGTCGGAATCAAACGTCTATCTGCAATCCAATCTTTAAAACGCTCTATAATCACATGTTCATATTGCCATGGATGCACAATCACCACATCATAATCTTCTAATTTTAAATTAAGTGCTTTAACAAAGTCTTTTAAACGCTGTTTTTCATCTTTCAGCATTTCATTCAGCATAAAATCAGGATCAAGTGATGCTGAAGTGGCTATGGCATCTTCTTTTTTAATCAGCATTACTTTCAATGGAATAACTTTTTCAAATTCAGGTGCATAACGCTCCACCTCTTCATTAGTTAAAGGCAGTTTCGTTTTTGATAATGGATGTGTCGGATGCCCTTCTAAAGCTAAACTCTCTGAATACAGCAAATCATTCATTTCATCGAGTGTACTCATATGCTGCATCCATGCAAAATAATTAAGACTAACCGGCATTCTAGAAAACTTCATACTATCATGTATTAACTTACGACGCTGATCCATTTGTGTGTAAGTCAAATCAAACCCGCGTCTGCTGTGAATCAATTCTTTTTCTAGTCGTTCTGGAATTTGAACTTCAAAATCTTCTTCCAATATTTTCAATAATTGTTCAAGTGTCTGCACACTTTCTTTTTGGTCTCTGATTTGAAAAGTCAGCGGTCCAATCATTGTAAAGCGTTTAAACGCTGCCTCACCAGATATTGCGACAGATAAAATCCGTCCTTTATATTGAACTTCTAATTGATTATTGAATGTATTAATTCTTGTTCCTTCTGGAAATATATTTTCTTTGATCATCGCATTGAAAACACGATGCTGCATATTAATATCTGCACGTTGAATGGTTGTTTGTATCATACTACACTTCCTCTATTCTTCATTTCTTTGATACCAAAGAATATTACTGCAACTATTATTGTACTGACACCCATTGTGATAAAGGTCGGAATAATCCCAATCCACTCTGTTAAAGCACTCATAATGACTGAACCTAACGGAATCATACCGCGGTCCATCATCACTATACTTAGTATGCGTCCTCTGCGGTCATCTTCAATATGTGTTTGAAAATAAACACGATTCGTTGTTCTTGCACATTGACTGAACAACCCAATAAGAAAAATAAATCCGAAGAGCAGTATCGAATTCGGCATAATTGCCGCAATTAAAGCAAAACCAAATAATATTGAACTTAAATAATAAACATTAATCGAGTAAAAAAACTTCAATATTTTAGGCAGCAGTAAAGTTGCGGTAATCCCGCCAATCGCACTAAATGTCATCGCAATTCCGAAGACTGAAGCTTGACCTGGAAAATTCAAACTGGTTAAAACTGGTAATAGAGTGGTATAAGAAAAACCAGTTGCCATGATAATTAAAGATGTAATAAAAATATTAAATCCTTGTACATGGGTTTTAAAATAATCCGCTACAATACTAAATGAGAATTTAACTTCCTCTTCTTTATCAGGTGCTGCAACTTTAAAATGCAACGGCAGACATAACAGTGCTGCTAAACAATACGCAATCGTTTGTGCTAAGAATGCATATTTTACATTCAACGCTGCAATAATGGCACCTGCAATTGCAGGACCAATTGAACGGCAAATATTTATAATAAATGAATGGTATGAAACAGCCTTAACTGTACTCAGCGATGCAGATAAGTCAGGTAAAATTGCTTGTCTGATCGGTGTCTCTACAGCATTGAGTATGCCTCTCCCACAGGCATAAATCAATATAATATATATAGGCAATTCCCCCATTTTGAAACTAAGAAAACATAAAATCGCAGTTAAAACGGTCGATGAAGTGATGGTAATACGAATTAACACACCTCTGTCATATTTATCTGCAATAGAACCCGCCCAAATACTTAAAAAAAGTATTGGAATGAGTCTTACAAAATTCACAAGTCCTAAGTAAAATGCATTATGATATAACTCATATACATACCAATTTAATGCAATTTGACCAATCCAGTTCCCCAAAAACAGAAGGAATGAACTCGGAAAAAAATACTTTGCCATTTTTAATTCCACCTGTCTTTTTAATTGATAATGATTATCATTACCGATATGATGGATTATACAAATCTTTGGTAGTTTTGTAAAATATTTATTGAAGAGGTGTACTATGAACAATAATTTAGAATCACAAAATATGAATTCTTTATCCCTTACAAAAGAAGAACAATATGCACATGATTATTTATCTGCGCATCATCCAAAATGGGCTGAAGCTTATCAATCTGTCTTATTACAAGCAAGAGACTTAGTTTCAAAACGTTTAATCGTCTCAATTTACAGAGAAGATATGATCAATCAAGGTAAAAATAGTGAGATTCTTTCTAGCGATGCATTGCCTTTTGAGCTCACTTCACCCACAGGTAAAATAATGAAAATGACTTGGCCAAAATCCAGCAAAATTCTATATGCACCGATCAGCGGTTTTCATGCATTTGATCGTATTGATATGGAAGGTCCATTTTATTTTTCTGATCTTAATGATGATGGAAATCTTGAACGTATTGTGCATCCTGAACAAGTACTCGACGTTATTTTAACAGATGCTCCTGAATATAAAGGCGCTGCAAGCGACCAGTTCAGCGATGATATGCTGAATAGTGCTGCAAATATGGCAATGGCTTTGAGTTACCAGCATTTAACTCTAAAAGATGAAAATCGTGCTATGCTGGAAATTATTGCTAATCATATTGATAGTTATTTACGTTCTGAACAAGCTGTCGTAGAAGGACATCCCCTTCACCCTGGCGCAAAATTACGTAAAGGCTTAACACCAGAAATGAATTTATTGTATTCATCTGAGTTCCATCAACCGCAAAGTTTAAAATTTATCGCTATACACAATTCACTCACACGCACACAAGCACTCGGACATACATACAATTCAGTGATATTTGATGCGTTCCCTGCTTTAGAGCAAGCATTCAATCAAGCATTATCCAAAGACACAAAAGCAGATTATCAAGTGATGATTTTACATCCATGGCAATATGATGAAATTCTGCATCGTGATTATCAAGATGAAATCGCACGTGGTTTAATAAAAGACATTCACTATGACACAGAATATTATGCAGGTCTTTCATTTAGAACATTGATGCCTAAATTGCCGATACTGACACCGCATGTCAAATTATCGACGAATGTGCATATTACAGGTGAAATCCGTACATTGTCTGAACAAACGACATTTAACGGACCACTCGTGACAAAAATACTGCAAGATATTATGCAACGTGATGTTTTATTCCAAAACATTAAAACCGATGCAATACCAGAAGTTGCAGGTATTCACTTTTATAACAATTCTGATAAAGGAAAATACCAAACAGAACGCAGCGAACAACTTGGTACACTTTTACGTACCAACATTTACACTTTAGCCGCTGATGATACAATCAATCTCATCCCTTCCAGCTTGATTGCGTATAATCCTAATCAAGGAGAAGCAGTTGTAAATTCGTTAATTCATCGTGCACAGTTTGCAGGTCAATTTGATAGTTTTGAACAAGCTGCACGTGCATGGCTTTCTGATTACGCGAAATCTTTATTAGATATGGTCATCCCGCTGCTCGTTAAATACGGTATTGCTTTAGAAGCACACTTGCAAAATGCTATTGCTTCATTCAATCAAGATGGTACGCTTAATCGTATGTTCATTAGAGATTTTGAAGGGTTGCGTATCGATGAAGCACAGTTGAATCGAAGCGGTTATTCTACAAAGAACTTCCATGAAAAATCACGAATTCTAACAAACAAACCGACATCTGTATTTAATAAAGCATTCTATTCTACTGTACAAAATCATTTAGGTGAATTAATCCTAACAATTGCCCAACATACCGATAACAGCATTCAATTTGAAAATGCACTATGGTCAGAAGTACGCATTCTCATTCAAGACAAATTTAAAGAAATGCGTGAAACTCACGAAATTGATGAAGCACGTTTAAATGAAATCGAATCCATTTTCTTTGATGAAAAAATTGATTATAAATGTGTCACAACTATGCGTTTAGAAGACGAAGCACATGAATATACTTATGTGAAAGTCGACAATCCACTGCACAACAAAAAATAATAACGTAAAAGAAGTCTTCAAATAAAAATAACCCTATAAAGCAATTACTAAAAGATAAAGGCTTTATAGGGTATTTCTATGTCCAAAAAAAGTGATGAACATGTACTATGCTCATCACTTAATAAAATATTATGGATTATTCTAATCCTTTATTTTGGTTTTGTTGCTGTTGTTGATTATTTTTTTGTTTTAATTCAAATTCTTTGCGAGTTAATACATCATCAACACGCATATTCACTTCAACAACTTGTAAACCAGTCATATGTTTGACTTGTTCTTTAATTAAGTCAGTTACTTTTTGGAAAATTTTCGGAGCTGACTCACCATATTCTAAAACTACTTTTAAATCTACAGCAGTTTGTTTTTCTCCTACTTCTACTGACACACCTTGTGTCACATTTTCAGTATTTGAAAATTGATTACTTAAACTATCTACAAGGTTACCTTTTAAAGATAAAATACCTTGTACTTCACGTGCTGCAATCCCAGCAATTTTTTCAATAACTTCATCTGAGAAAGTTAATTTGTTATGGAATTTAGGTTTTGAATTTTCTTGATTTTTTTCTTGTTCAATCGCATCTACACCAGTTTCTTGATCATAAGCTTGTTTTGCTTTTGTATTATCTACAGCCATAATTTTTATTCCTCTTTTCTTTAAAAATTTTCCTCGCTGCTTGCTTGCATTTTATAAAAGAGCTTAACTCCACCGGTTCAAGAAGTTTAAGAATTCTTGTCTACGGTCTTTAATGTACCCGATACCTATGCCGATTAAACATAGCACCACGATGAGTACCGTCTTCCAAAAACCGAGTGTTAAAAATAAAATTGCAATAATCAGAAACACTAGAAATCCAATAATTCGTCCAGCATAACTTTTTATAAAGTTAATAACATGCTGTGTTGAATCATTTGGCTTTTGATTGTTATTCGCCATGATATCCCTCCTTATAGTACTCTTGGACTTGATGGGCTTTTTTGATCTTTCACATTGACCTCTAGTTTGCGAATCGGTACTTCAGAAAAGTATTCAACTTTCTGTTTAATATCTTTTCGAACACTTTCTGTCAATGTTTTGGCATGCGTATCGTCAGGCAAGAAGAAATCCGCTTTAATATCTATGTAGGATTTTTTCTTTTTACTGTAGCACTTTGTCACCACATTCGGCTGCATCAACTGTTCATATTGCGCTAATGTATCATACACAACTTTGTCTATTGATTTTCGAGAAATATAGATATGTCCATCTTTATAAATTTTATAAAGACCTGGTTTGCGATGGGTCGGCGCAAATAAACTAAATACTAAAATCAAACCGAGTAGTATGAGTAGCCCAGATAACGCAAAGAGCACCGGCAAGAACCAAGCAAATGTTAGTAGTTGATGTCGATAAGTTTCAATCTGCGGTACTTGAGGCACTTTAACAATCATAAAGACCAACATGGCTACTACTACGACAATGAGCAAGCCTAAGATGAAATTCTTCAATCTTCTCACAGTGCAGCACCTCCTCATTCCAATTACATAATTTTCTTATATTTTAAAACTACCCTCACAAATACTTCAAAAAACACATTAAGTTAAATTTATTTAATTTTTATGTACAAATGAAAAAGCATAAGTCCACTTTGAACTTATGCTTCCAATATATTACTATTCTTCTGGATTTTTCTTATACAGAATTTCACGATACGTATGTCTCGGCGTATGATATCTTGGCTTTTCTACCGCAAGCGCCTTAAATAATGACCACATCATTAAAATAATGACAACCGAGAACGGCAGCGCTGCGATGATCAACAGATTTTGTATCGCTTGTGTACCGCCAGTATAAATCATGATCAATGCAAACAGTGCTAAAATAACACCCCAAGATACTTTTACAACAGAAGCTGGATTAATACTGCCGTTTGAACTCAACATACCTAACACATAGGTTGCTGAGTCAGCTGATGTTACAAAGAAAATCATAATCACGACTAAAGTAACTAAACTTAAAATAAAACCAAGCGGATAATGTTCCAGTGTCGCAAAGGTTGCTGTTTCAGTTGCTTCTTTAGCGATATTAGCAATGTGGTTATTCTGCAAGTAAATAGCAGATGCACCAAATACCGCAAAGAAGAAGAAACATACTAAGGCTGGTACAAATAATACGCCTAAAATAAATTCTTTAATCGTACGTCCTCTTGACACACGAGCAATGAAAATTCCAACGAATGGCGCCCATGAAATCCACCAAGCCCAGTAGAAAATTGTCCAATTCTGCATCCATTGGAATTTTTCTCCACCATTTTGCGGAATACGCAAACTCATTTTAAAGAAATTCGCAATGTAATTCCCTAATGAATTTGTAAACGTATCTAGAATATAAAGTGTAGGCCCCACAGCAAACAATACAATTAAAACAACGAAAGCTAAAATCATATTGATATTGCTTAATGTTTTAATTCCTTTATCAATACCAGACCAAGCACTCCATGTAAATAAAACTGTAGAAATAATTACAATAACGACTTGAACACCGAAATTAGAAGGCACTTTAAATAAGAAATGCAACCCTTCATTAATTTGCAAGGCACCGAAACCTAAAGTCGCTGCGACACCAGTGACCGTCGCAATAATTGCAAGAACGTCAATCGTACCGCCAAGCGGTCCGCGCATTCTTTTTTCTCCAAGCAATGGTACTAACGTCGCGCTAACTAAACCAGGATAACCTCTATGGAAACTAAAATACGCAAAAACTAAAGCTACAATGCCATAGACAGCCCAAGCATGAACACCCCAGTGGAAAAATGCAAACTGCATAGCATCATCAATTGCAGCTTGTGTACCTGCTTTATGTATTGGCGTTTTAGTAAATGCATGGCTGATAGGTTCTGCAGTTGTCCAAAAGACTAACCCTATTCCCATACCTGCACTAAACAACATCGCAAACCATGACTTTAAAGAAAACTCAGGATCTTCTCCCTCTTCTCCTAATGTAATACTAGAATATCTAGAAAATAATAGATACACACATACAATTAAAATTACGAGTACTAATAATAAATAATACCAAGTAAAATTTTTCGCAATAAAAGTTGTAATTTGTTGCGTACCTGTTTCAAGCTGTTTTGGGAAAATCGCACCAAAAGCGACAAAAATTGTACATATCGCTAGGGCAAACCAAAACACTTTCGTCATTTTTTTCTGTTTCATAACGAAAAAACTTCCCCCTATTAAGTTGATGTCTTATAATTACCCTCTTTTAAGTCATCGAACCCTGTATAATGCAGATTCAACACTTCCTACCATAGTGTAGAATATTTATTTAAATACATAATAAAAAGCACAACCCTCCGATAAAGAGTTGTGCCTAACCGATTAATCCTCTTCCATATTAATAACTAATTTTCCAATCATACTGTGACTTTCTAATTTTTCATGAGCCTCATATAACGTATCTGCTGTCAGACCATCAATTACTTTTGTGACTGTTGGGCGGTACGCTCCACCTACTGCTTTATTAGAAATATCATTCAAGTAACGATGATATTTAATCACATCATCATCATATAATGCACGTGTGTACATAAATTCATGAGTGAATGTAATACTTTTATCTTTCAAGAGATTCAAATCTTGTTTTTCCTCAAAAGCCACAATTGTCGCAATATGACCTCTTGGTTTAACCAAGTCTATCATTTTTTCGTAATATAAATCCGTATTGAAAGTACAGAAGATATAATCAATTTTATCAATATTATGTTGTTTTAATTGTGCTTTCATATCCTCTTTATAATCCAGAACCAAATCAGCACCCATAATCTCTGACCATTCTTTTGACTCGTTACGTCCTGCAGTAGTAATGACACGCAAGCCGTATTCTTTAGCAACTTGTGTCGCAATACTGCCGACACCGCCAGCACCATTAATAATCAATAATGTTTTATCTCTATTATTATCAGGATTAGATGAAATACCGAACACATCAAATAATGTTTCATAAGCCGTTAAACCTGTTAATGGTAAACTTACCGCTTCATTATTCGTTAAATTATCCGGTTTACGTGCTACATAACGTTCATCCATAATTTGATACTGCTCATTTGAACCATCATAATTAGGTGAACCTGAATAAAACACCTCATCGCCTACTGTGAATAATTCCGTGTCAGGTCCTGCCGCTACTACTTCACCAACTGCATCAAAGCCTAAAATACGCGGCGGATTTTGAATAGGCGTCTGACGAATTTTAGTATCCACTGGGTTCACACTAATCGCATTCACTTTAATCAATAATTCGTTATTTTTGGGAATAGGCTGGTCTTTTTCAAATTCGTAAAATAAATTTCCTTCTGACAAGGCAAATGGTTTATCTGCACCGATTGCTTTCACACTACCACCTCATTAATCTAGAATATTTGAAACTTTAATAACTTGCTTACCGAAGTTTTCACCTGTGAATAAATTTCTGAATGCATGGGGAACTTGATCAAATCCATCTGCTACAGATGTTTTTGTTTTAATTTTACCTTCTTGAACCCACTGTGCAAGTTGTCTTCCGGCGTTATCAAAGTTTTTCTCGAATTGGAAAACCAAGAAGCCTTGCATTAAAGCTTGATTTTTGATTAAAATCGGTTGAATTGCTGGTTCATAAGATACTTCTTTATCATTATATTTGGAAATCGTTCCACATACTGGAATACGTGCAAACGTATTTAAGTGTTTAAATACCTCATTTGCTACAGTTCCTCCAACATTTTCGAAATAAACATCTACACCATCTGGAACTGCTTCAGCTAATTTTTCAGCATAATCATCACGTTTATAATCAACCGCATGATCAAATCCTAACTCTTCAACTAAATAACGATTCTTTTCTTCACCGCCAGCAATACCGACCACTTTGGCACCTTTAATTTTCGCAATTTGTCCTACAACTGCCCCCACAGCACCAGAAGCTGCTGACACAACAACCGTTTCACCTTCTTTAGGTTTACCGATTTCAAGCAAACCGTTATATGCTGTTTGGCCTGTCATACCTAAGACACCTAAAAATAAATACGCTGGTACATCTAATTCAGGTACTTTTCGAATATTTTTCACATCAACTGTCGGCAACGTCGCCCAAGGCATCATCCCTGTTACAATATCACCTTCGTTAAAATCATTGGCATTAGATTTTTTGACCTGTCCAACACTCAAACCTACAATCGGTTCATCAAGTTGGAATCCGTCAATATAAGAATTTGTGGAAGGTTTCATACGATTTCTCATATAAGGATCCACAGAAATATATGCCATTTCTACAAGCACTTCACCCTCTTTTGGCTCTTGTACCTCAACCTCTTCATAACGAAAATCATCATCTTTCGGCATACCATCAGGATATTTTGCGAGTACGATTTGTTGATTTTGTACCATTATTACATCTCCTTGTTCATATTTAACATACTATTTATATTGCCGTTTTATAAAAGAACTAATCTTATTCTTTTACTTCCACAAGAAATCAATCAATTGTTGCGCAACTTTAGGATTTTCATGCAATTGGCTATGTTGACCACCTTTTCCTTTAATCATCACTTCTTTATAACTCTTAGTATTGCCTTCTAACAGATATCTTAACGATTTTGAAGATGCATTCGTTACGCGCTCATCACTATTCGTACCATCTTCCACATTGCCATAGATATTTAATACTTCTACTTTAGGATATGTTTTATTTTTTCTCAGATTTAACAAATCAACATACTCATCAGTCATTCTGTTCGGTTTGCCATCTTCATTCAACTCAACTTTCCCTGGTTCATCGTTAATTCCGATAATACCATTGAAAGTACCTGCAATATTCACTTCTTTATGCAGTGTCGGCAAGTCCGGATTGTTGCTGTATTGCAGCATATAATATGAAAACGACAAATTGCTCATAGAATGTGTCACCATATTGAATTGATCAAATTGATACTTCTGCTGCAATGCATTTAAAACATTCTTAATCCATAATGCATTTTGCTTATAATCTCCATTTTCATTGTCTCTTAAATTAATTAACACCACAGGATGCTTTTCGTTTTTAGGTATCTTTCCTTTTAAAGTGACATGACCATTCGATGTAACATCAGCAATAATCGGCTTTTTTGTTATACCTTCTTTTTCAAATCGGTGCGCAAAGTACTGTTCTGACTTTACACTTCCTCCATAACCATGCATAAGTAAAGTCGGTGTCCCAATAGATTGATTAGTCGTGTCATGATTACTTTGGTGATTCGCATCTATCATATATTTAGCAATACCTAAAACCCCGAGAACAATTGCTGCAATCATCAGGATAAGTGTCGTTTTTTTACTGGGTTGATCTTGTTTATCCATCCTTCATTCCCCTTTGTCTTTTCTTTTCAAATTAGAGATATTTGAATTAAGTATAGAGGTTTCAAGAAGACTGCGCAATTTGTATGTATAGAAAAAACGAATGAGTCAATACCCATCCGCTTCTTCTTACTCATTATTCATCAGCAACTTTTACAACCTGTTTGCCGAAGTTTTGGCCTGTAAATAAGTTTTCAAATGCTTCTGGAACTTGATCAAAACCTTCAGCAATAGATGTCTTGGATTTAATTTTCCCTTCTTTAACCCATTGTGCCAACACTTTAGCTGCACGTAGGAAATCATCTTTAAACTGTCGCACAATGAATCCTTGCATCAAGGCTTGATGTTTAATCAAGATAGGTTGAATCGCTGGTTCATATTCAGGTTCGTCAGCATTATACGTCGAAATCGCACCGCATACTGGAATTCGCGCAAATGTATTTAAGTGTTTAAATACCTCATTTGCTACAGTTCCTCCGACATTTTCATAATAGACATCTACTCCGTCGGGTACTGCTTCAGCTAATTTTTCTGCATAATCCTCACGCTTATAATCCACAGCTTCATCAAATCCTAGTTCATCGATTAAATAACGGTTCTTTTCTTCTCCGCCTACAATACCAACTACTTTGGCACCTTTAATCTTCGCAATTTGTCCAGCAATAGAACCTACAGCTCCTGAAGCTGCAGAAATCACTACTGTTTCCCCTTCTTTCGGCTTACCAATACATAACAAACCATGATAAGCTGTTTGGCCTGGTGACCCTAATGTACTCAAATAAAGATATAAAGGTCCCGCGGGGTCTTCTATTTTCTGTAATTCTTCACCATCAACTGTATTATATAAACACCATGGCATCGCACCTAATACAAAGTCGCCCTTTTTAAAATCAGGATGTCTGGATTCTGTCACTTTACTGATCATTCGTCCTACAATAGGTTCATCTAATTTAAAAGAAGTAATATACGGATCATTTTTGCGCATACCATTTCTTAAATAAGGATCCATAGAGATATAAATCGTTCGGACCACAACTTCATCATCTGCAGGTTGTTGTATTTTAATATCTTCATATCGAAAATCATCTTTAGTCGGCATTCCTTCTGGAAATTGCGCTAAAACAATTTGTTGATTTTCAACCATATCAACATCTCCTTCTTATTTTTAATACTTATCTATTCCCTGAGATGAGACAAATTAAAAGACTGTGCTTGAGTGTGAGCGCTCAAACACAGTCTGATGTATATATTTTTATGTGAGAAGTTAATTTTATATATGTGTAAATCTTAACGATATCGAAATCGATAAAGTAAAGTGATAAACTTTCTGCTTATTTTTTATTTAAATATTTTTCAATATAGAATGCAGATTCTTCGATGGATTTATATTCTGTATTGATAACCGTCGCATTAAATTTCGAAAAGACTTCTTCAGCATAGCTGAGTTCTTCTTTAATACGCTGCAAGCTGTTATAGTTTGCTGAACCTTTCATGCCTAATACACGAATACGTTCTGTACGAATATTCATAATGTAGTTCGGACTTGCAGTTAACCCGAATACCAGCATCTTTTTATTGAATACATCCTCAGGAATAGGTGCTTCAGGTACTAATGGGATGTTCGCTATTTTATATCCTTTATTGGCAAGATACATGCTGAGTGGTGTTTTAGAAGTACGTGATACCCCTACAATCACTGCATCAGCATCTTCCATACCATCATATACTTTACCGTCATCATATTTCACTGAAAACTCCATGGCTTCAATGCGTTGGAAATAATGCTGATCTAATTTTCTGAGCGCACCACTTTCACGTAATGGTGATTGATGTGTACGTTCTTCGATAATACTCAATAAACCAGACATATAATCCACATAAGGTATGTTTTCTTCTTGCGCAAAAGTTTGTCCAATTTGGTTGAATTTCGGACTGACTAATGTCGTTACGACGACCGCATTACGTTGTTTTGCTAAATTAAGAATTGTTAAAAATTCTTCTTCGCTTTTAATAAATGGAAATTTTTTAATTTCTGCTTGTTCTTCTAAATCAGGAAACTGCGTCAACGTAGCATGTGCCATCCGCATTGCAGTTTCTCCGATAGAATCTGATACGATATACAGAGTTAAATTTTCGTTATTTGTTTGCACCGACCAATCTCTCGCTTTCTACCTGACTTTGTGCAGCAGCTAAAATCGCGCCTGGCACTCGGAAAGGTGAGCAAGATACATAATCAATTGCTAAATCATTAAAGAAGTGAATTGATTTTGGATCGCCGCCAAGTTCACCGCAAACTCCAATTTTAATTTGAGGGTTGCTGGCTTTTGCTTGTTCAACTGCTGTCTTAATCAATTGTCCTACGCCATCAACATCCAATGTTTGGAATGGATCAATTGTTAACAAGTCTCTATTAATATATTCACTAATGAATTTACCCGCATCATCACGTGAGAAACCATAAGTCAATTGCGTTAAATCGTTTGTACCGAAGCTGAAGAACTCAGATTCTTGTGCTAATTGACCTGCGATTAAGCACGCTCTTGGTGTTTCTATCATTGTACCAATAAGATAGTTGACTGTCTTGTTTTCTCTTTCTTCTAATTCAGAAATTGTTGTCTGAATTGTGTCTTTTAATGTTTTAAATTCTTCTACAGTTGAAACGAGCGGTATCATGATTTCCGGTTTACTTTCAATACCTTCTGCTTGCAAACGCATAACACTGCCGATAATCGCTTCAGCTTGCATTTCAGCAAGTTCAGGATATGTGACTGCTAAACGGCAACCGCGGTGTCCAAGCATTGGGTTTACTTCATGCAAGTCATTTAAGCGTTTTTTCAATACATCCGGCTGCACATCTAATTGATTAGATACGATTTGAATTTCTTCTTCTGATTTCGGAAGGAATTCATGCAATGGCGGATCAAGCAAACGCACAATTGTTGGACGGCCATTTGATAATCTGAAGATTTCTTCAAAGTCTTCTGTTTGGTATTTGCGGATTTCATTTAATGCATCCACACGTTCTTCTTTTGAAGATGCTAAGATGAAACGACGCATTTGTACCAAACGTTCAGCACCGAAGAACATGTGCTCTGTACGAACAAGGCCGATGCCTGATGCATCGAATTGATAGCCTGCTTGAATGTCGGCTGGCGTTTCAGCATTCATACGTACACCTAATCGTGCAGCTTCTTCTGCCCATTGCATGAAGCGGTCGAATTCTTCACTATGTTCAGCGCTTGTCGTTTCAATTTCACCAAGGTAGATATTTCCAGTCGAACCATCTACTGAAATCACATCGCCTTCATGAATTTCTTTACCGTGATAGTTTACAACTTTGTTTTCTGTATCAATATTTAAATTTGAGCACCCTGTCACACAGCATTTGCCCATTCCGCGTGCTACAACTGCTGCATGTGATGTCATACCGCCATGTGTTGTTACAATCGCTTCACTTGCTACCATACCTTCAATGTCTTCTGGTGATGTTTCTGGTCGCATTAAGATGACTTTTTCCCCTTGTTCAGCTTGTGTTTTAGCGTCTTCAGCTGAAAAGACAACTTTTCCTGTTGATGCACCTGGACTTGCTGGCAAGCCTGCTTCAGAAATTGCTTCTGCGGCTTCTAATGCTTTTTCTTCAAATGCCGGGTGCAATAATGTATCGATAGATTTCACATCAACCTTTGTCAGCGCTTCGTCTTTTGTAATGACACCTTCATCTACGAGATCCACTGCAATTTTCATGGCAGCTTTTGCTGTACGTTTACCGTTACGTGTTTGTAAGATGTAAAGATTCGCATTTTCAATTGTAAATTCGATGTCTTGCATGTCTTTATAGTGTGTTTCTAATTTTTCAGTCACATCGACAAATTCTTGGTAGACATCTGGCATTTGTGAATCTAATGTTGCGATTTCTTTTGGCGTACGAATACCTGCTACGACGTCTTCTCCTTGTGCGTTCAATAGATATTCACCAAATAATTTGTTTTCTCCTGTAACCGGATTACGTGTGAATGCTACGCCTGTGCCGCTTCGGTCACCGCTGTTGCCGAAGACCATTTCTTGAACATTGACTGCAGTAC
This sequence comes from Staphylococcus carnosus, assembly GCF_900458435.1. Classification (NCBI taxonomy): domain Bacteria; kingdom Bacillati; phylum Bacillota; class Bacilli; order Caryophanales; family Staphylococcaceae; genus Staphylococcus; species Staphylococcus carnosus. The sequence continues at coordinate 844,959 of NZ_UHCT01000001.1, read as the reverse complement.
CAATGTCGTGCGGTATGTCGTTTAAGTCACGATATACACGTGCGCGGTCGTTGTCCCATGATTTGAATACCGCTTCAACTGCTTCTGTTAACTGTTTTAAAGGTTCTTGCGGGAAAGGTTTGTAGACTTCTTCAACATAGATTTCTTTGAAGCGGTCGCTGATTTCTTTTAAAACTTCGGCTGGAATATCTGCATCTACTTCGTATCCATGTTCTTCTTTATATTTATCAAAATATTGATCAAACGCATTCATCGGAATACCATATACAACTTGTCCGAACATTTGCAGCAAACGTCTATAACAATCATAAGCAAAACGTGCATCTCCTGTTTTATCTGCTAGCTTTTCAACGTTTTCATCATTTAAACCTAAGTTTAAAATTGTATCCATCATACCAGGCATAGAAATTTTTGCTCCACTGCGGACAGATACGAGTAATAAATTTTCATTTGATGAAAATGCTTTGCCAGTTCGTTCTGAGAATGCTGCCAATTGATTATGTAATTCTTCTTTTAATTCATTTGACAGTGTTGAACCATGTTTCAGGTATTCAATACAAGCTTCTGTTGTAATTGTAAAACCATCTGGAACAGGTAAACCAAGTCGTTTCATTTCTGCAAGGTTGGCTCCCTTTCCTCCTAGAAGATCTTTCATAGCTTGACTACCTTCTGAAAATGCATAAATGTATTTTGTCATTTGTAGATCACCTCATATATTTCTTTTTAATGTGTCATACTAATTATTTTAAAGTATGTCATACTGAAAACGTTTTGACAATAAAAAACATACTAATTCAAAATATTTTTCGAAAAGGTTTTCATTAAATCGTAATATTTTGCTCTTTTTGAGAGTATTATTCGTTATACAAACTAAAAGTGATATACTAATTTTAACTAAATGAATAGAGGGGATAATATGTTGAAGAATCAGTTTCCAATAGGAAAATATGTACAGCCAGAAACTTTCAATCGTGCTGATATTGAGGGGTGGATTCATGCGATCGAAAAATTACCTGAAGAATTAACTACATTAACGAGCAATCTTTCACAGACTGCACGTCATGCAACATACAGAGAAGGAAGTTGGGATGTTCAAACCTTAGTACATCATATTGCTGATGCACATATGCATGGATTTATTCGTACAAAATTAATTTTGACTGAGAATCAGCCCAATGTATGTTCATTCGAAGAAAACGAATGGGTTAAATTGCCTGATAACGAAGTTCCTTTAGAATATTCTTTGGATCTTATCAATGGCATTCATAAACGCTGGGCCACTTTATTGTCTTCATTACCGGTAGAAGCATATAATCGGACAATGTACCATGCTGACGGGGGCGTTCAAAAGTTAGCTGATCTTATTTCTAAAATGGCTTGGCATGGAGATCATCATTTAGAACATATCCGTATTGCCTTGAACGAAGTTGAAGCATAAAAGTTGGACGCTGTTGCTATAGTGACAGCGTTTTAATTATGACAAAATACTGTCATTTCAAAATTTAATTATGCGTTCTTTCAATTAATAAGTTGACGTACATCTATTCAAAATTCTATACTTTAATTGAAAAGAAAAATGATAACTAATATACATCGAAGAAGGAGCATCCTATGAGCCATTTATTTTCTAAAGAGAGCGTATTCGTATCGAATGCCACTAGTAAAGAAGAAGTTTTTGCAGAAGTATCAGAAGCATTAATCAAATCAGGAGTTGTAAAGGAAAACTTTTTAGAACACGTACTAGAACGTGAAAAAAATTACCCAACAGCAATCAGCTTAGCTAACATCAGCAAAGCATATCCTAATGTTGCAATTCCACATACAGAACCTGAATTTGTAAACAATACTAAAATTGTCCCTGTTAAATTAACAAATTCACTTGTTTTTCAAAATATGAGTTCACCGCATAAAGATATTACAGTGGATTTCTTATTTGTTATTTTAAATGCTGATAAAGCAAGCCAAGTTCATCTTTTATCTGATCTTGTTGCATTTTTCGAAACTCAAGATAAAGATGCATTAGCAGAGTTCTTTACTTTAACAGATACTGATGCAATCTATGATTACTTACAAGCAAACTTTAAATTTTAAACTTAAAAATCATCTTCGAATCTTTTAAAGTTCGAAGATGATTTTTATTCGCTATTTATTTTTCTGCATTTCGCTTCATTCTTTGCGGTAAATCAAAGAACGGTTGGATATCTTGTACATATTCTAAAATACCTACGTATTCATCATCTTCATCAAACAATGCTTTATAGGTCACATAAATGAACTTACCATCTTTTTTAAACCACATTGATTCTGACTCGCGTTGTTTCGTTTTTAAGTCTCTGATGATTGCCATTACTTTACTTAAACTTTTTGGCGGATGGCAATTTGCAACATTACGCCCTATTGAAATAGGCGTACGAATAAACATCATTTCAGATGATTCGACTAAATCATTAAAGTATTTGAATACGCCATTTTTATCAACAAATGTGATTTCAACAGGTAAATTATCTAATATCAAATTTGCTTCTTTGGTTGTTAGATATCCTCCACCGAATCTTAAGTTTTTAGTACCTTTTTTAGCATCTAAGTCTGCTTCGATGGTTTGCGGTTCAATTTCCGGATCATGCCATATCTCTGGCACTTCAATTGCATAATCGAATGCACTACTTTCAACTGCGATTTGTGCCCATTCTACTGGGCTGATTTGTTCTTGCATTAATGGCACTAACAACAGACGCTCTTGCTTCAACATTTCAATAAAAACCGCTTCAAACTCTATAAAAGCTGTTTCTACATGTCGCCACTCTATTTCTCCAATTTTCTCAATACGTTTTTGCAGTCGTTTCAAATAATTGCGAATAATATCGTCATCTGCCCACATCTTTCGCGGAAGAATATAAATACCTCTACGTTCTAACACTGGAAATAAAATCTTTTCCTTACGATTAAAATGTGCAACCAAACCACTTAATGTTGCGACCCTATCCTTCAACGATTTAATCGCATCTGTATTTTCCATCTCTACTTCTTTTAATAATTGTCCTATATCAGCAACTAAGGACTCTAGATATTCAATCTCTTTTGTAAAAATATTAATAGGATGTGTGACATCATCAGTAATTGTGACCTTAGTCAATTGTTTTTCTGTAGTTTTATTAAGGATAATAATAAAGTTTCCTATGTCATCAATCGATGCAAATTTTTCAATATAATATAATTGGCGTAAAGCCTCTAATATTTCCTCGCTCGAAACATTATGCGTAAATTGTTTTAAACTATCTTGAATATCTTCTTGATGATTATTTTGATCAATTAAACCTTTTGTCTCTTCTTTAATTTCATTTGAAATCGAACCTATATTAAACATTCATAACACCCGCAATCTGGTTAACCCTTTATATTATTATACCTCGTGTATCGTTTAAATAACTTAATGAATACCTGATAGATTATCTATTGGATATGAGTAAGTTGTTCAGTCTCAGTATCCCACATATATATAGACGGCATTTTCATTTGAAGAAAATCATTATAATTAAACTTTCCTTTAGTCAAATCGTTAAATAATAATGACATAGCTGTGCCATGCCCGCCAATTAAGAGAGTTTCATAATCACTGTTTTTAATAATGGATTGGTATGTCTGTACAATTCGATTTTGTACTTCATTTAAAGATTCTCCATTTTCCAATTTAAAATCGAAATCATGCCATTGTTGTTGTGCATAATCGTAAAAATCTTCCACCCAATAACCTATCTTTCTTTCACGTAAACCATCAATTTGTTTGATAGGTAATTTTAAATTTTCAGCAATGGGACTAACTGTTTCTATAACCCTCTTATACGGACTAGCAAATATCATTTCTATTTTCTTATCCCTAAAGAATTCAATGAGTAACTCAGCTTTTTGATGACCTTCTTCAGTTAAAGGCGCAATGACATCTTCTTTAACACTGTTATCTCTTAAAGAATGCCTAACAAAATAAATTTTCATTTTTACTTTTCACCCTCTATTCTTTATTAATCAATTGATTAATTCTGATATCAATAGCTTGATCACTCATATGTACCTCTTTACCAATTTCCTTGTGTGTCAATTGTCTGTCTCTATTAAAAGCTTTAATATCTGTTCATCTATACTATCCATTTAATTACCTTCTTATCTTGAAAATAAATGAAAGATACTATTTCCATCCAACCATTAATTTAGTTCCAAAGTGGTATTACTATAATAATATCAAAAGTTGGAGGTTTAATTATGACAAAACAAGCATTAATTATTATTGATATTCAAAACGATTATTTCAAAGGCGGCAATATGGAATTATTTAAACCGGAAGCTACTTTAGAGAATGTTTTACAATTAGAACAACGTTTCAAAAAAGATAATCAACCGATTTTATATATACAACATATTAATGAAGATTCTAATGCCGGATTCTTTATCGAAGGTACTGAAGGTGTTGAATTAAGAAAAGAATTAAACCCATCTGAAAAAGACGACATTATTGTAAAACATTACCCAAACAGCTTTTTAGATACTAACTTACAAAGCAAACTTAAAGAATTAGATGCAGAACAACTTGTGATTTGTGGAATGATGACACATATGTGTATAGATTCAACTACAAGAGCAGCGGCAGAATTAGGTTATCAACCTATTTTAATTGAAGATGCAACAGCTACAAGATCTCTTGAATACAGTGAAAATAAAGTTAATGCTGAGCAAGTACAAACTAGTTTTATTGCTGCATTGCAAGCTTTTGCACAAGTTGAATCAACAAATACTTTCTTAAAATAATTTTAAAAAGCATGCTTATTGTAGTATTCAAATCTACAACAAGCATGCTTTATTTTGTTATGACATATTAGTTATTTGTGAATGGCTTTTTAGTTTTAAAGATGGTATTAACAAGAAGAATAATAAAACTGCTGATAATGCGAACCCTCCTTGATAACCGCTTAATTCTTGAGCCATAGAAGGTACTTTAGAAGTCATAAAGAAAGCTGCTATCGTCGCAATCATTGCTGTTCCAAAACTTGAGCCTAAATTTTCTATCATATTAATAGCTACACCTGCAGGCGGTAAGTCTTTATCTTCCAAGCCAATATAAGCTGAACTTGTAAAGCCGAGCATTATACCACCCACGCTGCAACCTCGAATAAAGAGCATGAGGTATAACCACCATATACTTGTATGACCCGTAATAAAAATAAAAGGAATCGTACTGATTATAGAAATTAGAATTGAAACAAGACTTACAATTTCTGCCCCCTTACTATCGATTAATTTACCAATCAAAGGTCTTGTCACTAACATTCCTAAACCTTGAGGAATGAGCGCTAAAGAAGCTTGAATCATATTCATGTGATAAATATTGATAAACAATAGCGGTAAGATAATCATCGGCCCCATAATCGCAGCATTAGCTAACAGTAGTCCTCTTCCTGAGAGCGAGAAAGACTTATATTTAAATAGCGACAATGGCAGAATCGTTTCGCTATGTCTTCTTTTATCATAGAAAATGTATAAGATTAAACTTGCAATACCTATAACAATGAAAATATTAGCCGACATATGACTGCTGCTTTGACTAAACTGATTAATGCCATACATAAATGAACCAGAAAATACAATCAACATAATCATCCCAGCTACATCTAATTTCTTCTCTTTGTTAAATGGTGTAAATTTCGGAATATATTTATTCATTAATGGAACTGCTATGATTACTACAAAGATATTGATAAAAAATATCCAGCGCCAAGATAAAAACTGTGTTAGAAAACCACCAAGCACTGGGCCGAATATCGGACCGAATATCATAGGTGTACTCACAATTGCCATAACCCGACCTATTTTATCTTGTCCTGCTACTTTTACTAAAAGTGACATCATTAATGTCGTTATAACGCCAGCACTAAACCCTTGAATTAATCGTAAAGCGATAAATAGATATACATTAGTGCTTATGCCGATAATTAATGAAATAATCCCAAAAATTACAGTAGCATTGATAAAAACTGCTTTACTATTAAATCGATTCATCAACCATCCAGAGACCGGAACAGCCATTGCCAGTGCCAGCATATAACCTGTAATGGCCCATTGAATGATATTAAGGGATGAATGAAAATCTTTGATTAAGTGATTAATTGCGATATTAATCATCGTAGAATCCAGCATTGGTGCAATTGCACCTAATGCAATCGCCCAGGCACCTGCTAGAATATCTCTTGGTAATTTATTAGTAGAATGTTCTATACTAAGACTCCTTTCAAATATTGTTTCCTATTCAACAAAATAAACTTTACCACGATATTGTTTCCTCGTCAACAATAATCAGAGATAAAAAAAGACACTCCTTTATTTTCAGGAATGTCACCTTTAATTAACCGTACGATTTTGTTTATTTATTTCTTGATCAAGATGATTACGATATTGATTAATAAAATCCATCATTAATTGATATTGTGTATCGTCCATCTCTTCAAATACTTTTTCATCACGCTTTTGGAATTTAGCATGCAACTGTTCATGTGTATGATAGATTTTTTGACCTGCAGCAGTTAGCTTGAAGTAAATTTCTTTTTTATTATCTTCCTTTCTATAACTTTCAATCAATTCTTTTTTCATCAATCGTTTTGTAAGTTTACTGATCGCACCTCTAGTCATATAGAGCATTTCAGCTAGCTTTCTGACATTAGGGTCTAGGTTTTCTTCAATGGCTTCAATACAATGCACTTCAGTAGAAGTTAAACCTTTGAGTGCTTCTTCCATTTCAAACTTATTTAAATAAGCAATCTTATTAAATAAATCTCTGAAGTTGTACATGAGTTCTTCTTCTTTATTCATAAGTTATGACTCCTTAACGTAAGCTTTCCTTTTATCTTATTATAACGCAAAAAAACTCCCAGAGCATTTGCTCTGAGAGTATATAATCGAAATCGACAATTAACGTTTTGAGAATTGTGGAGAACGACGTGCTTTTTTAAGACCTGGTTTTTTACGTTCTTTCATACGTGGGTCACGAGTAAGTAATCCAGCGCGTTTTAAAGAACTTCTGTATTCAGGATCAGCTTCTAATAATGCACGAGCGATACCATGACGGATAGCTTGTGCTTGACCTGTGAAACCGCCACCGTGAACGTTAACTAAAACGTCGTAGTTACCTTTAGTTTCTGTAACTTCGAATGGTTGGTTTAAGTCTAAGATTAATGATTCGAATGGTAAATATTCACGTACGTCTTTACCATTTACAGTGATGTTACCTTCGCCTGGTACTAAACGTACACGTGCTACTGAGTTTTTACGACGGCCTGTGCCTCTATATTCAACTTGTGCCAATGTAATTTCCTCCTTCTAATTAACCACGTAACTCGTAGTTTTCTGGTTGTTGTGCAGCGTGTGGATGTTCAGCGCCACCATATACAAATAATTTTTTACCTTGTTTTTCACCTAAACGGCTGCTTGGTAACATGCCTTTGATTGAAATTTCAAGTAAACGTTCTGGGTTTTTCTCTCTTAATTCACCAGCTGTGATTGATTTAATTCCACCTGGGTAGTTAGAGTGACGGTAGTAAACTTTGTCTGAAGCTTTTTTACCTGTCATTTCGATTTGTCCAGCGTTGATGATGATTACGTAGTCACCACTGTCAACGTGTGGAGTATAAGTTGCTTTATGTTTTCCGCGTAAAATAGATGCTACTTCTGATGATAAGCGACCTAAAGTTTGGCCTGCTGCATCGATAACATACCATTTGCGCTCAATGTTTGATTCATTAGCCATAAATGTTTGACGCATAATAATTGTCCTCCTAATAATAACTGCTATGCAAGTTGCTTTTTTTAAAACAATGTTACGATTCAAAGCTCAGATAATATTCATTTAGTTGATTTTCATTCGACTTTGCTTCTATATCTAGTAACACAATAAGTTTCCGGGGCTTATCGTGGTGGTGATATAAAACAATACCGCATATAATCGTATAATTTATCTAAGTATTTGTCAATACGATTCAATCATTTTCCAATGATTTTTTACGATGTATTTTAATATCTGGCCCGAAGTCATTGATTAATTCTTGTGGAGCTAAATAGATTTTTTCTAGATACAGCCCTTCTGCTGGCGCAGTGAAAGGAACTTGCTTGCGATCTTTAGCTTCCAAAAGAATTGGAACTTCTTCAGGTTGACGTTTACCTTTGCCTACTTCAATCAAGAAGGCAACAAGTACACGAACCATATTATACAGAAAACCTGAGCCAGTCACAATGTAATCAAACCCATTTTCTGTTTTAATTATTTCACTTTGATATAAAGTACGTTCCTTACTCTCTACTTCTGTTTTTTGTGAACAAAATCCGGTGAAATCATGCGTTCCTATAAATTGTTGGGCTGCTTCATTCATTTTCTCTAAATCGAGTGAATCAGCATAAAAGGTTTTCAAACCGCTCATGAACACATCACGATGTTTACCTTGATATACTTTATATCTGTAACGCTTTCCTACACAGTCATAGCGACAATGAAAGTCATCATCGACGATTGATACCTCGTTGACATAAATGTCGTCAGGTAAAGCGCTATTCATCGCATACTGCCACTTATCAGGCGCAATGTTTAATTCAGTATCAAAGTGAAAATATTGTTCTATTGCATGCACACCTCTGTCAGTACGACTTGATGGATGAATACGCACATGACGTTTATGCATGCGTTTTAATATTTTCTCAAATTGTTGTTGTACTGTTCTACCGTGCTGTTGAATTTGAAATCCTAAAAAATTACTTCCTTGGTATGAAATTTTTACTAATATCCGCACATTTCTACACTCCTATATTTTTCAGTGCAAATAAAATTACAGCAATTGGAATTAATAATAAGATTAATAGCGTATCTTTCCAATGCCACTTTAATTTACGATAACTTGTACGTTTGGCCTTTACATCATAGCCCCTTACTTCCATTGCAATTGCTAAATCTTCACCACGTTGGAAAGCTGAAATAAATAAGGGAATAAGCAAAGGAATGAAAGCTTTGATTCTCTGCCCAATTGAACCCGAACTAATTTCCGAGCCTCTTGATTTTTGAGCAAGGATAATTTTATCTAGTTCTTCCATTAACGTTGGAATAAAACGCAACGCAATAGACATCATCATGCTTAATTGTTGTACAGGAATTTTAAGATAACGTAATGGTGCTAAAATTTTATCAAATGCGTCTGTTAATGCAATAGGACTTGTTGTCAATGTCATAATTGTCGAAATCATCATAATGAACATCAAACGACAACAAATAAAGATACCTTCAATAATCCCGCCTGTTTCAATTGTGATGAATTTCCAATGAAATAGAACTGTTCCGCCTTTAGTCAAAAATAAATGCATTAAAAATGTAAAAATCAAGAAGAATAAAATGGGCGTTAGACCCTTCAGTAAATAAAATAATTTAATCTTCGAGCAATACATTAATATTAATAATATGAGCAGCATCCATCCATACATTGCGAAATTATGACAGAAGAAAACAAGGATTATATAAAAGAATACAAAGCATAATTTAGCTCTCGGATCCAGGTTATGAATCATAGAATCAAGCGGCAAATAACGACCAATAATAAATTTATTCTTCATGAGTTTGCCACTCCTTGTATAGCTTTATAAACTCCTCATCTGATAATGCTGTGAAAGGCAATTGAACATTATATTTTTGTTCAAAATCATATTGAAGTTGCACAATATCCGGCAAATCCAAATGATAGTCTCTCACACGTTCTAAGCTGCCGAATAAAGCCCTTGGAGTCCCTTCGAATACTAATGATCCCTTTTGCATTACTTTTACATTTTCAGCATACTGTGCCACGTCATTCATGTCATGTGTTACAAGTACAATTGTTTTTCCTTGTTCTTCTTGAAGCTGTTTAAATAAAGACATTACCTGTATACGGCTTTTAGGATCTAAACCTGCTGTTGGTTCGTCTAATATAATCACATCTGGATCCATAGCCAAAATTGAGACGATTGCAATTTTGCGCATCTGTCCTCCAGACATTTGAAAAGGAGATTTTTCCATAATATCTCGTTCAAATCCTAATTGCATCAACAAACGATATGCATAGTCCTTTACTTTTTCTAAATCCATTTTGAAATTTTTAGGACCGAAAAGTATCTCTCTCTCAACATTGTCTTCAAAGAGCTGTGCTTCGGGAAATTGAAATACCATTCCAATTTTTTGTCGCACTGGTCGAATCTCTTTATCTTTGGTTTTTGCCATAATTTTCAAATCATTCAATTCAACAACACCATATGTAGGTTTTAAAAGACCATTGAATTGTTGAATTAAAGTAGATTTTCCAGAACCTGTTTGCCCGATAATGGCATAATAACGTCCTTCTTCAAAATGTGTATCTATATGATGTAAAGCCTCATATTCAAAGGGTGTGCCCTTTTGATATATATAACTCACGTCTTTGAAATTCACCTTCATAAACGATCCACCAATTCATCATAATTCAAAAACTCAGGTGGGTTACCGAGCATTTGATTAATTTTCATTGGAAATGGCAAGTCTAAGCCGATTTCTGTTAACGATGACCCTTTCTCGAAAATTTCTTTAGGTGTGCCCATTTCATATACTTTTCCACGATTTAACACAATCATATAATCAGAATCCACTGTTTCAGTCAAATCATGGGTAATAGAAATTATCGTCACATTCTTATCTTCATTTAAATGCCGTACTAATCGCATTAATGATGCTTTTCCTTCAGGGTCCAGCATTGAAGTAGCCTCATCTAAAATAATAACTTCTGGACTTAGCACTAACACCCCTGCAATGGCTACACGCTGCTTTTGTCCTCCTGATAATGCTTGTGGTTCATGATTACGTTGAGCATACATATCTACTTCTTTAAGTACTTCTGGTACTTCTTCATGCATTTTTTCATAAGGGACCATAAAGTTTTCTAATCCAAATGCAACATCATATTGCACAGTTGAACCTACAAATTGATTTTCAGGATTTTGAAAAACAATACCAATGTGTTTTCTGATTTCTGTTAAATTATGAGGCGTTACTCTTTGATCTTCAAAGAGAATTCGTCCTTCTTGATATTGCATCATCCCCATCATCAATTTCGCAATTGTCGACTTCCCAGAACCATTGTGGCCGACGATTGATGTCCATTTACCTTTAGGTATCTTGAATGAGATATCATTTAGCGTAAACCATTCATCGCCTTGATATTGGAATGAAACATTATCAAATTCTATTATATGTTCATTGTTCAAAATGGCTCTGTCCCTTCATTATGAATTCACTCTTTAATTGTACATGAATATAAGTTTTGTGTATACGCACATATAAGATAAAAGCCCCTAAACGTATACAACCGTCAGGGGCTTTAAAAATAAAAAAGCGCGCACCCCATTCTGTTTTTTGAGTTCACGCTTTAAATTTATTAAGTTAGATGAATGGGGTACTCTGAGCTAGACAATATTTGTATGTGGCAAACATTATCGTTGCACTCATTTGCTTTATATAATCAATAAGTCTGTGTGTTTATTTTTAGTACAATGATAAGCGCACAATGCTCTCATCGTGTTCTTCTACTTATCATCTTGCTTAGTTTCAAGTTATAACTTCAAATTAAACTAATTCGATAATTGCTGATTCAGCACCGTCACCACGACGAGGACCTGCTTTAAGCACACGAGTGTAACCGCCTTGACGGTCAGTGTAACGTGGAGCAATTTCACCGAATAATTTTTGTAATGCTGTTTGTGTTGTGTCATCTTCATTCAAGATTTCAACATCACGAACGACTTTAGCTGCTTGACGACGAGAAGCTAAATCTCCTTTTTTACCTAAAGTGATCAAACTATCTACAACACCGCGTAATTCTTTCGCGCGAGCTTCAGTAGTTTCGATACGCTCATTAACGATAAGTGAAGTTGCTAAGTCGCGTAACATAGCTTTACGTTGATCAGATGTACGACCTAATTTTCTGTAACCCATGAGTTAACCTCCTTTACCTTTATCAATCTTCTTTTCTTAGACCTAAGCCTAGATCTTCGAGTTTGTATTTTACTTCTTCTAAAGATTTACGACCTAAATTACGTACTTTCATCATATCTGCTTCAGATTTGTCAGCCAATTCTTGAACAGTATTGATTCCTGCACGTTTTAAGCAGTTATAAGAACGTACTGATAAGTCTAATTCTTCAATAGACATTTCAAGCACTTTTTCTTTTTGATCTTCTTCTTTTTCAATCATGATTTCAGCATTTTTTGCTTCATCAGTTAATCCAACAAAGATGTTCAAGTGTTCAGTTAAAATTTTTGCTGCTAATGAAACTGATTCTTGTGGAGTGATAGAACCATCAGTCCATACATCTAATGTTAACTTATCAAAATCACTACTTTGACCTACACGAGTGTTTTCAACTGTATAGTTAACTCTTTCTACTGGTGAGTATAATGAGTCAACTGGGATAACACCGATTGGTAAATCACTAGTATTATTTTGTTCAGCTAATGCGTAACCTCTACCCTTATTAGCAACTAGACGGATTTTTAAGTGTCCACCTTTAGATACAGTCGCAATTTTAAGCTCTGGGTTTAAAATTTCAACATCACTGTCGTGAGTAATGTCTGCTGCTGTAACTTCGCCTTCATCTTTAACATCGATTTCTAACGTTTTGTCTTCTTCAGAATAAATTTTAAGAGCAAGTTCCTTAATATTCATAATGATTGTAGATACGTCTTCTACTACGTTATCAATTGCTGAGAATTCATGGAGAACGCCTTCGATCTCGATGTATTTAACAGCTGCACCTGGCAATGAAGATAGTAGGATACGACGTAAGGAGTTTCCTAGCGTAGTGCCATAGCCACGTTCTAGTGGTTCAACAACAAACTTACCGAATTTAGCATCTTCACTAATTTCAATTGTCTCAATTCTAGGTTTTTCAATTTCTATCATTATTTACATATCCTCCTTGGTTACGTCGACTTATAAGATACTGCTTATCTCAGTGATCTGCGGAACATAACATTCAACTATAATATTATACGCGACGACGTTTTGGCGGACGGCAACCGTTATGAGGTACTGGAGTAACGTCTCTGATAGCTGTTACTTCTAAACCAGCTGATTGCAACGCACGAATAGCTGATTCACGACCAGGACCAGGTCCTTTTACTGTTACTTCAACTGATTTCAAGCCATGTTCCATAGCTGTTTTTGAAGCAGTTTCAGAAGCCATTTGAGCAGCGAAAGGTGTTGATTTTTTAGAACCTTTAAAACCAAGTGCACCTGCTGATGACCATGATAATGCATTACCGAATTCATCAGTAATTGTTACGATTGTATTATTGAAAGTTGAACGGATGTGTGCCACACCATTTTCAACATTCTTTTTCACTCTACGTTTACGAGATACTTGTTTACGTGCCATTTAAAATTTTCCTCCTTTACCTATTATTTTTTCTTGTTAGCTACAGTTTTAACTGGGCCTTTACGCGTACGAGCGTTATTTTTAGTTTTTTGACCACGAACTGGTAAGCCACGACGGTGACGGATACCACGGTAAGATGAAATTTCCATCAAACGTTTAATGTTTAAGTTTTGTTCACGACGTAAGTCACCTTCAACTTTGTATGCGTCAACAGTTTCACGGATACGACCTAATTCGTCGTCTGTTAAATCTTTAACGCGAGTGTCAGGAGAAACATTAGCTTCTTCTAAAATTTTAGCCGCAGTTGATTTACCTACACCGTAGATATAAGTTAATGAAATTACAACGCGTTTTTCGCGTGGAATATCGATTCCTGCAATACGTGCCATATTATTTTACACCTCTCTTTTATTAACCTTGTCTTTGTTTGTGTTTCGGATTTTCACAAATGATCATTACTTTACCTTTACGTTTAATGACTTTGCATTTTTCGCAAATAGGTTTTACTGATGGTCTTACTTTCATTTTTATACCTCCCTATAATTATGGAGTGACGAATTATTTATAACGATAAGTGATTCTTCCACGAGTTAAATCGTATGGAGACATTTCTACAGTTACTTTGTCGCCAGGTAGAATTCGAATATAATTCATTCTGATTTTACCACTAACGTGTGCTAAAATCTCATGACCATTTTCTAATTCTACTTTAAACATTGCATTTGGTAAAGTATCTAGTACTGTACCTTCTAATTCAATTACATCTTGTTTTGCCATTAGAACAATTCCCCCTTTTGCATTATTAGTTAATGTCTATTGGAAAATGTTAGACATACTGCCGTTGTCTTTAGTGTTGAACAAAATTTCGGGAATCATTATCGTTATTTTGTCACTCTTAATACGCTAAATACTAAGAGACTAACAATTTGATATTACCTTCATTCAACAAACAAGCAGCAATGTTGAATTACTTAAGATTGTCTAGGATATCAATTACAGAATCTGTAACTTTTTCAATATCTCCAGAACCGTCAATGTTTTGCAAAATGCCTTCTTTATCATAGTATTCAATGATAGGTTTTGACTGCTTAACATTGACTTCTAAACGTTTTGCAACTGTTTCTGGGTTGTCGTCTTCACGTTGGTATAATTTACCACCGTCAAGATCACAGACACCGTCAACTTTTGGAGGATTGAACACAAGATGATAAGTCGTTCCGCAAACTTCGCAAATACGACGTCCAGTGAGTCGATTCATAAGTTCTTCTTCTGGAACTTCAATGTTGATGACTGCATCAATCTTTCTGTCAAGTTCTTTCATGATTTTACTTAATGCTTCTGCTTGTTCAAGTGTACGTGGGAAACCATCTAATAAAAATCCTTTTTTCGCATCGTCTTCAGAAAGTCTTTCTTTAACGATACCCACAGTAACTTCATCAGGTACAAGTTCGCCGCGATCCATATAAGATTTAGCTTCTTTACCTAATTCAGTTTGGTCTTTGATAGCTTTTCTAAACATATCACCTGTAGATATATGCGGAATAGGGAATTTCTTAACTATTTCACTCGCTTGAGTTCCTTTACCTGCACCAGGTAAACCCATTAAGATGATATTCATATTGCCCTCCTACAGTTTATCTACCACCAAAGCCTTTATATTCTTTTTGGTTAACTTGCGCTTCCAAACTCTTCATCGTTTCGATTGCAACACCGATAACGATTAATAAGCTTGTACCGCCGACTTGGATTGACTGCGGTAAGTTCATAAACTTAGTAGCTAGTATCGGCAAGATAGCGATAACTGCCAAGAATATAGAACCAACAAAAGTTAAACGATATAAAACTTTAGTAATATACTTTTTAGTTTGTTCACCAGGTCTAATACCTGGAACGTAACTGCCTTGTTTCTTAAGGTTGTCAGACATTTTTTCAGGATTAACTTGAACAAATGCATAGAAGTAAGTAAATGCAATGATCAAGATAATATAAATTACCATTCCGATATTACTTGATGGATTGGCTGTATTAGCAATTTGCTGAGCCCAATCTGCTTTAGGGAAGAACATTGTTAATGTTCTAGGCAACAAGAAGAATGCCATTGCGAAGATAACTGGGATAACCCCTGCTGAGTTAACTTTTAACGGCAAATACGTTGCATTTGATCCTAAACGCTGAGTAGATTGCTTTTTAGCATATTGAATAGGAATTTTACGTACAGCTTGAAGTACGTAAACAGCACCCATAGTCAATAGTACTAAACCAATAACTAAACCAGCAACTTGCAACCATGCCATAGTTGTATCACTTTGCCCGACAAAGGCTTGTTGATAAAACTGAATAAGCGATGATGGCAATGTTGACAAAATACCAGCAAAGATAATGATTGAAATACCATTACCTACACCATACTGAGTGATTTGTTCACCTAACCATAATAAGAATGCAGTACCAGTTGTTAATACAATAGCAATTAACAAATAACTCATCGGAGAAGGATCAATAATCAATGCGCCCTTCAAATAGTTATTAAACTGGAATGCCATACCGATGGATTGGATAAACGCTAAGATAATCGCAAAATAACGTGTAACGTTATTTAATTTCTTACGTCCAACATCACCCTGTTTAGCCCATTCTGTAAATTTCGGAACAATATCCATTTGCAATAACTGCATTACGATTGAAGCAGTGATGTAGGGCATGATACCCATTGCAAATATGGAAAAGTTCTTCAAGGCTCCGCCACCAAAAGTATTTAATAAATCAGTGACACCTTGAGAACCTTGATTGTTATCAAATGCAGCTGGATTGACTCCAGGCGCAGGTATATAAGTACCTATTTTAAAAATAACTAGCATTGCGAGCGTAAAAAAGATCTTGTTCCGTACTTCTTTAGTTTTAAAGAAGTTAACAAATGTTTCAAACATTAGATCACCTCGTGTGCTCCACCTTTAGCATCAATTGCTTCAGCTGCAGATGCAGAGAAATTATGCGCTTTTACTGTTAATTTTTTCTCTAGAGAACCATTACCTAATACTTTGATACCCGCTTTAGCGTTTTTAACCACACCAGTTTCGATTAAAAGCTCAGGAGTAACTTCTGTACCTTCTTCAAATCTGTTTAGTTGTTCTAAGTTAACAACTGCGAATTCTTTACGGTTAATGTTAGTGAATCCACGTTTTGGTAAACGACGGAATAAAGGTAATTGTCCACCTTCAAATCCTGGTCTTACTTTACCGCCTGAACGTGCTTTTTGACCTTTTTGTCCACGTCCACTTGTTTTACCATTACCTGTAGCAGCACCACGACCTACGCGGTTGCGTACTTTACGTGATCCTTCTGCTGGATATAATTCATGTAATTTCATTTCGGCACCTCCTTGATTTTATTTCTTATTTAGCGTCTACTTCTTCTACTGTAACTAAGTGACTTACTTTATTAATTTGCCCGCGATTAGCAACGTTGTCTTCAAGTACAACTGAAGAGTTAGTTTTTTTCAAACCTAAAGCTTCTACAGTTTTACGTTGAGTTTCAGGACGTCCAATCACACTGCGAGTGAGGGTAACTTGTAATTTAGCCATTATTCATTTTCCCTCCTTAATTGTATAATTCTTCTACTGATTTGCCACGTAATTTCGCAACTTCTTCAGCATTTTTAAGATTTTCTAAACCATTAAGAGTAGCACGAACCATGTTAATTGGAGTGTTTGAACCTAATGATTTACTTAAGATATCAGTGATACCTGCTAATTCTAATACGGCACGAACTGGTCCACCTGCAATTACACCAGTACCAGGTGCTGCTGGTTTCAATAATACACTTCCTGAACCGAAACGGCCAGTGATAGTGTGTGGAGTAGTACCTTCTACACGGTTAACTGTAACTAAATCTTTTTTAGCAGCTTCTACTGCTTTTTTGATTGCTTCAGGCACCTCTTGTGCTTTACCAGTACCGAATCCGACACGTCCTTTTTTATCACCTACAACTACTAATGCAGTGAAACGGAAACGACGTCCACCTTTTACAACTTTCGCAACACGGTTGATCGTTACAACGCGTTCTTCAAATTCTTTAGCTTCTTCATCTCTACGAGCCATCTATTGTCCCTCCTTTTATTATTAAAATTGTAATCCATTTTCACGTGCTGCATCTGCTAATGCTTTAACACGTCCATGGTATAAGTAACCTCCGCGGTCGAAGACAATTTCAGTGATACCTTTATCAGCTGCTTTTTTCGCAATTGCTTCTCCGACTTTAGAAGATAATTCAACTTTTGAACCAGTTTCATTTTCGAAATCTTTATCTTGAGTTGATGCTTGAACTAAAGTTACGCCTTTAGTGTCATCGATGATTTGTGCATAGATGTGTTTGTTTGAACGGTATACGTTTAAACGTGGTTTTTGAGCTGTACCAGATAAGTTAGAACGTACACGTGCATGTCTTTTTAAGCGCACTTTATTTTTATCAATTTTGCTGATCATGCTTTATTCTCCTTTCTTAGAGAGTTATTTATTATTTACCAGTTTTACCTTCTTTACGACGAACATATTCGCCTTGGTAACGGATACCTTTACCTTTATAAGGTTCAGGAGGTCTTACGGCACGAATATTTGAAGCAGTAGCTCCAACTAATTCTTTAGAAATACCTTCAACCTTAACTGTAGTATTTTTTTCAACAGTGAAAGTGATACCATCTTCTGGTTTGAATTCAACTGGGTGTGAGTAACCAACGTTAAGAACTAAGTTGCTACCTTGCAATTGTGCACGGTAACCTACACCGATTAATTCTAAAGTTTTTTCGAATCCTTTAGAAACACCTTGTACCATATTGTTAATCAACGCACGAGTTGTTCCGTGAACTGTTCTGTCTTTTTGAGAATCAGATGGACGTACAACTTCTAATGTGTTGTCTTCTAATTTGTATGACATGCTGTCGTCAAAAGTTCTAGTTAATTCACCTTTAGGACCTTTGACTGTGATAACGTTTCCTTTGATGTCTACTGTTACATCACTAGGAATTTCAATGATTTTCTTACCTACACGGCTCATTTATGGGCACCTCCTTAATTATTTATTACCAAACGTATGCTAGTACTTCTCCGCCTACATTACGTTTTCTTGCTTCTCTGTCAGTAACGATACCTTCAGAAGTTGAAACTAATGCAATACCTAAACCGTTTAATACTTTAGGTACTTCGTCTGCTTTAGCATAAACACGTAAACCTGGTTTAGAAATACGTTTTAAACCTGTGATAACGCGTTCGTTATTTTGACCGTATTTAAGGAACAAACGTAAAACACCTTGTTTATCATCTTCTACGAATTCAACGTTTTTAATGAAACCTTCACTTTTTAAGATTTCAGCAATTTGTTTTTTGATATTTGACGCAGGCAACTCGATTTTTTCATGACGCACCATGTTTGCGTTTCTTACACGAGTTAGCATATCTGCGATTGGATCTGACATTGTCATAGATTGTTGCCTCCTTTCAAGACTCTCTTTAATTACCAGCTAGCTTTACGTACGCCAGGGATTTGGCCTTTGTAAGCTAATTCACGGAAACAGATACGGCATAATTTGAATTTGCGGTATACAGAATGTGGACGACCACAGCGTTCACAACGCGTATATTCACGAACTGGGAATTTTTGTTTTTTAGATGATTTTACAACCATTGATTTTTTAGCCACTTAATTAGCCTCCTTTATTTAGAGCTTATTTTTGAAATGGCATACCGAATTGTTTCAACAATTCACGACCTTCTTCATCTGTGTTCGCAGTCGTAACGATAACGATATCCATTCCTCTTACTTTACTTACTTTATCATAGTCGATTTCTGGGAAAATTAATTGTTCTTTAATACCTAAAGTGTAGTTACCGCGACCATCGAATGCTTTTTTAGAAACACCGTGGAAGTCACGTACACGTGGTAATGATACTGCGATCAATTTGTCTAGGAATTCATACATTCTGTCGCCACGAAGTGTTACTTTCGCACCGATAGGCATACCTTCACGTAAACGGAATGTCGCAACTGATTTTTTGGCTTTTGTGATTAATGGTTTTTGACCAGTAATTAATTCTAACTCTTCTACAGCGTTATCTAAAACTTTAGAGTTTTGAACTGCGTCACCTACACCCATGTTCACAACGATTTTATCGATTTTTGGAACTTCCATTACTGAACTGTAATTGAATTCTTTCATTAAGTTCTCAGTAACTTCAGTATTGAATTTTTCTTTTAAACGGCTCAAAGTGGATCCTCCTTTCAACTAGTTATTAATTATTAGATTTGATTTCTTCGCCTGATTTTTTAGCGATACGAATTTTTTTACCATCTACAAATTTGTAGCCAACACGTGTTGGTTCATTTGTTTTAGGGTCTAATAATTGTACGTTAGAAACATGAATTGGTGCTTCAGTTTCTAAGATTCCACCTTCTGGATTAAATTGAGTTGGTTTTTGGTGCTTTTTAATGATGTTAACACCTTCCACAACGACACGGTCTTTTTTAGGTTCTGTAGATTGTACTACACCTGTTTTACCTTTATCTTTACCTGAGATAACGATTACGTTGTCACCTTTTTTGATATGCATGTGGGCACCTCCTTAGATTTGTTTATTATTAATTATAGTACTTCTGGTGCTAATGAAATAATTTTCATGTAGTTGTTGTCACGTAATTCACGGGCAACTGGTCCGAAGATACGAGTTCCACGTGGACTTTTATCGTCACGGATAACTACACATGCATTTTCATCAAATTTGATGTAAGAACCATCTTTACGACGAACACCTGATTTAGTACGAACTACAACAGCTTTGACAACTTCGCCTTTTTTGACAACGCCTCCTGGTGTAGCATTTTTAACAGTACACACGATTACGTCGCCGATATTCGCTGTTTTGCGTCCTGATCCGCCTAATACTTTAATTGTAAGTACTTCACGAGCACCAGAGTTGTCTGCTACTTTCAAGCGTGTTTCTTGTTGGATCATGAATTAAACCTCCCTTATCTTTCGATTGATTAAATAATTACTGATTCTTCAACAATTTCTACTAAACGAAAACGTTTTGTTGCTGATAAAGGACGAGTTTCTTGAATTTTAACGATGTCTCCTAATTTAGCTGAATTGTTTTCATCATGAGTTTTATATTTTTTAGAATATTTTACTCGTTTACCGTATAATTTATGAGTTTTGTAAGTTTCTACTAGTACAGTAATAGTTTTGTCCATTTTGTCTGAAACGACTCTGCCTACGTATACTTTACGATCATTTCTTTCACTCACTTTTGTAACCTCCTCTTTCAGTTAATTATTGATTAGCCTTGCTTTGTTCAATTTCTCTTTCACGAGCAACAGTTTTTAGACGTGCAATCGTTTTTCTTACTGTACGAATACGTGCAGTTTCCTCTAATTGTCCTGTAGCTAATTGAAAGCGTAGGTTAAAAAGCTCTTCTTTTGAAGATTTGATTTGTTCTTCGATTTCTGAAGTGGTTAAGTCTCTAATTTCCTTAGCTTTCATTTGATTCACCACCCAATTCTTCACGTTTTACAAACTTAGTTTTTACTGGAAGTTTGTGACTTGCTAAACGTAATGCTTCACGAGCAACTTCTTCTGACACGCCTGCAACTTCAAATAAGATTCTACCTGGTTTAACTACTGCGATCCAACCTTCAACTGCACCTTTACCAGCACCCATACGTACTTCTAAAGGTTTTTTAGTGTAAGGTGTATGAGGGAAGATTTTGATCCAAACTTTCCCGCCACGTTTCATATAACGAGTCATCGCAATACGAGCAGATTCGATTTGACGAGATGTGATCCAAGAAGTTGTAATAGCTTGTAATCCATACTCACCGAATGTTACGAAGTTACCGCCTTTAGAACGTCCTGTTGTTTTTGGACGATGTTGACGACGATATTTTACACGTTTTGGTAGTAACATTATTATTTTCCTCCTTCACTATTATTCTTAGTAGGAAGAACTTCTCCACGATAGATCCATACTTTAACACCAAGTTTACCGTATGTTGTATCAGCTTCAGCATGTGCATAATCAATGTCAGCACGTAATGTGTGAAGTGGAACAGTTCCTTCTGAATATCTTTCAGCACGAGCAATATCAGCTCCGCCTAAACGACCTGAAACTTGAGTTTTAACACCTAAAGCTCCTAGTTTCATAGCTCTTGAAATAGCTTGTTTTTGTACACGACGGAATGATGCACGGTTTTCTAATTGACGCGCAATATTCTCAGCAACTAAACGAGCATCTAAATCAACTTTTTTGATTTCGATTACGTTAATGTGTACACGTTTGCCTGTTAATTTGTTTAATTTATTACGAAGTTTTTCAATTTCTGAACCGCCTTTACCAATTACCATACCTGGTTTACCAGTGTGGATTGCAATGTTGATGCGGTTAGCAGCACGTTCGATTTCTACGTTAGAAACTGATGCTTCTTTTAATTCGTTATCAATGAACTTACGGATTTTCAAATCTTCGTGAAGTAATGTAGAGAAATCTTTCTCAGCATACCATTTTGCATCCCAATCACGGATGATACCAACACGAAGTCCGATTGGATTAATTTTTTGACCCACAGTATTCCCTCCTTAGAAAGTTATTAAGCTTCTTTAGCTTCTTCTTTGCCGTCACTTACGACAATTGTAATGTGGCTTGTACGTTTGTTAATTGCACTTGCACGTCCTTGAGCACGTGGACGGAAACGTTTTAAAGTTGGTCCTTCGTTAGCATATGCTTCTTTTACAACTAATTCATCTGTATTCATGTCATAGTTGTGCTCTGCATTAGCTAAAGCGGACATCAATAATTTTTCAACAACTGGTGATGAAGCTTTGTTAGTTAATTTTAAGATGGCAATAGCTTCACCAACGTTTTTGCCTCTGATCAAGTCTAATACTAATCTGACTTTACGAGGTGCGATTCTGATAGTTCTAGCAACCGCTTTTGCTTCCATTTGTTTCTCCTCCTCTACTTATGAAAAGTAATTTATCTTCTAGTCTTTTTGTCGTCTACAGCATGTCCTTTAAATGTACGAGTTGGAGCAAATTCACCTAATTTGTGACCAACCATATCTTCAGTTACATAAACAGGTACATGTTTACGTCCATCGTATACAGCAAAAGTGATACCGATGAAATTAGGGAAAATAGTTGAACGACGTGACCAAGTTTTAATCACTGTTTTTTTCTGATTACCTTCCTGAGCTTCCACTTTTTTCATTAAGTGGTTGTCGACGAAAGGTCCTTTTTTAATACTACGAGCCATTTTGGCGCCTCCCTTCTTATTATGTGCGTGCAGCATTTAAGCCGCACACCCAAATAAGTTGATATTATTTTCTTTTACGTCCACGAACGATAAGTTTATCAGATGATTTTTTACCGCGACGAGTTTTCTTACCAAGAGTTGGTTTACCCCAAGGTGACATTGGAGATGGGCGACCGATTGGAGCGCGTCCTTCACCACCACCGTGTGGGTGATCGTTAGGGTTCATTACAGAACCACGAACAGTTGGGCGAATACCTTTCCAACGAGAACGTCCGGCTTTACCAACGTTAACAAGTTCATGTTGTAAGTTACCAACTTGACCTACAGTTGCACGGCAAGTTGAAAGAATCATACGTACTTCACCAGAACGAAGTCTTACTAATACGTATTTACCTTCTTTACCAAGTACTTGTGCACTAGCACCTGCTGAACGAGCGATTTGTCCGCCGCGACCTGGTTTTAATTCAATGTTATGGATTGTAGTACCTACTGGAATGTTTGCTAATGGTAAAGCATTACCAGTTTTGATATCTGCTTCTTCACCATTTTCAATTGTTTGACCTACTTGTAAACCTTTAGGTGCGATGATGTAGCGTTTCTCACCATCTGCATATACTAACAATGCAATGTTAGCTGAACGGTTTGGATCATATTGGATAGAATCAACTTTAGCTGGGATTCCATCTTTATTACGTTTAAAATCGATTACACGGTATTGACGTTTGTGTCCGCCACCATGATGGCGTACTGTCAATTTACCTTGGTTGTTACGTCCCGCTCTTTTCGGTAGCGGTTGTAATAATGACTTTTCAGGAGTCGTTTTAGTGATTTCAGCGAAATCCAATGAAGTCATATTACGACGACCATTTGTAATTGGCTTATAATGTTTAAGAGCCATTGTCGCTTACCTCCTTAATGGTAATTTATATTTTTTATTAGTTGAATAGATCGATTGATCCTTCTTTAAGTGTTACTACTGCTTTACGTCTTTTGTTTGTATAACCTTGGTAACGGCCCATACGTTTTTTCTTAGGTTTGTAGTTGATGATATTAACTTTGTCTACTTTAACATCGAAAATTTCTTCAACTGCAATTTTAACTTGAGTTTTGTTCGCACGTGTATCTACATCAAAAGTATATTTGTTTTCAGCCATAGCTTCTGAAGATTTTTCTGTGATTACGGGGCGCTTAAGAACGTCTCTTGCTTCCATTATCCGAGCACCTCCTCAACTTTTTTAGCAGCTGCTTCAGTAATTAATACACTGTCAGCGCTAGTGATGTCTAATACGTTTAATCCAGTTACAGTTGTAATTTGAACGCCAGGAATGTTACGTGCTGATAATTCAACATTTACATCTTCTGATTCAGTAACAACTAAAACTTTTTTAGGTAATTCTAAATTAGATAATACTTTAGTGAATTCTTTTGTTTTTGGTGCTTCTAAACCGAATGCATCAACAACAGTGAATCCATTTTCTTGCACTTTGAAAGATAATGCAGAACGTAATGCTAAACGACGCATTTTCTTAGGCATTTTGTATGAATAGCTTCTTGGAGTCGGTCCGAATACGATACCGCCGCCACGCCATTGTG
The DNA here is from genome assembly GCF_900458435.1 of Staphylococcus carnosus. Lineage (NCBI taxonomy): Bacteria > Bacillati > Bacillota > Bacilli > Caryophanales > Staphylococcaceae > Staphylococcus > Staphylococcus carnosus. Next base: position 820,614 of record NZ_UHCT01000001.1, on the reverse strand, counting down.
GAGCACGGATTGTACCTTGACGCGCACGTCCTGTACCTTTTTGTCTCCATGGTTTACGTCCACCGCCACGTACTGCTGAACGATTCTTAACAGAATGAGTACCTTGGCGTAATGAAGCACGTTGTAAATTGATTGCTTCAAAAATAACATCTTTGTTTGGTTCAATCGCGAATACTGAATCGCTTAATTCAACTGAACCTGCTTTTGATCCGTCTACTTTTAATACATCATAATTTGCCATTATGCATTTTCCTCCTTTCGTTAATTAATTATTTATTACCTTTTTTAATTGAAGTTTTGATTTCTACTAATCCTTTTTTAGGACCAGGCACATTACCTTTTACTAAGATAACGTTGTTTTCAGCGTCGATTTGTACAACTTCTAAGTTTTGAACTGTCACTGTGTTGCCACCCATACGACCTGGCATTTTGTGACCTTTAAATACTTTAGATGCGTCTGACGCCATACCTACTGAACCTGGCGCTCTATGGAAATGAGAACCGTGAGCCATTGGTCCGCGAGCGTGTCCATGACGTTTAATATTACCTTGGAAACCTTTACCTTTAGATACTCCAGTTACGTCAATGATGTCGCCAGCTTCAAATGTATCAACTGAGACTTCTTGACCTACTTCGTATTCATCAACATTAATGTTTTTGAATTCACGAATGAAGCGCTTAGGTGCTGTGCCCGCTTTTTTAGCGTGACCTTCAGCTGGTTTGTTTGCATATTTATTAGACTTGCTGTCTTTTTTGTATGCTTGTTTGTCTTCAAAACCTACTTGGATAGCGTTATAACCGTCTACCTCTTCAGTTTTCTTTTGTAATACTACGTTTTGGCCTGCTTCTACAACAGTTACTGGGATTAAGTCTCCGTTTTCACCGAATACTTGTGTCATCCCGATTTTTCTTCCTAAGATTCCTTTGGTCATCGAAAGTCCACCTCCTAAAATTTTCTATTATAATTTGATTTCGATGTCTACACCTGATGGTAAGTTTAAGCCCATAAGAGCATCAACTGTTTTTGGTGTAGGGTTTACAATGTCGATTAAACGTTTATGAGTACGTTGTTCGAATTGTTCACGTGAATCTTTGTACTTATGCACCGCACGAATGATTGTATAAACTGATTTCTCAGTTGGCAATGGAATTGGTCCAGAAACTTCTGCACCAGAACGTTTTGCTGTTTCAACAATTTTTTCTGCTGATTGATCAATTACTCTGTGGTCATAAGCTTTTAATCTGATTCTGATTTTTTGTTTTGCCATAATTTTCCCTCCTTATTATCGTCTACATTTAGTGATAGACTTCTCCACAAAAACTATCTCACACAACGCCATGGCAAAGCGGCCGGGTGTGTCAGTAACCTTTTGCTTCATCGCGTATTCAAAGTCCAACATTAGATATGTTACACGAATACAGTCGCCGTTGCAACCATTTCGCGAAACTTTTTTATGCTAGACTTTTTCTCTAACACATACCAGTATATTTTACTCTAATCCTGACTTGTCTTCAACCCCTATGAGTAATTTTTCTCTTTGGTGTGTACAAATTTTTTTATTCTTCTTTCAAATGGATTATACTTTAAGTGACAGGTGGTGATTGAAATGAAGTTTGGAATTCGAACTACATTAATTATTTTAAGTATCATTATGATTATCTCTGAATTAATTTATGGTATTCCTTTTTTAGGCGGTTCCATAATTGTTTCATTTGGATGGCAGCCATTACTCATCAATGCAGCAATTTATTTTATAATGGTTGTGATGCTTGCCTTTGATAATCAAAACTCTATTCGCCCTATGTTGCTTATACCGCTAATCGGGATTGTTGGATCCCTTGTCGCGATTATCCCAGTAGTTGGTATGGTTACACATTGGATATTATTCTTTTTAATGATCTTATTCTTAATTGTAGTACTTAGTACACCTATTTATATTCCTGATAAAAACGCACGCATCACTTATGACGAAAAAGGTCGTAGAATTAAATAATTAAAAAACAGCCAGGATTTTGTTGTGATTAGCATTTACATTTTGTTCTTAAATCACATAACTAGTCCTGGCTGTTTTTTAAAATCTTTTTCTAAAAAGAAAGCTTGCTTTTTTAAAACCCATTTTTTGTTCATAGAAACGATGAGCTGCTTCTTTTTCTAAACCTGAAGATAATTCAATGCCTTCATATCCTTCTTTTTCAGCTCTTTCTTCAGCATAACTTAATAATATTTGACCGTACCCTTTAGAACGGTGAATTTCATCGGTTACTAGATCACAAACCCAAATTGACTTCTTACTATATAAAGTAATCATCGGCATATATCCTATAACAGCTCTTAATTCATTTTCTTCTACTAAACCAACCATTTTATAATTTTCTTTTTCACGTGCTAAATCAACAAGCTTCATATACTCATAAATATCCAATTGTTTTCTAAGTTGTTTCACAATTAAAAAAGCTTCTCTAATTTGTTGTTCATTTTGTAATTCAACTATTTTCATTATGCTCCCCCTTATATTTTAGTATCACTATCTCTTTTTCCAAATAAAAAAGCAAGCCCCCTTAAGAGCTTGCAATAAGATTTATGTTTTAGCCGTGAACAAAAACAAAATATAAAATAAATAGAACCATGAGTACGTACATAATAGGATGTACTTCTTTTTGACGTTTTGACATCAACATAGTAATTGGATAGAAAATGAAACCACATGCAATACCTGTCGCAATAGAATATGATAACGGCATCATAATAATTGTTATAAATGCTGGTACTGCAAATTCAAATTTTTTCCAATCGATTTCTGCTAAGTTTCCTGCCATAAGCACTCCCACTACAATCAATGCCGGTGCTGTCACAGCACTTGTTACTACAGCCATCAATGGACTGAAGAATAATGCAAGCAAGAAACAGACACCCGTCACAATACTAGCGAATCCCGTACGTGCCCCTACTGCAACACCTGAAGTTGATTCGATATATGAAGTAGTCGTTGTTGTACCAAAAATCGCTCCAATAATTGTGGCAATAGAATCTGAGAATAACGCACGTCCAGCACGAGGCAGTTTATTATCTTTCATCATACCTGCTTGAGTTGCAACAGCAACCAATGTACCTGCTGTATCAAAGAAGTCGATAAATAAAAATGTCAAAATAACAATTAAGAATTGTACAGTGAAAAGCTGCGATGGATCTTTAAATGCATCAAATGCTGCACCGAATGTTGGGGCAATGCTCGGAACTTTACCTACGATTGCATGCGGCATTTGAATTAATCCAGTAACCAATCCTGCAACTGATGTCAAAATCATACCCACAAAAATTGCACCTGGTAATTTTTTAGCATATAGAATTACTGTCACAATGATGCCGAATACAGCAAGCAATACTTTGCCGTTAGTCAAATGTCCTAATGTTACAAGTGTTGAATCATTATTAACAATAATTCCTGATCCTTGAAGACCTACAAAGGTAATAAACAAACCGATACCAGCTGAAACTGCCATCTTCATTTCATATGGTATAGCATTAATAATAGTTTCCCTGAGACCGGTCATGGTCAATATTGCAAAGAATATACCTGAGCATAAAACCCCTGTTAAACCAATCTGCCATGGAATTCCCATTGTTAATACTACAGTAAATGCAAAGAATGCATTAAGTCCCATTCCCGGCGCCAAGGCTATTGGGTACCTGGCGACAAGTCCCATGAACACTGAGCCGACAAATGCTGCGAGCGCTGTTGCTACGAAAACAGCGCCTTGGTCCATTTTCATACTTTCTGGAATACCTTTTACCCCAGCTAAACTTAAAACTTGCGGGTTAACAGCTAAAATATAAGCCATAGATAAAAAAGTTGTTAAGCCGCCTAAAATCTCACGTCGATAATTCGTATGATACTTATCAAATTGGAAATATTTTTTCACTATGTATGCTCCTTAGTTAAAATACTCTCATATTCTAATACCAATTTATTGAAAACACAATGCTATTCGATGAAAAAACCAAACATTTTTAAGTAGAAATTTAAAAACACACTAATTTCACCTATATTTTTAACGAATTTCACAATCTATTGTTCGTTAAAAATACAGTTTATCAATTAGTGTGTGAACACAGTTCATTCCATTTTTGCTATTAAAGTTTTAAATTCTTCAATGCATCTTGGAATGGGTTGTTATCTAATTCTTCTTTACCCATATATTTTTTCATTTCACGTTTAGATACTTTACTTTTACCTTTATTTTTATGACGACGGTCCATTTGTTCTTGTGTTTCAGAATGACCGCATACACAACGATAAGTTGCTTGTTTTCCTTTTCCGAACAATGTCATTTTCTTATGACAGTTAGGACAACGCGCATTTGTCTTTCGTTGAACATTTTTCTTAGTCTTACATGATGGATCTTGACAAACAAGCATTTGACCATTTTTAGTTTTAACGCGAATCATAAATTTACCGCAAGTTGGACATTCTGTGCTTGTGAGATTATCGTGTTTGTATTTTTGCTCGCTATTTTTAATCTCATTCACAATATCTTTTGTAAAGTTTTTCATTTCTTTCATAAATGCGCACGAATCATACTTACCCTTTTCGATTTGTGTTAGCTTCTCTTCCCACTCAGCAGTTAATAACGGTGATGTAAGTTCTTGCGGTGCTAAATCAAGAATTTGACGTCCTTTCGATGTTACACGGATTTGTCCACTTCTCGCCTCTATCGCATTCATATTAAACAACTTATCAATAATATCTGCTCGTGTTGCAACCGTACCGATACCGCCTGTTTGTTTCAATGTTTGCGAATGCTTACTATCTTTCAAATCAAAGAATTTTTGTGGATTTTCCATCGCTTTAAGCAATGTACCTTCATTAAAATATGCTGGCGGCGTTGTTTCATGTGCTTGAATATTAAAACCTTGAACTGTATAGCTTTTGTCTTTATCAAATGTTGGCATTTGAGATGGAGTCGTTTCCGATTTCAATGCTTTAAAACCAGGTTGAACAGTCACTTTATCTTGGAACTCAAACGATTCACCATCTATTTTGCACACCACTTTGACAGCATCGTATTCATAAGGAGGCAACAAGTTTTCAATAAAACGTTCAGCAATCATTAAATACAATTTTTGTTCACGTTGACTTAATACGTTCATGTCAGGTCGTATTTCAGTAGGAATAATTGCGTGATGATCTGATACTTTTTGGTTATTAATAATATTCATCTTCGCACTGAATTTTTGATTCACCAACGGACGTACCTGCGCTTTATATTCAGTAGCAAGTAACGCTTGCAGACGTTCTTTAAATGTATCTACCATATCATCAGTAAGATAGTTTGAATCTGTACGCGGGTATGTTGCTAATTTATGACGTTCATATAAGTTCTGCAAAGTGTTTAACGTTTCCTTGGCGCCCATGTGATAACGTTGATACGCATCTTGCTGTAAATCCGTCAAACTATATAATTTAGCTGGGTATTGTTTTTTATGTTTAGACTGTATATCAACAACTTCAGCTTGTTTCCCTTTTAAGCGTTGTACTAACTTTTCTAGTTTTTGTTTGTCTTTAATACGGTGCTGACTCGCTAATTTAAACGATTGTCCCGCTATTTTAGCTTCTAAAGTATAATATTCAGTCGGACGGAAGTTCTTAATTTCATCTTGGCGCATTTGCACAAGTTGAATTGTTGGTGTTTGAACACGTCCTAATGATAATTGTGCATCATATTTTGTTGTAAGTGCACGTGTCGCATTAATACCTACAATCCAATCCGCTTCACTGCGTGCCAATGCTGCACGATATAATGACAAATATGCTTTACCATCTTTAAGCTGCTTAAAACCATTTCTAATTGCTTTTGCTGTAATAGAACTGATCCATAAACGTTTAATCGGTTTCTTATTATGGACTTTATCCAATATCAAGCGTGCAACCAGTTCCCCTTCTCTTCCTGCATCTGTCGCAATGATAATTTCTTTAACATTTTCTTTTAACATCAATGATTTAACAGTGTTGAATTGTTTTTTAGTTTTGGGTATCACTACTGTCTTCATATGGTCAGGGATAATCGGTAATTCTGCTAAGTCCCACGTTTTAAATTTCTTATCGTATTGTTCTGGCGTTGCATTTGTAACTAAGTGCCCTAACGCCCACGTCACAATATATTGATTATTTTCAAAGTAGCCATTACGTTGTTGCGTAACATTCAATGCATTCGCAATATCTCTCGCAACAGAAGGCTTCTCTGCTAAAATTAGTGATTTCATTTCTTCGTTTCCTTTCTCAAAAATCGTATATCTATTGTAACACGATTCCCTGCTTCACGTTTTCCGTGTATTTCCTTTTATCTAAACGAGAAACAAAGTATAATAAAAGAAAAGCTGCTGTTAATAAAAGAAACCAAGGAGGTCCAAATGAAAACAATCCAGATTGATTCTTCTCAAGACATCCGCAACTTTATTAATCATTCTAATACCGAGTTCTGTTCTTATTTATACAAACTGCATGAAAAAAATGTATCTATGGAACAAGGTATTGCATCATTACAACACGATACAGGTGTTTACGCATTAGTCGATGATTCTGATGAGATACAAATGCTTATAGGCGGCTTCGCTTATGATGCCCATCATTACAAAATGGTCGGTCCATTTCTTGCCGAAAAAGGTGCACCCGACCCTGCAGATTTTAAAAATTTATTTGAAACATTAGCAGCACAGCAAGCGGACGGCACACATTTCAATTTTTCATTTGATGTATCTGACACATACAACAACTCTTTAATGAAAATTATTGATGCCCATTATACGTTTACAGATTATTATTTATCTACAGACCATACTATCGAAACAAGCAATGAAGCAGAGCGCCATATTATCAAATATCACAAAGCCTTTTTCAGCCACTTTGATCGCTTGCATCGAAAAATATTTAGAAGAGATGCCTTAACACCATCTGAAATTACAAATTCAATTGATGAAAATAATCAACTTTTCTTCTTTGTCAGCGAAGGGATTTTAAAAGGATACTTATATCTACAAATGCATCCAGAAGCACATTCAGCTGAAATCAGATATTTCTCTTCACACACTGACTATCGTCATGAAGGGATCGCTTTCAACTTGTTAAGTTATGCGATTAACTATGCTTTCAAAAATGAAGGTATTGAACGTGTCTATTTTAAAATCAGAAGTAAAAATGATAAATTAGTAGACCGTTTCAGTGAACTCGGCTTTGACATCCGATCGGAACGCAAAAAATTCAAATATATAAAATAAACACTTTAAGTTTGCCGTTAGAATAATTCTAATCCGGCAAACTTTTTGTTTCCTTTTTATTTTATTCTCTATTATTATTGTCTTAACAAAGTGGTAAAGTCTTATAGAAAGGAAAGGATGTTGAATGGATTTACTTATAGCTTTACTTCCTGCACTGTTTTGGGGAAGCGTTGTACTTATTAATGTACTTGTCGGAGGCGGTCCCTACAACCAAATTCGCGGTACTACATTAGGTGCATTAATCGTAGGTGTAATATTACTTTTAACAGGGCACGCCTCTTTTGAACCGAAAGTTATCATTGTCGGTTTAATCTCTGGTGCGTTCTGGGCACTTGGACAAGGTTATCAATTGCGTTCAGTACAATTAATCGGTGTTTCTAAAACAATGCCGATTTCTACGGGTATGCAATTGGTAGGTACTACATTATTTAGTGCAATTTTCTTAGGTGAATGGAGTACAATGATGCAAGTTATTTTAGGACTTGTCTCAATGGTATTACTTGTAGCCGGAATTGCATTAACTTCATTAAAAGGCAAAGAAGATACAGCAGAATCTAAATCAGCACTTGGTAAAGCAATGCCTATATTGTTAATTTCAACTGTGGGTTATGTTGTTTATGTAGTAATTGCTCAAATCTTTAGTGTGAATGGTTTAGATGCATTATTCTTCCAATCAATCGGTATGGCAATTGGTGGTTTTATACTATCTGCCAATCATCAAACTTCCAAAAAATATACTCTTAAAAATATTATTCCAGGTGTTGTTTGGGCGATTGGTAACTTGTTCTTATTCTTCTCACAACCTAAAGTCGGTGTAGCAACAAGTTTCTCATTCTCACAATTACTTGTAATTGTTTCTACACTTGGCGGTATCTTTATCTTGAAAGAGAAAAAAGACAAACGTCAGATGGTAGGTATATGGGCAGGAATTGTATTAATTATAGTAGCAGCATTTATTCTCGGCGGATTAAAAGCATAATTTAAGAATTGTTCGAACAGATATATAAAGGGAGGCATTTCTATGTTTACAGATTTAGAAAATAAAGTTGTTGTTGTTACAGGCGGTGCAAGCGGTATCGGACGTGCAATGTGCGAAGCTTTTGGCCAAGCGAAAGCTAAAGTGGTTATTAACTATCGCTCTGAACGCCATAAAGAAGATTTGGAAGAAATGAAGGCACTGATTTCTGAAGCTGGCGGTGAATCAATCGCAGTACAAGGTGATGTGTCAAAAGAAGAAGATATCATCCATTTAGTAGAAGAAGCAGTTAAAACATTCGGTACTTTAGACATTATGATAAATAATGCCGGATATGAAAATCCTGTTCCTTCTGAAGAAATGACAGTCGAAGAATTCAGCAAAGCTATCGATATCAACTTGACAGGTGCTTTTGTAGGTTCTCGTGAAGCTGTAAAATACTTCCGTAAAGAAGATAAACCAGGTGTGATTATCAATACAGCAAGTGTGCACGATACAATCCCATGGCCGAATTACGTTAACTACGCAGCCAGCAAAGGCGGCTTGAAGTTAATGATGGAAACAATGTCTATGGAATATGCGCAATTTGGTATTCGTATCAATAATATTTCTCCAGGCGCTATTGTAACAAAACATACTGAGAAAAAATTCTCTGATCCTAAAACACGTGCTGAGACATTAGAAATGATTCCTGCTCGCGAACTTGGTAAATCAGAAGATGTTTCCAATGTTGCACTATTCCTTGCATCTGATTTAGCTAACTATGTACACGGTACAACGATTTATGTTGATGGTGGTATGACAAACTATCCTGCATTCATGGGTGGTAAAGGTTAAGATTAATTCATATCGCAAATAAAAGGAGCAAACATGATTGCGTTTAAAATCATGTTTGCTCTTTTTTATTTTAATATACGTTTTTTAAAAAGATTTGTGTATTAAACAAAGAACATTTGATAGAGATAAAGTATTACGATACTAATCAATATTGTCATATTCGTGGTCATTCCAATAATCGGCATTGTGCGGTATTTGAATTGCAGTGAATATGGAATTACAGCAACACCGATAGGAAGCAGCCAAATTACCATCAATGTAGTTTTAATCATTTGATCCGATACAGGCAAGAAGAAATACACAAGTAAACCTGCAATAATACCGAAACCATAGTGAATCAATAGATACTTGAAAGCAATCGGCAGATATTTTCGTTCAATACGGAAGTTAAGCATCAAACCTAAAAGTATCATTGACAACGGCATGTTAGCTTTTGATAATACATCAAAGAAATTAATCGCTGCGCCAGGTATATGGATGTTACTCATATTTAATCCGAACATGATTAAATAAGTCATCAAAGGAACAGATCTTAAAAGATTAACTAATAAAAATTTCACATTAAAAGTATTGTCCCCACTGCTGAAATATCCCGCAACAAAGTATGTGATACCAAACATTACAATCGCCCCGCCGATATCAGCCATACCAAAATATACCATCCCTACTTTCGGCCAAATAGCTTGTACGAGCGGATAAGCGAATAGTCCAATATTCAACGAAGCCATCATCATCCCGATAGTACCGCGCATTTCATTGTCATATTTCAAAAAGAAACTGATTGCAATGATTTTCGCAACTATTCCGTAAATGACCATCATAATAGGCAGAATAGATAAAGAAATATCTAAATCTGCTTTATTTAAATTGACGATGACCAACGCAGGCAGCGTGACATTTAATACAAGTGTTGCAAGTACTTGACTGTCATCTTCTTTTAGAAGCTTTACTCTTTTTAAAAAATATCCTAATGCAATCAGTAATACAATTATTACGAATTTGCCTGTCATAGTCATCCTTCTTTCTATCGCTAGATGCTAGAATAATCCCTTGTTTCTCATCGATTACATCTTTTACTTTCCATGCTATACTATTATTATTGATAATAAAAATCAATAAGGTGGTGTTACTATTGGACTTACAAAGCCAATTACAAGAATTAAAACAAGATTACGTACGCTTGCAAGATGATTTGGAAAAACGTGAGTCGACTGGCCAAGAGGTAGACCCTCTTGTTAAGCAGCTCGAACAAATCGAAAATTCTATTGCACTTGTGCGTGCTCAAATAGATCAACAATCTTAATTTAACGTGCCCTATGGCGCCTTTAGTTGGATTCTGTTTAGAATTTTGAAAGGAAGAACTTAAGATGCAACTATATTTAATACTATTACCCGTTTTATATCTATTTGTGAGTTATATCAGCATATTCAAAATGAATACTATCTATGCTAGCATTTTAAGAATGATAATGGGTGTTTTGCTGATTTTAGTAGTTGCGATGTCTAATTTATCTGCACCGCTTGTTTCTTGGTGGGAATTTGCAGTCATCGTTATGCTTGTCGGCAACGTAGAAATTACAGCATTTAAACATTCAAAAGGCGACAAAAAAGGTGTATCCATTCTCAACATGATGACACTTTTAATATTTGTAATCAGTGTTATTTTAACACTTGTCGTTTATTAATAATAAAGCATCGGCTTGCGTAGCCGATGCTTTTGTTTGTTATATTAACTTTCCTTTTTTATACACTTCTTTTTCTTTTTGTAAGGCAGTGATATCCTCTAATGGATTGTCTTCTATTACAACGAAATCAGCTAGTTTATTCTCTTCAATTAAACCTGCTATATCATCAATTTTTAATAATTCAGCTGCATTTACAGTTGCTGATTGAAGTGCTTGAAGTGGTGTAGCACCCGCGCGAACCATTAATTCTAATTCAAATGAAGAGTTTTTATCAAAATTATTCATCGCTGTTCCAGAATCGGTTCCCATTGCAAGTTTCACACCTGCCACAGCCGCTTTGCCAATACTTTCCAAATGTGCCTTTTCAATTGCGATTGATTTTTCCACCATGAAGTCTGGCAAAATTTCTGTATTTTGATTAATAGCCCATGGTGCTGCTAATGTAGGGACAATATACGTATCATTTTCAATAAACATTTGTACTGTTTCGTCATCTAAAAATACTGCATGTTCTACAGAATCTACACCTGCTCTAATTGCATTTTGAATAGATTCTGTTCCTTGAGCATGGGAACAAGCAGTTCTTCCTTTACGATGTGCTTCAGTTACTGCTGCTCTTAACTCTTCTTCATCCAACTGAACATCGTGTGGTGTTTCTCCGCTGAATGAGACACCACCAGAAGCCATTAGTTTGATATTGTCTGCCCCTTTTTTCAAAAGTTTTCTTGCATATTTTCTAACTTCATCTTTTCCATCAACCTCATAGCTTCCTTCACTGAAATGTCCACCTGTCATAGTCAACGGACTGCCAGAGGCAATTATTCCTGGTGCAACTAGCTCACCAACTTTTTCTAACTTAGATAATTCGATATCAATATCAAAGATAGATCCAACATCTCTGATATATGTAACACCATCTTTTAATAAATCATTTAAATTTTTAAGTGCTAGGTATGTTGATTTAACTGCTGTATTATCAGATGATCCTAACTGATTTATTTTCCCTGTATGGTCAGCCACAATATGTGTATGTGCATTAATCAAACCTGGTACAACATACTTGTTCTTCAAGTTTATTTTTTCATCGAAATTTTTGTTTGTACTTATAATTTTTCCACTTTCTGTACCTACACCGAATTGTGAATCAGGTACAAATTTTTCCCCATCAAATAATGTTGCATTTTCAAATAAAATATTAACCATTTTTATCCCCTTTCTTTATCTACAATAATTTAATAAATATGGTAGTGATAATTATAGAAGCTACTGATACAGTTGCAAACCCGCCTACTAACATTTTAGGTAACATATTATCCAGCAAATAATTACGCTCTTGTTCATTACTAGTAAGATTTGAAACTACTTCATTTGTAACAATATAATCTGCCGGAAAGCCGAATAACGCTGTTAAAGAAGTCGCAAATGCCATCGGTCTACTCATTTTAAATGGTTTTGCAAGTATTGCTGATGTGATATACATGCCAATTATTCCAAGAATTATCAATACAATAATTTGAATTAAAATACCACTTAAAACTTTAGGAGTTGTCGAACTCAATTGAGAAAATACATAGGCTAACAAACCATACATCAACCAATTGAATACTTTGGCTTTTACTAATATCTGTTTTTCTAAAAATCCTAATTGATGAAAAATTACGCCTAATATCAAAGCAATAACATTAGAATTTATAACATCTTTCGTTAATTTAGCTATCAATACTGCAAGCAAAGCTACTGCTCCAGTTTTCGCTAATAAGAAAGCAGCCGTTTGATATTTTTCATTAATAATTGGTTTTCTTTCCTTATTTTGCTCAACTGCTTTTAAACTATCATCAGTCTTATTTTGTTCATCCTTTTTAATATCTGGTTGCTTCAGCAGTCTTTCTCCTTCTTTCTTCAACATGAATGAAGTTAAAGGGTAACCTATTACGCTATGAGTAATAAACATGGCTACAGGTATTGCAACTAGTGTCGTCAATCCTGCAGTTTTTAAACCATCACTCATTAATGCTACCGATACGATACCACCTGTTAACGAAGGTACTGCAGCAACAACTGTATGCCAATCAAATATAAAAGTACCTATTGATAAAGTAAGTATCATTGTCCCCAAAGTACCAGCCAGCGCAACTACAACTGCTTTCCATTGAGATAGCAGTTGTTTTAAATCCATCATAGTACCTAAGTGGACTAAAAGCAAAGGTACGCAGACAGCAGCAAAATTCGGTCCAAAATTCGCTTTTGTCACAATATCTTTAGGCAGTATTGTCCAAAATCCGATAACAAATAATACTGCTGTCACAAATACGGAAGGTATGTAAGCTTTCGATAAACTTGAAATCCATTCTCCTAAAAATAAAAAGATCATTACAATTAAAAAGTATAATAATAGTTCCATCTGATACCCCCAATCACTATAAAGAATACATCACATTATAGAACTAAGTTTTACTTATGTGAAGTTATTTTTTATAATTTTCTAAATATTAAGAATAGATGTGTAATATTTTAGTGCTTTTTCTCTGTAAGTGTATTTTTATTAACCCAGAAATTAAACTTTATTTTGTATTGAATAAAAAAAGCGCATCCTACAATTTCTTACATTGCGGATACGCTTTACTAATTTTATTTTCTATTAAACAAATGTGCGAGTTTATTTTTTAAAGTAAATAAGATTTCATAGATAACTGGAACAACAATTAAAGTTAATAATGTTGATGAAATCAATCCACCAATTACAGTTGCTGCCAATCCTTTAGAAATCAAGATTGAGCTATCTTGACCGAATAATAGAGGTATTAATGCCCCGATTGTTGCTAGAGCTGTCATCAAGATTGGTCTTATTCTCGTGCCGCCTGCTTCAATCAACGCTTCTTTCATTTCCATACCCTCTCGTTCATTGTTAATGACCCTATCTACTAATACTATGGCATTGGTCACAACAATACCTATTAACATCAGTAATCCAATCATACTAGGAACTGAAAGTGTTTCTCCTGTAATTACTAATGCTAATACGACACCAATTACTGTATATGGTAAGGAGAATAAAATGGTAAATGGTGCAAGGCCACCTTTGAATGTTAATACTAATACAAGATAAACGATAATTACTGCAGCACCCATTGCCATAGACAATTGAGTCAATGCTTTTTGAATATCATCTGTTGCACCGCCTGAATTAATTTTCACATTATCAGGCTTATGGATTTTATTCACTTTAGACATCACTTTTTGTGAAATACCACCGACATCCTTATCGCTAATTGTACCAGTAACTGTAGTTGTATAATCACCGTCTTCTTTAATCAACTTACTTGGCGTTTTAGTTTCTTTCAACGTCGCAATATCTTTAAGTTTAACTTTTCCAGTTGGTGATGGAATTTCTAAGTTGTTTAATTTTTCTTTTGTCCAATTCGTTTGTTTTTCTTTTTCTACTTTAACATCGACTTTATGCCCTTTTTCGTTAATTGTTGTGATTGTATCTTCTGGAATGTTTTGGTTAAGACCCATCGCGAGTTGTCCTGCTGATAATCCTTTTTCCGTTGCTTTGTTTTGATCAACATCTACACTGTATTGTTGATAAACTTCCGACAAGTCAGATTTTACATTCACAAGTCCTTTTGTATCTTTCATATCACTTTGAATTTTCTTCACAGTACCTTTAATCGCATCTGCAGATGGACCAGATACTTTAACTTCGAGTGAATTATTACCTGCACCTGTACCCATATCTAAGTTTTTCCATTCACCCTCTTGTTTGAAGGTTGCTATATGTTTTAATACTTTATCAGGCTCTTCTTCGAAGTTTGGTGTGTTTTTATCATATTCAATCATAACCGCCATACTATTAGTACTGCCGGTTGGATCCATAGGTGAAGCGCCGCCCAATGAATATTGTACTTTCTTCACTTTATCTTTACTGTTTAAGTATTTTTGAACTTGTTCGGCATTTTTTAGAACAGATTCTTTTGTTTCTCCAGGTTTAGGATTATACGTTAATGCCATATACTTATCTTCGCCTGTAGAAATATAACTTGTTCCAATTTTTGCAGCACCGAGTGCAATACTGCCGATTAGAATCAATGTCGTCAAAATCAAGACAATCCATTTATGATTCAACGACCATTTCAATACCTTTTTATAACCTCGACCCACTGCACCAAGTGATCTCTTTCTTTTTTCATTAATACCATTTTTGAAAAATGTTGAAGAAAGTGCAGGTACAATTGTGATAGAGACCAATAATGATGCAAGCAAACTGAAAGTAATAGCAAGCGCAAATGGTCTAAACATCTCCCCTACTGAACCTGCCACAAATACGAGTGGTAAGAAAACGATAATTGTCACTAAAGTAGAAGACATGATTGGTTTAAATACTTCTGCTGTGGCGCTAATTACTAATTGATTACCTTTTAACGGCTCATTTTTATCTGACATTCGTCGGTAAATATTTTCAATGACTACAATTGAATCATCGATGACACGTCCGATTGCCACAGTTAAAGCACCTAACGTTAAGATATTCAAAGAAACATCTGACAATTTCAATGCAATCATCGCAATCAATAATGACATCGGAATTGAAACCACTGAAATTGCTGTAGTACGTATATTACGTAAGAATAATAGGATAATAATAATTGCTACAATAGTCCCTAAGATTGCTTTTTCTAACATTGTATAGATTGAATCTTGGATAGGTTTTGCTGTATCCATGATTTTTGTATACGTCATACCCTTGTTTTCTTTAATAAACTGTCTAATTTTTTGATCAGTATCTTTTTTAACTTGTACAGTGTTCGCATCTTGTGCTTTTATAATTTGAACATCAATCGCATCTTTACCATTCGTTCTAGAAATTGATTCACGTTCATCTCCCACATTCACATCAGCGATATCTTTTAATTTAACAATTTCACCGCTGCTTGAACCTTGTGATTGATTACTTTGACTCATAGCACTCATGCTGCTTGAACTTGGACCATTTTGACGTGTTTCACTTCCGCTTCCAGATTGTCCTTCGTCTCCTTTAGCTGCATCCACAGGAATTTCAAAGTTTTTCAATGCATCGACAGAAGTAAATTCTCCATCAATGACAATAGATTTTTCTTTCTTGCCGAATTGGAATAAACCAAGCGGTGTTTTACCAGAAGCACCTTTAATATAATCTTCTACACCACTTGCACTCATACCGCGTTCTTGTAATTTTCGTTGGCTGAATTTAATAACTGCTTGGCGTTCTGTCTGCCCGTTCAACTGAACATTTTGTACACCATCAATTGTTTCAAGTTTAGGAACAAGTTGTGTTTCGATGTCTTTCGTTGCTTTCTTTAAATCGTCATGCTTTGTTGAAAATGAATACGCCACAACTGGAAATGCATTCATACTATTACGCGTAAGTTCTGGTTCTTGTGCATTCTCATCTAGTTTAAGTTTATCTATCTCTTTTTTCAGATCTTCTTCTGCTTTATCCATATCAGTTCCATCATCATAACTGACTTGGACCATTGAAACATTTTCAAGCGATTGTGATTTCACAGTATGTACATGAGCCATCCTGCGAACTTGATTATCAATTTTATCACTGATCTCATCCTGGACAGTTTCTGGTGTTGCACCAGGCATAACTGTATTAACTGAAATCATTGGTTCCTCTACATCCGGCAGCATTTCAAGACGCATCTTCATACTAGAATAGACGCCGCCTAAAATGACTAAGACGACCATCAAAAAGATGGCGAACTTATTGCCAAGTGAAAATTTCAACAAGCGGTTAATCATTTATTTTCCTCCCACACTCATACTACTTAGCTTTAATTTTACATGAAAAATAATAAGTTGTATCTAATTTCATATAGAAAATTAAATTAAACATTAAAAATAACTGCCATCATTAAATAGATGACAGTTTAACCATTCAGAACCTCTTAGTATTATTATTTACCTTTAATTTTACGAGAAGCTTTTATTTTTGCTTTTGTAAGACGAGGTTTGACTTGTTCGATGATATAATAAAGCGGTTTATTTAAGACATAATCAAATTCACCGACTTTTTCACTGAGATATGTGCCCCAAGTTTTTTTGAAAGCCCATAATCCATAGTGTTCAGAATCTTTATCCGGATCATTATCAGTTCCACCGAAATCATAAGTGGTAGCACCTTTTTCTCTTGCATAACGCATCATTTCAAATTGCATATGATGGTTAGGCAAGAAATCACGATAGTCATTAGATGATGCACCGTAAAGATAATAAGCTTTTTTACCGCAGAACATTAAGAGCGCGCCTGATAAATAAATACCATCTGGATGCTTACTGCGTAATTCTTCCATTTGTGCAATTAATTTTTGGTTACGTGCAATTTTAGCTTCTGCATCTTTAATTTTGTTTAAAGTTTTCTTATCTTGCTTTTTCTGTTTTAATTTTTCAATTTCAGCTTCTACTTCTTTGTTTTCACCTGTAATTTCTTTTAACACAGGTTCTGGTTCTAGTTTTACTAAAAATAGCTCAGCATCTCCATCAGGATGTAAAGCATCATATACATTTTGGAAATAACTGATATCACGTGTTAAGAAACCATCACGTTCTCCAGTAATACGCATTAAATTCGCAAAGATATCCAACTGTTCTCGACCAGCACGTTCTACTTTAGTGCCGCGTTTTAATGCTAAACGTACTTTAGAACGGTTACGGCGTTCAAAACTTTTAATTAATTCTTCATCTGTTTGATCAATCGGAGTAATCATTGTCATACGTGGTTGAATATAATCTTTAGAGAGACCTTCTTTAAAGCCTTTATGCACAAATCCTAATTGTCTTAAGTTACTTAAAGTATCCCCTGCTTTGTCCACTTCAACATCTGGATCAATTTTAATAGCATACGCACGTTCTTGTTGTGCAACTTGTTTTGTATATTTAAGGAGTGCCTCCAAGACTGGTTTGTCATTGTAGTCTGCTACAAATCCTCTTGATACATAGCATAGGGTATATGGTAATTTAGGAACTTTTTTAAATAAAAGCTGAGCCACTCCTTTAATTTCTCCATTTTCACCTACAGCTACTCTTTTTGAATACCATCCAGTTAATTTTTTGGTTTCTGCCCATTGTGTTAATTGGAGCAAATCACCGTTTGGATGGGATTTGACAAATGCATCATGTTCTTGGTTAGTGATATTCATCTTTTCCATACTATCCGCTCTCCTTTATTTTCCTTACAGTAATTCTTATTATACAATGAAAGTAAGTAACTTTCATTTCGTAATCTCACGAAATCAAAACAAAACTACAAATGATTTAGAGGTGAGAAGAATGAGAAATATATTTTTAATCGTCATGATTATTTTAAATATCATCGCAATCTGTATCACATTAAGTGTACAGCCAGGTGTTTCTTATCTGAGTTTACGTGTTATTTTTGTAGGCTTTTCTACAATTATTTCATTTTATCTAATGCTGCTCCGCAAAACCAGAACTGACTTACTACTTTCAATTGGTTTATTTGTAGTAGCCCTTATACATGTTTCTGTTATTGCTAGTGAAGTGTATCACTATATTTATTAAGGCACAAAATGATATTCTGCACCACGTGTTGTTATATTGTAAGGTGCATCTGTTTCCTTATCTTGAATCACAATATCATACCCATTTTTACGGGCTTTACGGATTCTAAATTCAATTTCTTCATTTGGTAATGATAAAATTGAAACATCTTCATCAGATGCTTTTACTTCCATATCAAACCAATCGCGCCATTGATTCACAACTTGGTCTTTATCAGTTGTTTGAACTTCAATGGCTTTTATTTCAAACTCAGGTTGAAACTTACTTTTCAATGCTTCTTCTCTTTCTTCTTCTGATTTCGACCATTGAATAAAGAATGGCGGTTTCAAATCAGCATGAGGCTGATTTAAATAAAGCAGCTGCCAAGAAGTTTGTTCGCCTCTTTTATTTTCACGACCCATTTGAATAGGACCTACTGTATCTATACCTTTTTCTTCAAGCTCTGTTTTTAGTTTTTCAATATTATCCGTTCGTAAGGCAAATGCTTTAAAGCCTTGTTTAAAATTATCTTGCACAATTTTTGAGACGAATGATACTCGACCTTCATTGGTTTTAATCACTTTTTTTAATTTTTCCTCATCACTTACACCTATGATTTCAATATATGCTAAATCAGTATAAGCGAGTTTGTTGTGGGTAGCGTAGCGGTTATGCAAACCGCCAGGAACAACTTTAAGTACTTCTCCTGGGTACTGGAATTCATCTATATGTTTAATGTAATGAATGATGTGATCAAATTTTAAATTCTGCATTTCTGTCACCCCTCTAGTTTTCTCCATCTTATCAAATTATATTTCAGATTGCTTTTGCAATGGTTTTTAAGTTATTTTTTCTAACCCTCTTGATTTATGTTCTGAATCACTCTACAATAGATAAAGTAAATTAGTTAGCAAAGCTAACCATTTGTATAGAAGAAGTAAAAAACAATTCCCTGCAAATCTTGTTTACTTCGTTTTCTATAAGGGGTTGAAACACTTTTGTCCCAACCCCTTGCTATCTTGTTAAAGGAGTGATTACCTTTGGATGTTAATCAATTGTTTAATAGCTTTACGGAACTTTATCGACCTTATATCAAACGTATTCAACCTATTTTAGATAAGTATGATCTACACACTGCCCAGTTCCTAGTTTTAAAAGATATTTATTTGCATGAACAAACAACACTTGTTCAGATTTCAAAACGACGTTCTATTGAAAAGCCTTCTGCACGTAAACTTTTAAAAGTCTTAATTGAGCAAGAATTACTTATTATTACACAAGGTGAAGATAAAAGAGAAAAATTAATTTCTCTGTCTGATAAAGGTTTCCGTGTCTATCAAGAAGCTATGGATGATATCACAGCCTTTCAAGAAAGTGTTATTGACCAAGCAGCACTTAACGAAAAAGAAATAAATGCTGCGGTTCAAACTTTTGAGAAGTTAAAAAATATTTTATAAGGAGGCATATTGCGTGGAACAGACAGAAACACATCGCGCACCCATTTGGACTAAGAGTTTTAATATGAATTTCTTAGTCAATTTCTTTGTATATCTTTGTATGTACTTATTAATCGTGGTCATTGCTGGCTACAGTAAAACAGAATTCCATGCCTCAGACAGTTTAGCAGGCTTGGTAACAGGTTTATTCATTGTAGGTTCTTTAATCGGTCGTTTTATCACAGGAAAATATGTGAATGCGATTGGTCCGAAGAAAACCTTATTAATCGGCATTATATTTTTAATTATTACGCAACTACTTTACTTTATTGAAGGATCACTCGGTTTTTTAATGTTTACGCGTTTAATTAACGGTATAGCTACTGCAGTTGCTACAACAGCAACCGGAACAATTGCCGCTTATATCACACCGCCAGAACGTAAAAGTGAAGGTATCAGCATGTTCTCACTTAGTTTAGTACTCGGAACTGCTATTGGACCTTTCTTCGGCTTATTGTTATCAAGTCATTATTCTATTGATATCTTATTCGGACTTTGTCTTGTTTTTGGTGTTGTTTCATTGATTCTTTCATTTTTCATCAACATTGAATTCAAAACAACTCCAATTGCTATAACTGAAGGTAAAAAAGGCTTCAGTCTCAACCAATTTATCGCTTTAGACGCAGTACCAATTGCTATTGTTATTTTAATTACTGGTTTAACTTATTCATCCATTTTGACATTCTTGAAATTCTTTGCAGAAGAACGTGATTTAGTAACTGTTTCAAGTTATTTCTTTATTTTCTATGCAATTACTTCACTTGTCACTCGCCCTGTTACTGGACGTTTAATGGATAATAAAAATGAGAACGTAGTAGTTTACCCTGCATATGTTTTCTTATTTGCTACCTTTGTGATGTTATATTTCGCACATTCTGGTTGGTTACTACTACTAGCAGGTGCCGCGTTAGGAATTGGTTATGGTAACTTATCTTCATTAATGCAAGCAATTGCGATCAAAGTCACAACTCCAGAGAAATATGGTCTTGCGACTTCAACTTACTTCATTGGTATTGATATTGGTATTGGTTTCGGACCATCTTTATTAGGTGCATTCACTTCATCAATTACTTATGGTCAATTATATGGTGCGATGGCAATCCTAACAGTTATTACTGCTATCGTATACTTCCTGTTACATGGACGAAAAGTTAAAAGTTTAGCTGGTTAATATTTATGATTATAAAAAAGTGTCTGAAACGCTCAAGCGTTTCAGACACTTTTTCTATACTATCCAACCTTGAAATTATGTTCATCACCTCCTTTTACTTTGTATTTTTATTCTAAAAAAATACAAAAAAGTAAAAGATAAGTCACGACTGTCATGTATTGAATATGACATTTGTCATGAAAATATGTAATGTACTTCTTTTAAATTATGTCCTGTTTAGTAGGCTTTAATATCACCAAACATTAAAGTTTATATTTACTTTAACATTACCAAACAAAAAAATTATTATTAAAAACCAAGATATGCAAATTAGAAGCGTTTTTTTTAACCTTATTTTGTACTTTATAGTAAATGAAAAACAATAGATTTAATATGACATACGTTATATAATTTAATAGTAAACAATACAAAGAATGCTCACTTATCAACAAAGAACAACACTAGGAGGAGTAGCAATGTCAGAAGCCATAAATCAATTAATTACTACAGAATGCCAACTCAGTCAAATCAAACATTGGTTAAAAGCAACCCATCAAATGAACATGGAAGAATTTATCATATTATATAAAATTCATTCCGTTGAAAAAATGAGCGGTAAAGAATTAAGAGATACTTTACATTATGAAATGAAATGGAATACAAGTAAGATAGATGTTCTTATCCGTAAGCTTTATAAAAAAGGATTGATAGCCAAACAACGTTCAGAAACTGATGAACGACAAGTCTTTTATTTACTAGATGAAGGAACAGCATGACTTAATGTCATCAATTGTTAAAGAAATTGATTTTAATACAGCGGCATAAAAAAGACCCGAATCTCATTCCTATTTAGAAAAGAGATTCGGGTCTTCGTATCTTTAACCGCCAATATAGTTCATATTAATTTTTTTACGTTTTCGAATTGCGACAGTTTGTTCTGTACGTTCATCTGAATAACGATCATCTCGAATATTCCATAATTCTTCGAACTTCGCTTGAAGTTCATCATCTGAAACACCTGAACGCATAAATTCTTTAACATTAAAACCATCAACGGTACTGAACAAGCAGCCATAAAACTTACCGTCAGATGATAGTCTCGCTCTTGTACAAGTAGAGCAGAATGATTGTGACACACTTGTAATCAATCCAAATTGTGCGCCATTATCTTTATGGCGGTAATATTTCGCAACTTCCCCATAATATTTAGGTTCTACCGCTTCAATATCAAATTCTTCTTGAATCATTGAAAGCATTTCATCTTTCGATACAACTTTACTAAAATCCCAACCGTTATCATTACCAACATCCATGAATTCAATAAATCTGACTTGAATATTCTTATCCTTGAAATATTGAACCATAGGAATAATTTGGTCATCGTTCACACCTTTTTGAACAACAACATTGATTTTCACTTTAAAACCAATAGAAACAGCATAATCAATTTGTTCTAAAATTGTATCTGCTTTGATATTACGGTTGTTAATAGATTGGAACAGTTCATTATCAATAGCATCTAGACTGACATTAATACGTCTTAAACCTGCATCATATAATTTCTGTCCATGTTTTTTCAGTAATAAACCATTGGTTGTTAAACCAATATCTTCTACACCTTCAATCTCATTCAAGGCTGCAATTAATTTATATAAATCTCTGCGCATTAATGGTTCTCCGCCTGTAATACGGATTTTTTTCACACCTAAGTGTGTATATACGCGAGCAATTCGTTCCATTTCGCTGAAACTCAGTAATTCATCTTTGGGTAAAAAGACAAAATCGTCACCGAATATTTCTTTCGGCATGCAATAATCACATCGGAAATTGCAACGGTCTGTCACAGATAATCTTAAATCACGAATTGGACGTCCAAGTTTATCCGTTATCTGTTTTACCATCTTTTGACCCCCTTCTATCTATATTAATCGCTTAACACATCTCGTTAAACGTTGATTATTATTTCTTTATGCTCTCTAAATCTTGGGGATAATTAATATTCTTATACCATTCTGTATCATCGTCTACACTACTTACATCTATCCAATCAGATGCGGTTTGTTGATAAACATGACGCATACTATAGTCATCTGACTCTAAAGCACGTGCAATAATCGGCAAACAATTAGGGCTGTAAAAGGCAATTGTCGGAATAGGATGGTTACCTTCTTTAAAACCAGCAATGTCTAATTGATCTTCAATCACATGTTCTACCATGAATTGATACAATTGGCTGATTGCTTTAGCGGTAATAAGCGGCGTATCCACAGAAATCACAAAAAATAATTCTGATTCAAAATCTTGTTTCATAACAGAATAAATCCCAGATAAAGGTCCTTTATTTTTGTGTTCTGAATCGTCCACAATAACACGTGCACCTTTAAATTCAGATGCAAGTGTTTCGTTTGAACTTATAATAATTTCATTGAACATATTCATGCTATCTAATACAGTAATTATTTGTTCATAGAACATTTTCCCATCTATTTCTGCAAATGCTTTAGGCGCCCCAAAACGTTCTGATTGCCCTCCTGCTAATATAATGGCTTTCACTTCATTAACCTCCACTTACTGGTGGAATCAAAGCAACAACATCTGATTGGTTGATTTTTTCGTGAGGTTGTACAAATTCTTCGTTTAAAGCAATTTGAAATTTCTTTCCATCTATCTCTGGATATTTTTCAAATAAATATTGTTTAAATGCTTCCACAGTCATTTCATCATCAATCTGAAATTGATCAGTATCTTTTTGCAAAATCTCTTTGATTTCAGCAAAATAAAGGACTTTCATTAATTTTGCCCCCTTTCAACTGCATCATCGTGGTAGCCGCGTTGATGGCCAATCCACTCAGCTCCATCTTCCCAAATTTCTTTTTTCCAAATGGGAACAACTTCTTTAATACGATCTATTGCATACTCATTAGCAGCGTATGCATCTTTTCTATGCGGAGAAGATACCGCAATCAACACAGCTATATCTGAAATTTTTAATGGCCCGATTCGATGTACAATACTTACAATTGTACCTGGCCACTGTTCATTAATTTCATCACCGATTTGTGCGAGTTTCTTCTCAGCCATTGGAATATAAGCTTCATATTCTAAATGTTCAGTGCGTATCCCTTTAGTCCATTCTCGGACATGTCCTGTAAATACAACCACTGCTCCTTGGTGCGGATTAAGTGTAAAGTCTCGATACTGTTCTGTTTGTATCGGTTCTGTTACAATCTCAAACTGTTTCATTCTGACTCATCCTTTTTTATATCAATCCACGATTCAAGCCAATTTTTAAAAGGCTCTAAATCACTTAATTTTTGAAACGGCAACTTATATTGTACATGACTGAGCGCTGATAAAGAAGATAATTCTTCAGGATTTTTATAAATGACAACTTTATCATAGTCGGCATTTTTAAACCCTTCAGCTAAAATGATGTCATATTCAATTGTAACAGCTGAATCAATAATTTGGGATAAAGACGCTTCAGACGTGCGGGTTATCGTTTCTCTGAGTTCGTGTCCTTGTACGATACTTTGATCTGCTCCCGCTTCAAAATGTTTCATATGGTCAACAGTGTTCTCCTGCAATGTAATATCCTCTGCACCATGACCATGATGTTTGATTGTGACTACACGATAACCTTTATTTTTTAAAAACTTAACCGTTTCAGCTAACAATGTAGTTTTGCCTGAATCTTTATATCCCACGATTTGCAAAATCATAGTAAAAGTTCCTCTTCAAATACATCTGTTTCTGTTAAGATAACATCTACTGTATTACCAGCATGGAATCCTCTTGTACCACTTGGCAGCATCACCATTGCATTACTATGTGCAATTGCTACAACGGCACCTGATTTATTAAATCCTGAAGGTACAACTGTTGCTTCCATTCCATTTAAAGTAGCTTTTGATCTAATAAAACGTGTGAATGGATTGGCTTTTTTGAAATCTTCCATTAAAGTTGCTTTCACAACTTGAGGGAATTTTTCATTAGCACCCATCATATTCAATACGCCTGTTTTAACAAATAATTGGAAACCTGTATAACAAGCTGATGGATTTCCGGATAAACCGAATAAATATTTACCATGTGCAACCGCTACAGTTGTAACACTGCCTGGTCTCATCTGTACTTTATTAAATAATACTTCAGCATCTAAAGCTTTATAGATTTCAGGCAGATAATCAAAATCACCTACTGAAACGCCGCCTGTAGTAATGACCATGTCATGTGTTTCCATCGCTTGTTTTACAACGGCAATACTACTTTCTAAGTCATCTTCTTGAATTTTATAAACTTCTCCATCTAAACCAAATTGATTTAATAACCCTTCAATCATAGGTCCGTTAGAATTACGAATTTTACCTGGTTCTAATTCATCACCGACATCTAATAATTCACTGCCTGTTGCGATAATTGCAGCAGATGGTAATTTACGAACTGGAACTTCTGTGTAGCCGAATGTTGCAAGCACTGCAATACCGCCGGCATTAATACGTTGTCCTTTTTTCAATACAACATCGCCCACTTCTGTTTCTTCGCCTTTTAATGAAACATTTTCATTGTGAGAGAATGTTTTACGAATCGTAAATGTATGGTCGCCTTCTTTTGTTTGTTCTAGCATAACCACAGCATCTGCACCTGCTGGAACTTCTGCACCTGTCATGATTCGAACAGCTTGATTAGGACCTACAGTTTTATCTGAAACTGAACCTGCACCGATGTGATCAATCACTTCGAATTCAATACGGTTATCACCGCTTGCACCTACTGTATCTTCACTTCTCAAAGCAAAACCATCATAAGGTGATTTATTAAATCTAGGAATTTCATATGTTGCTACAATATCTTCTGCAAGTACGTACCCTAAACTTTTATTTAATGGTACATTTTGTACTTCAGTTTCAATATCTTGTTCTACAACACGTTTGATAGCTTCTCTAACAGGAATTGGATTTCTTTTTTCAACTGGCATAATTTATCTGCTCCTAACATTCAATTTATTTCGTGCTATAATAATTTAAGCGAGGAGGAATAGCATGTCTGAATTTACTCATATCAACGAACAAGGTAATGCGAAGATGATAGATGTTTCTGAAAAAGAAATCACGAAACGTACTGCTACCGCTCATTCAAGTATTACCGTCAATCAAGATATTTATCAGCAAATTGTCGATCATACAAATAAGAAAGGTAATGTGCTGAACACTGCACAGATTGCTGGAATTATGGCTGCCAAAAACACATCCACAATTATTCCAATGTGCCATCCGCTCTCACTTACTGGTATTGATATTGCTTTCGAATGGGATACAACATCATCTTATACTCTAAACATTGAAGCTACTGTTTCAACGTCTGGTAAAACCGGAGTAGAGATGGAAGCCTTAACTGCAGCTTCTGCTACTGCATTAACGGTTTATGATATGACCAAAGCTTTAGATAAAGGAATGGTCATCGGAGAAACGTATCTTCTAACTAAATCTGGTGGTAAATCTGGCGACTATCGCCGAGAATCTAAATAATATTCTTTATTTAAATTATATACCCGTTCTGAGTTATTTAATTTAAACAGAACAAAATACGGAATTGTTGAGCAACAACATTTTTTATTTAACATAAAATGTCTGCTCAATGATTCCGTTTTTTCGTATCATATATTAATTATAAACCTCAATCATCATATGATAATCGTCTATAAGGATGATTTATTTTGTCAGTTCATGAATTAAATGATTTAATTCTGGTTTAATTAGTTTATTCATTGCAAGCTTCACTGCACCCGTTGAACCTGGTACTGAGAAAATAAGTTGTTCTCCAACTGTGCCTGCTACTGCACGTGAAAGTAAAGCACGTGTACCAACATCTTCAGCATAACTTAAATATCTGAACAATTCTCCGAAACCTTCAATTTCTTTTGAAAGCAATGGTGTTACAGCTTCTATTGTAACATCGCGTTGTGCAATTCCTGTGCCACCAGTTGTGATAATGACATCTACATCTTCAGCCAACCATTGTTGTAATTGCTCTGTAATCGCTTGTTTATCATCTTTAACAATCGCATAATGTTCTGGTTTGATTTCTACATTAATTTCAGATAATAATTCTTTTGCTAAGTTGCCGCCTTTATCTGTTTCCGGTGTTCTCGTATCTGATACTGTCAACACCGCACATTGAATATCTCTATCTAGCTTAACGTTTACATGTTCATTTTTTGTCATTCGATTGACCTCCGTTATTTATAATCTACTTCTAGCCTAACAGTTGATTCATTAATTTAATAGCCTCAGTCGGCTTAGTCATACCATGAATTAACATTCTTCCACCTGAGAAACTCACAATACGATGCCCATTAAATTCAAAACGAAGCATATATGGATTTGCATGATAATGGATATGATGCGCATCTAAATATTGTTTCAACATTTCCTGGGTAATATTTTCATTACTGTATTGTACGGTGTCTCTCCCGCAAAGTGTCGCATATTGCTGATCAGTTTGATGTAAATGAGGATACGTAGGGTTCGGTCCGCAAGTTGTACAAGTAGAATCAAACATTCGGCTGAAACCAAATGTATAATGTGTACCTTCCCATATGTCACCATAAGTTAATTTAGGTGTAAAGGGTGTGTCCGTCAGTATTTTCAACGCGTCTCTTAACTGTAAACTCGTTGTCATTGTGACAGCTGGTTGAATTACACCTACAGTATCACAAGTCATATTAATGACTGGCAATTGCGGCATCACACAATTAAAACAAGGTGTTTGTCCTGGAATAAAGGCTGCTTCAATGTACGTGCTTTGTACAACGCCCCCATATATCCAAGGTATATTATATTTATAGGCAAAATCATTTACCAATAAACGCGTATCAAAATTATCTGTTGCATCTAATATTAAATCCACATGTTGTGCATGTTCTTCTAAAAATGGCGGGTTAACTTGATCGATATATGCATCTATTTCAATATCACTACGAATTTCTGTCAATCTTTCTTTTGCAGCTATTACTTTAGGCAATGCTTCTTTAGCATCATTTTCTGTATACATTGTTTGACGCTGCAGATTGCTGAATTCAATATAATCACGATCCACGATAGTCAATTTACGTACCCCAGCACGTACTAAGCCATCAGCAAGATGTGTACCTAAAGCTCCCATCCCGATAATCAAAACATGTTTTTGTGATATTTTTTCTTGACCTTCCACTCCAATATTTTTAAATAATATTTGTCGTGAATAGCGTTCATTCATATTTTTTTATCCTTTCTAAAGTACATTACTTTTATTATATGATGATTCTGAGCACGACACAATTTTCCAAACTAAACTTTTTAAAAGATACAACAAACCCGACATGCACTGAATTCTTTCAGCACGATGTCGGGTTATGTTTCAAAATAAGCTATGAACCTATTGTAATAATCTCATCTGCAAGCTGCTCAGCTTCATAGTTTGAATGTGTAACAAAAATAATTGGAATCTGCCAATCATCAAACATTCTCTTAACTAAATGCATACTTTCTTCTTTCGTAGCATCATCTAGACTTGAAAAAGGTTCGTCTAAAAGCAGGATATCAGGTCGTGTGCTTAACGCTCTCGCAAGCGCTACACGTTGTGATTCTCCCCCTGATAAACGTGCAGGATATTGTTTAGTTAAATGCACAATATTCAGTTGACGCATCAGTTCATCTATATGCTCTGAAGGTTTGGCCATAAACGTAATATTCTGCATGACTGTCATATTCGGAAAGAGTTGATAATCTTGGAACAGATAACCAATACCACGTTCTTGAATTTTAACATTAACATCATGTTCAGTATCTGTTAATAAATGATCATCTATCTTAATATATGCTCGGTCTGCTTTACGTAATCCTGCAATCATATTCAGCACAGTGGTTTTACCGATACCAGACGGTCCCCTGATTGCATAAATCTTTGGTTGGTCATCATTAATATCAAGTTGGATAAAATGATCACGCAGTTGATATTCTATTTGGATGGTAAGCATTTAATCCACCTCCAAATATTTATCACGGTTAATCATATTAATTGTACCGATAACTGTGATTGCAAAGGCGACAAGTACCAGCACCCATAACCATGCTTCATTTTCTTTTCCTTGTTCTACTAAGAAATAAATTTCCAATGGCAAGGTGTTGGTTTTATTCGGAATGTAACCTGCAACCATAAGCGTTGCACCGAATTCCCCAATTGCTCTTGCAAATGCCATCATTATTCCTGATAAAATAGAACGTTTAGATAAAGGTAAAATCAAACGAAAGAATATTTTATTCTCACTTGCTCCCATAGTTCGCGCAGTATTCAACATTTTATTATTGATACCGCGAAATCCTTGTATCGTATGTTGATACATTAAAGGAAAACTTACAACAACGGACGCTATAACAGCGCCCGTCAATGTAAATACTACCGGCAAATGCAGAACATTTGTGAAGAATGCGCCTACCGGACTTTTTGGAGAAAATACGATTAAGAGTAAGAACCCCATTACTGTCGGAGGCAGAACAATCGGCAGTATAATGATACTTTCTAGAAGAGTTACTATGCGACCTCGATAACGATATAAAAGTCTGGAGATAATAATGCCCAGTATCGAAACGATAATCGTGCTGATTACAGCCACTTTTATGGATATCCAAAATGGCGTTAAATCAGGCATTTACGTTCCTCCTAGTTTTCGAATTTATATTCTTTCATAATTTTTTTAGCTTTATCAGATTTTAAGAATTTCATCCAATCTTTAGCTAATTTATTATCAGATGTTGCACCTGCTTCATAAACAATCGGTTTTTTCAATTTGACTTGTTCGATTTCTCTTACTTTGTCATTTTTAGTTTTGTTAGGATATAAATCTGTTTTATAAACATAACCTAATTGAGCATTACCTTTTTCAACATAGTTCAATACTTGACGAACGTCTTTAGCATAAACTAATTTGTCTTTAACACCATCATATAAACCATTGTCTTGTAAGTATTGAGTAGCATATTTACCGGCTGGTACAGATTTAGCTTCTCCAATTGCTAATTTTTGACCATCTTTTAAATCTTTAACAGATTTAATATCTGAATCTTTTTCACCGATAAGTACTAATTTGTTTTTAGCGTAGTTATAAGTATCATGTGCTTTTTTCTTGTCTTTTAATGCATCAACGTCTTTAGTATTTGCTGACATAAATACATCAACTGGTGCACCTTTTTCAATTTGTTGTCTTAAAGCACCAGAACCACCATAGTTAAATGTGATTTTAGCATCTGGATGATCTTTCTTGAATTCTTTTTCCAAATCTTTAGATACATCTGTTAAACTCGCTGCTGCTGAAATTTGTAGTTCTTGTTTTTTGTCATTGCTGTCAGACTTTTTACTGTCCTTTTTGTCTCCGCTGTCTGAATTAGAACAACCTGCTAACACTAAACAAATCGCTACTAATGCAATCAAAAAATGTTTGATTTTCATTACAAAACCTCCTAAAAAAAATGATTTCACTTTTGATTATACCCCTATATCCAATAAATTTCACGATATATTAAAAATTTATTTAATTTTTTTATTGCAAAGGTTAACAGGTAGTTATCTTTTAGTTTTTTGTAATAAAAAAGCTGTCAAAAGCCGACTTCACAGTGTTTGTATGAATTTTTCAAATCCTTTTTGACCTTCGGTGCTTTGTTTAAATACACCAGAATCTTCTAATACACGCTTAAAAATTCTTCCTACTTCTTGATGAATTATATTTTTGGCATTTTCATTATTGAAATTATATTTTTCTTTCATTTTGTCTGCCCACTTTTTGTGCGAGCCTGGTTCAGCATTAATATCTCCTAGAACATAACGTTCTACTTCTAGAAGTTCTTTTTTCAATCTTCCAGGTAAAATAGCTGTTCCCATCACTTCAATCAAACCAATATTTTCTTTTTTAATATGATGTACATCGTTGTGTGGATGGAAGATACCATCTGGATATTGTGTTGAAGTTTGATTATCCCTTAACACTAAATCCAATTCATATTCACTAGTTGTTTGATTAAAACGTGCAATTGGAGTTACCGTGTGATGACGTGTGCCATCTTGACTATACGCTCTGATATCCAGTTTTTCATCAGTGTATGATTTCCATGTTTCAAAAATATGATCTGCCGCTTCCGTCATTTCATCAAGATCTTCGCCTTTCAATCGGATAACACTCATCGGCCATTTCAAGATTGCAGCCTGTACATCAGGAAATTGTTCCATTTTAAATTGTTTCATTTCAGGTGCATGATCCATCGGGAAAGTATGTCGGCCGGTTTGGTAATGGTTATGAGACAGAATAGAACCACCTACGATAGGCAAATCAGCATTGGAACCTGCAAAATAGTGAGGGAATTTCTGAACAAATTGTAAAAGATTACTGAAAGTTTGTTTCTCAATTTTCATAGGCTCATGCGCTTCTGATAAAACAATACTATGTTCAGGGAAGTATGCATATGGAGAAAATTGAAAGCCCCAAGGTTGATGATTTAAATTCAATCTCACAATACGATGATTACGGCGTGCAGCTTGAGTAACAGATCCGACAAAGCCTTCATTTTCCATACATAACGCATTCGCTGGATAACTCGATTGTTTTGCTTCACGTGCTTTGGCAATTTCTTTAGCATCTTTTTCAGGCTTAGATAAATTGATAGTAATTTCTAAATCACCATACTCAGTTTCTGTATAGTAATGGATATTTTTGGCAATAGCATCTTCTTTTACATAGTGATTACGTTTACAGATTTGATAAAAATAACCCGTTGCTTTTTCCGGATGCGATTCATATCGTTTCCAAAATTCACGATTGATAGTTGATGGTTTGGGTGTAATTAAATCTAATAATTTCGTTTCAACTATTTCTTTTTGATAAACAACATCTTCTAGTAAACCATTATTCAGCATTTGTTGAATCCAAAATTGAGCAATCTCATTTGACGTTGGATTTACTAATCCATTATTATTTTTAGTTTCATCAATACTTTCAGCTTTTGTAATCTCTAATATTAGATTTTGAAGATAATAATTATCTTCTCTTTCATAATCACCATATTGTATTGCATCGTCAATAAATCGATTGACGTATTGCCGATTCAAATTCATAATAGGGCCTCCTGTAATTAATTTGAATATCCGTTTGGATGTGATTGATGCCAGTTCCATGCTGTTTCAATAATTTCATGAATATCATCATGTTTAGGTTTCCAACCAAGTACACGTTGTGCTTTATCACTAGATGCTACCAATTTACTTGGATCCCCAGCACGTCTTTCACCAATTTCTGCTTTGATATCAATTCCTGTTGCTTTACGTGCAGCTTCTACAATTTCAATGACAGAATATCCTTGGCTGCTTCCTAGATTAAACGCGCCGCTTTCTCCACCGTCTTTTAAATATTGATACGCTAAAATATGTGCCGCAATCAAATCTGTAACATGTAAATAATCGCGAACACATGAACCGTCTTCTGTATCATAATCTGTACCGAAAATAGTGATAGCATCACGCTGTCCTAATGCAGCTTGCAATACGATTGGAATTAAGTGCGTTTCTGGGTTATGGTCTTCACCGATACTTCCATCCTCTTTTGCACCTGCAACATTAAAATAACGTAATGCAGCATAATTCACACCGTATGCGTTATGACACCAATGCATCATTTTTTCCATCATAAGTTTACTTTCACCATATGGGTTCGTTGGAGCTTTTGGTGCATCTTCTTGAATTGGAATAATTTCAGGTTCTCCGTATACTGCTGCTGTAGAAGAAAAAATTATTTCATTAACATCATGTGCTTTCATCACTTCTAATAATACTTGCATGCCATAGACATTGTTATTAAAATATTCTAATGGCTTCTCAACAGATTCTCCTACTAAAGAATATGCACAAAAATGAAAAACACCTTCGACATTTTCTTGTTCAAAAACGTGATTTAAAAATGCTTTATCTCTAATATCCCCTTCATAAAAACGTGCTGTTTCCGGGACAGCTTGACGATGACCTGTTCCAAGATTATCTACAACTGCTACATCATATCCTTGTTCTATCAATTGATCAGCAGCATGACTGCCGATGTACCCTGCTCCACCTAACACTAAAACTGACATTTTATTCATCCTTCCTTATTTCATATCTTTATATACTTTACTCCATCACCAATATCAACGTGATAAAATGAGGGTTCATATCCAATTTTATCTTTATAGATTTTGGTTACTTCCTCTTCTAAATCTTTAATGCGGTCTTTATGTACCAATGCAATTGCACACCCAGCAAATCCAGCACCAGTCATACGTGCGCCTAGAACACCTTCTACTTGTTGAGCTGTTTCAGCTAAAGTATCCAATTCAATTCCGGTTACTTCATAATCATTTTTTAATGAAGCATGAGAAGCATTCAACAGTCTGCCGAATTCTATGAAATCTTTTCGATTCAAAGCCGCATATGCTTCTTTAACACGTGCATTTTCAGTTATCGCATGACGTGCACGGCGTAATAAAACATCTTCTTCTATTAAATAAGCATGTTTTTCAAATGTAGTCACATCTATATGTCCTAAAGCATCCACATCTAATTCTTGTTGTAATAATGCCAATGCGCTCTGACACTCTTTTAAACGTTCATTATATTTAGATTCAGCTAATTCACGACGCTTATTGGTATTCATAATCGAAATAACATAATCTCCGAATTCTGTTGGTACATAATGATACTCTAACGTAGCAGTATCTAAAAGTATTGCTTGGTCTTTGCGTCCCATACCTACGATGAATTGATCCATAATACCAGAATTTACGCCAATAAATTGATTTTCAACTTTACGACCAAGTTCAATCAATTCTAATCTTTCAACTTCTAAATTGAACAGTGCCTTTAATAACCACCCCATCAAAATTTCGATAGATGCAGATGAAGATAGACTTGCGCCATTTGGTATGTTTCCTTCTATCAGTATATTGAACCCAGAATCTATTTGATAACCAGATTCTTTTAGAAATTTAACCATCCCTTTTGGATAGTTCGCCCAGCTATGTGTTGTATCGAATTGTAATTCATCAAGTGAAAATTCAATCGTTCCTGTTGATTCAAAATTATTCGAGTACAGACAAATCTTATTATCATTTCTCTTACTTGCTAAACCATATGTGCCAAGTTCAATGGCTGCTGGAAAAACATAGCCACCATTATAGTCTGTATGTTCTCCGATTAAATTAATTCGTCCAGGTGCAAAAGCAGCGACTTCAGGTTGCGTATTGAATAAAGTATCGAATTTTGATTTCATTGATGTCAACATCGGACTTTCTCCTCTCACAAAACAGTAAATAATCTTAGTAAACACAATTAAAGTTTATCTGTTTACTAAATGTTTTGTCAAAATATATTTTATTCTTTTTCAGCATATGACTCTCGTAAAATCAAACGCGTTTGTACAATCGTATGCAAAGCATTTGAACGGACTTTTTTAACTCTATCTTCAGCCATTGCGACAGCGCTTTTTCCAAATTGTTCAATGTCAATTTGGACACTAGTCAAAGAAGGCGTTACATATTGATTTACATCTAAATCATTAAATCCAATGACTTTCACATCACTAGGAATGTGTTTGCCATTTTTTTGCAGACCTTGAATAACACCAATAGCAACCATATCATTGCCCGCTATTACAATATCCGGCAATTGAGATAAAGATTCAATTTCTTGTTCTCCATCTTCACGCGTCCAACCAACCAAATGTGCATCCGGTGTTTTATCATGAGATTTGCACCATTGCACATAAGCTTGATATCGCACATCGTTATTATAGGTAATACTGCCGTCTAAAGACATTTCTTCTCGCATGCCGCCGAAGTATGTTATTTGAGCTTTTTGATGCTTTTGTATAATTCTATCGAGTAATTTCAGCATTGTTTTCTCTAAATCTGAATAAACCGAATCAATAAAATCAGGTACCTCAGGATTATTAATAACAACCATATTGGGATTATATTGATAAATTGTTTCTAGTGCTGTTTTGGAAAAATTACCGATGACCAACAGTGCACCTGCTTTTTTAACCTCAGTCCAATCTTGTTTTTTCATTTCTGATTCAACTCGAATGGTCTTCTTTAAAGTAAGATTTAACCGTTTGATTTCTGTTTCAATTGCTAACCGCAATTCACGATGAAACGGATCTGCCATTTCTCGTCTTCTAGAAGCATAAGTAATAATTTGAACTTGACGATTCATGCGTGTCGCCTTTTGATAAGCCATTTCTTCTGCTACTTTAAGCACACGCTGTCTTGTTTTATCAGCTACTGACAATGTCGGGTCTTCGTTTAATATACGAGAAACTGTACCTGGACTGACGCCTGCTGCTTTTGCAATATCTCTAATACTTGCCATACACCCGCCTCCTTTTGTTTACTTTGAGTTTACTATTATAAATGCCTCGTCTCAACTTAAATTTCCTTTTATACAGATAAATGTCCAAATCTTTTTTGAAAAGAGGAATAATATAGTATATTCTTTTAGTAAGGAGTCAATGCTTATGAATAAAGATATAAATAATGATATAGATGTAATGACGGATCAAAATATTGTCCGTTATGAAGATGGAAAGTTGTTCGAAACTACAGACAGTTATGTGACTGAATTTCCTTTAACAATTATGGTCAATGGAGAAGAGTTTGCAACCGTCATCTGCAGTCCAGACCACATGGAAGAGTTGGTGCTGGGCTTTTTAGCGTCTGAAGGTGCCATCTTAAAACGCAGTGAACTGAAATCTATTCAAATAGATGATAGTAAAGGATTTGCCCATGTAGAACTTACAAAGGACTTAGGCGACCGCTTCGAGTACTCAACAAAACGTATGATTGCATCTTGTTGCGGAAAAAGTCGTGAGTTCTATTTCCACAATGATGCAGCAATTGCTAAAACATCCATGTCACACATCAAACTACAACCTCAACAGGTAGTAAATATGATGACACGCTTGCAAAGTGCAAGTACACTATTTAAACGTACTGGCGGATTGCATAATGCCGCTATTAGTGATGGCGATGCATTCTTTGAACATCGTCAAGATATAGGAAGACATAATGCGCTTGATAAATTATACGGCTTTTGCTTAGAACGTCATATCCCTGTTCGAGATAAAGTATTAATTTTCAGCGGTCGTATTTCATCAGAAATTTTAATTAAAGCTGCTAAAATCGGCGTTGGTGTCATTTTATCGAAATCAGCACCTACTACTTTAGCTGTTACATTAGCAGATGATTTAAATATCACAGCAATCGGTTTTTGCAGAGACGGAAACTTCAGTGTTTATAGTCATCCCGAACGAATAGAAGCTGTCCCTTCACAAGAATAATTTCTTGTAAGGCACAGCTTCTTTTTTTATATATTTTCTTTTAAAATTTGATAACGAAAGCCAATAAAAGTATAGCCTTGTTTGATATACATATCTTTGGCTGTATCTTCACCATCTGCAACTAAAATAATCGGTTTTGTACCTGCGTAATCAGCAATAAAGGCTTGTACAGCCCTGCCTATCCCCTTCTTACGCATACTTTCAATTACACCAAAACTATCAATCTCAACGGTTTGATCAGTTTCGATAATATCTATAGAGCCGACTGGCTGGTTTTGGTAATAAGCCACTACACGTTTAGTTTTCTCTCCATCTAGTAATGCTTGCCGAATCATTTTTTCAGATTCATCAGCATAATCTTCACCAAATTGCATAGCGAATGTGCGATGGATTGTTAAATAATCCTCTAATTTATCTTTAGTAACCCATTCGATTGTTAATGTATCTGGAATCTCGCCTTGTAAAGCTTCCGCTTCAATCGCATACATTTCCATTAATCCTAACTCAAACCCTTCTTTTTCCAAGTAATCCAGAAAAGTTTGAGAGAGTTCTGTATTTTCAGGAAAAGCAAACATAAGATGATGACTATCTTGTGCATGATGCTGTTTTAATTGTGTTTCTGCATCCTTTAACCATTGCTCAAAATCAGGCATTTCATGATAGGCCCATTTATTAGAATAATATGTTAAGGGTGCTTCTGGTGTAAGGTAAATAGTCTTAAAGTTATCTTGAAAAGCAATATTTCCTGATTCATCAATTAAATTCATTGAAAGTTTCACCATGACTGATTCCTCTTTTCATCAAAAAAATTAGAAACGAATCAATTGTTTAAAACGTGTATGATTTAATAAAGCTGCACCGATTAATGATGCAATCACCGCTTTCACAATATCACCAGGCATAAAAACAAATGATAAAAAGAAAGCTTTAGATAACGGCATATTCGTAATCATACCCATGATTAATGTACCTGCGATGTCTAATAACAACACACCAGCTATAATCACTGGAATAAATATTTTAATAAAATTAATACGCTCTATCGTTCTGTCGCGATACCAACCAATCAAGAATGCAACAACTGGATACAAGAATAAGAATCCTGCAGATGGACCTGCAAAAAGACCAATTCCTCCTCTTCCTCCTGATAAAACTGGTAATCCGCATGCTGCTAAAATAAGAAAAACAATGACACTGATTATACCATATTTTTTACCAAGTAAAATACCTGCTAAGAAAATACCAATATTTTGTAATACAATAGGTACTGGCATAAATGGCAATGGAATCGGCGGTACTAAACCAAGCAAAGCTATAATCGCAGTCATAATTGCTGTAAATGTAATATGTTTTGTAGTCATGATAAACCTCCTTGAAATATATCCAAGAAAGATTATACCATAATTGTTAACTTGAATTTACTAAAAGTTTACATTAAAAGTGTGTTATTTTTATTTCTCTACCCTTCAACCTTTTCTGCTAACTTTGTCATGTATTCAAAAAAGGCATTTCGATCTACATCATTTACCACATTAACCCTACGTCCACCTTCCATTACTTTAACCGTGCGTCCTTGACTTGGACCATGCGGAATTACTTCTACTTGCATGGCTTCAGATTTAACTAAATCCGGTTTTCCGACAAAAGCGGTGGTTAACACATCCCATAAAAAATAAGTTGAATTAGTAATAAAGTGTGTTAAAGGCGGTACCACTGCATAACATACCCCCAAGAAGTCTACGCCGATATGCTGACGTCTATCAGCCCAATACTGACGAACATCTACTGTCAAAGGAACTTGATTGGTACTTTCTAAAGCAACCATATCAATATTAATATCACTTTCAAATACAGTATACACAGCTTCTGGATCCCAAAATGCATTCCATTCCGCAGTACCATCATGTTCAGGTTCCTCAACGTTACCTTTAGTTAAAAATGTGCCGCCCATCCATACTAAGCGTTCAATATTTTGTGTGAGATTCGGTTCAGTCTTCAATGCTTTCGCCAAATCTGTTAAAGGTCCAGTAAATAATAACGTTACAGGAAGCGCGCTTTGATTTACCTTCTCTATAATATCTTGATATGCTTCTAAATCAGATTCAGCAGAACGCTTTTCTATTCTGCTTTCATTTAAAATCGGTAAAGCATCTACGAAAAATGCATGCATACGCCATTCTTTAGGAAAAGGATTCTTTCCTCTTTCATATGAAGGTGCGACTGCTAACTTTCTGTTAGAAAAACGGTCTATAATTTTTCTAGATGCGCTGACTGCTGGTTCTAAATAACTGTCAGCACCAATTGCACTTACACCAATCAAATCGACTTCTTCCATTTGTAGAAGCAGGAATAATGAGACAAGGTCATCAACACCGCCATCATGGTTAAAATATACTGGTTTCATTTTTGCCCTCCGTGATGTTCTATTTTTTCAACACTTCCATTTTATTGTCTCTTTAACTTAATTGCAAAACTAAACCATACAATCAAAGAAAGCTCTTAAATGTGTCTGAATTTTTATGATGATTGATAGAAAGCAACTTTATTAATTAAAATTGCTTTCAAGCTATTAATCCGAGTGATACACTAAACTTAATACTTCAGAAACAACGAGGAGGAAAAACGGTGCTAGAATCAGGTTTAATTCATACAGAAATTCAACGTAAATGGTTGAAAAAACTTCAAGATGTAAAAGAACAATTCCAATCCTATTCAGAGAAGAATGATTTAGAAAGCAGATTTCCTTATGAAAATATTGATTGGCTTGTAAAAGAAGGTTATACAAAATTAACTTTACCAAAAGAATATGGCGGTGAAGGCGCAACGATTGAAGACATGGTGATTCTACAAAGCTATCTTGGTTCAATCGACGGTGCGACTGCTTTATCTATAGGATGGCATTTAAGTGTGGTTGGACAATTATATGAACACGAAATGTGGGATAAACCTCTTCTTGAAAAATTTGCAGAGGATATTAAAAATGGTGCACTCATCAACCGCGCAGTCAGTGAAGCTGAAACTGGCAGCCCAACACGAGGCGGTAAACCTTCCACTCATGCAGTAAAAGATGGTGACAACTATATTTTAAACGGTGTAAAAACTTTCACTTCTATGAGTCCTGCATTGACGCATTTCTTAGTCAGCGGATATGATCAAACTTCTGGTGATTTCGGGTTCTTTTTAGTTGAAAAAGATACGCCAGGATTATCAATTGCTGAAACCTGGAATGAACTAGGCATGCGTGCGACTGAAAGCCATGATTTAGTACTGAAAGATGTGCGAATCCCTGCTGAAAACTTTGTTGAAGTAATGGGCAAAGGACCGAAACGTCCAAATGGCTGGATACTCCATATTCCGAGTGTCTATTTAGGTATTGCTCAAGCTGCAGCAGACTACGCAAAAGACTTTGCAAAAGAACATAGTCCGAACAGTATCGAAGGTACCATCGCTGATTTACCGACAATTCAGCAATCTGTCGGTGAAATGGAATCTCTATTACTTTCAGCACGCGGTTTCTTATGGTCAACAGCCCGTATTTATAATGAATCACCAGATGCTCCTGTCTGGAATGAAACATCTGCCAGCAAGGTCCTTGTAATGAATCAGGGATTACAAGTTGTAGATATAGCGATGCGTATTGTCGGTGCGAAAAGTTTAGATATGGATCGTCCGCTTCAACGCTATTATCGCGATATGCGTGCCGGCTTGCATAACCCTCCTATGCAAGATGCAGCGTATACGAATATCGCTAAATCTGAATTAGATTTATTTTAAATAACAATTCGCCAGCATGTCACAAAACGTTATCTTCTTAATATCGAAGATAGCGTTTTTCTTTTGCATACAATTTACAACCCCTTTTAATATGTATTCATTCCTCACTATTTTTAAACAAACAACTAATGGAACTCAATTTTTCTAAAAAAATGTTGTGTATTTCAATACAAGCCTTTATAATTGAGAATAAATGATAATCGTTTTCAATTAGGAGGAAAATTATAAATGAAGAAACTGCTTATCCCAATGATTATCTTAGTACTTGTGCTAGCAGCATGCGGCAATAAGTCGGGAGATCAAAAAGATTCTAAGAAAGAAACACGTTCATATACTATGGACAACGGTAAAAAAATAGATGTGCCAAAAGACCCTAAACGTATTGCTGTTGTAGCACCTACATATGCAGGCGGTATTAAAAAATTAGGTGGTAATGTTGTTGCAGTAAACAGCCAAGTAGACGACAGTAAAGTTTTAAAAGATAAATTTAAAGGCGTTGA
Organism: Staphylococcus carnosus; assembly: GCF_900458435.1. Classification (NCBI taxonomy): domain Bacteria; kingdom Bacillati; phylum Bacillota; class Bacilli; order Caryophanales; family Staphylococcaceae; genus Staphylococcus; species Staphylococcus carnosus. The sequence continues at coordinate 779,987 of NZ_UHCT01000001.1, read as the reverse complement.
AAAAATCGGTGCCACTGGCAGTGAAGATGTCGAAAAAGTTATCAAACAAAAGCCAGACTTAATTATTGTATATTCAACTGATAAAAACATTAAAAAATACCAAAAAGTTGCCCCTACTGTTGTGTTCGACTATGCAAAACATAAATACCTTGATCAACAACTTGAATTAGGTAAGTTATTAGGTAAAGAAGATAAAGCGAAAAAATGGACAGAAGATTGGAAAAAAGAAACTTCTAAAGACGGCAAAGAAATCAAAGATAAAATCGGTAAAGATTCAACTGTATCATTATTAGATGAGTTTGATAAAAAGCTTTATACTTACGGACCAAACTGGGGCCGCGGCGGCGAAGTTATCTATCAAGCTTTCGGATTGAAAATGCCAGCTAAACAAGAAGAACTTGTGAAAAAAGATGGTTGGGCTGAAGTAAAACAAGAAAAAATCCCTGAATATGCAGGTGATTATATTGTTTCAACACGTGACGGCAAAGCAGAACCTTCATACACTCAAACAAACTTATGGAAAAACTTGCCAGCAGTCAAAGATCACCATGTGATCAATGTTGATGCAAAAACATATTGGTTCAACGATCCTTATACTTTAGATTATATGCGTAAAGACTTAAAAGAAAAATTTATGAAATAAACAAAATAGAGCGGATGGAACATGAAAATTGTTCCGTCCGCTCTTTGTTTTGTTTCAGTTCAATGAAACTATTTATTTTCTGGGTAGGCCTCTTCTTCAGCTTTTTCAGTTGTTTCAACTTTTTTGCCAGCAAGCAGCATAATCCATGTTGCTACAATGAATGGTAAGGTAAATACAGGTAATCCGAATGGTTTTAACCATGTTACTAAACCTGCATGCATCACAACAGTAATAATAATACCAAACAGCATACTCACATATTTATTAAATACTGATGCCTCTTTAAACGTCACACCCAGTGCTAATATGACTAAGATGACATTATAGCCATATAATCCTGCATTAATTTCATCATGATTGGCACCAAATATCATAACTACAAAGACACCGACGATATTTGCGATGATTGAAAATACTCCTGCTTTACGTGATGCAATAAAGATACCAATTAAAATAATTAAACCGCCTATTGCACTTTTAACCAAGAAGATTTCACTGAATCCATCCAAAAAGCTTAATAAGCTATTAATGGTATGGTGTGAAAACTGAATTTCCTTCACTACTGACGGCAATATATTGACGCCAGCATTTACATATTCAAATTGGAAAGACATAAATAAAAACATCCAACTGATAAATACATACGGCATCGTTAGCATCGGTAAATCAAAACGATTTAACAACGCTCTGAAAGCTGCCCCAATAGGCATCGTTAATACAACTGCAAGTAAAGTCATGAGTACGCTTTTCCACCCAGGTACTAAAAAGACAGTCAGCGCAACACCAGTTAACACAGGATTGAATCCCGCTAACCCTTGATTAATTTCTTCTTTAGAGTAATTGGTAATAGGAGCAATGAAATAAGCGATTATACTAGAAAGCAAAGCTGCTAATCCTACCTTCCAATTTCCTATAAACAAACCAATTAGAATAAATAATCCTGTCCAGCTATTCTCTAATAAAATGACCTGTGAAATGTTTTTCAATATGACGCGTGTAAAATGACGCATTTATCTTCACCTGATTTCAACGTTTTTTAAACATATTGATTTTACCAAAAATAATTAAAGCTGAAAATAATTATAATTTCTATGCTTGTTTGCTTGTATGGATGAGGGGGTAAATTTTATTAGCTTTCAAAAAAATGAAAAATCTAATATATTTAAATAATACTTTAATTACATTTTATGCAATAATGTTGTCAGAACGCAGTTTTTCTGAATTATAAGTGTGTAATTCTTGTATAATAAAACGAATGGTTTTAGAATAAATAAGCAATATAAATTTGAAAAACGTTTGAAAGAAGGGATTATTGTGCATTTCACGCAACGTGAACAAGATAAATTGATGCTTGTTGTAGCAAATGATTTGGCACGCAGACGACAATCTCGCGGATTGAAATTAAACTATCCAGAAGCGGTCGCAATTATCAGTTATGAAATGTTAGAAGGTGCCAGAGACGGTAAAAGTGTCGCAGAACTTATGAGTTATGGCAGACAAATTTTAAATAAAGATGATGTTATGGAAGGTGTTTCTGATATGATTCCTGATTTGGAAATCGAAGCAACATTTCCTGATGGAACAAAATTAATCACAATCCACCACCCTATCGTTTAAAAAGGAGGCAAACATAGTGAAACCTGGTGAAATTATAGTTAAGAAAACTGAAATCGAAATCAATAAAGGAACAGATGATTCTGAAACAGTCATCACGGTTAAAAACATCGGTGACCGCCCTATTCAAGTCGGCTCTCATTATCACTTTTTCGAAGCCAATACTGGTTTGAAATTTGATAGAGAAAAAGCCTATGGAAAACACTTAGATATCCCTGCTGGCGCAGCAGTAAGATTCGAACCTGGGGATGAAAAGAAAGTACAACTTGTAGAATACAATGGCAGACGCCGTATCTACGGTTTCCGAGGTTTAGTAGATGGCGCAATTGATGAAGAACGTGTCTTCCGAGTAGAAAATGGCCATCCAAACGCCGGCGTTAAAAATGACGAAGGCAAACAAAATGCAAATAAAGAAAGTGGGGATAATCGATGAGTTTTAAAATGACACAATCGCAATATACAAGTTTGTACGGTCCCACTATTGGAGATGCTATCCGCTTAGGGGATACAAATTTGTTTGCGACAATTGAAAAAGACTTTGCAAATTATGGAGATGAAGCAACATTCGGCGGGGGTAAATCTGTACGTGACGGTATGGCGCAAAACCCAAACGTTACACGTGATGATCGCTATGTTGCTGATACTGTAATTACAAATGCTGTAATTATTGATTACGATAAAGTTTATAAAGCAGACTTAGGTATTAAAAATGGTTATATCATGAAATACGGTAAAGCCGGAAACCCAGATATTATGGATGATGTAGATATTATTATTGGGGCATCAACTGATATTATCTCTGGAGAAGGTAAAATCGTTACAGCCGGCGGTATTGATACACATGTTCACTTTATTAATCCTGAACAAGCTTACGTTGCACTTGAAAGTGGTGTAACAACACATATCGGCGGTGGTACAGGAGCTTCTGAAGGTGCAAAAGCAACTACTGTCGCACCAGGACCATGGCATATCCACCGTATGTTAGAAGCAGCTGAAGGTCTTCCAATCAATGTAGGATTTACAGGAAAAGGCCAAGCGCACAATCATACTGCTTTAATTGAACAAATCCACGCTGGCGCAATCGGTTTGAAAGTCCACGAAGACTGGGGCGCTACACCATCAGCTTTAAGCCATGCTTTAGATGTAGCAGATGATTATGATGTGCAAATTGCCTTGCACGCTGATACATTGAATGAAGCCGGCTTCATGGAAGATACTATGAAAGCAATTAAAGATAGAGTTATTCATATGTATCACACAGAAGGCGCAGGAGGCGGCCATGCACCAGATTTGATTAAATCTGCAAGCTATCCTAATGTCCTTCCTTCATCTACGAACCCAACCCTTCCTTATACAGTAAATACAATAGACGAACACTTAGATATGGTTATGATTACACATCACTTGAACGCTTCTATTCCTGAAGATATTGCATTTGCGGATTCTCGTATCAGAAAAGAAACAATTGCAGCAGAAGACGTTTTACAAGATATGGGTGTATTCAGTATGGTCAGTTCAGACTCCCAAGCAATGGATCGTGTCGGTGAAGTCATTACACGTACTTGGCAAGTTGCTCATCGCATGAAAGAACAACGCGGATATTTAGATGGCGATAAAGAGTATAATGATAACAACCGTATTAAACGTTATATTGCTAAATATACTATCAACCCTGCTATTACACACGGTATTTCAGAATATGTAGGTTCAATTGAAGAAGGTAAACTTGCAGACCTTGTCATTTGGGACCCTGCTTTCTTCGGTGTTAAACCTGAAATGATACTTAAAGCCGGAATGATTAATACAGCAGTCAATGGTGATGCTAACGGATCTATCCCTACTTCAGAACCTTTAAAATATCGTAAAATGTATGGTCAATATGGTGGTAATTTAACTGGTACAAGTATTACATTTGTGTCAAACATTGCTTATATGAATGATATTGAACGTCAATTATCATTACACCGTATGGTACGACCTGTTAAGGGTATTCGCCAACTTACTAAAAAAGATATGAAAAACAATAGTGAAACACCTAAATTAGATGTAGATCCTCAAACTTATGAAGTGTTTGTAGATGGCAAATTAATTACAAGCGAACCTGCAAAAGAATTGCCACTTGCACAACGTTACTTCTTATTCTAGGAGATAGAGTGAATTATGATAATTGAAGAAATAGTCGGCAATGTTGCTAATCTTTCAGAAGAAGAAAAACAAAAACATATTGAAAAAGTATACCTTGAAAATTCTGATTTAGTAAAAAGAATCCAACGTGTCACTACAGATCACGGCAACGAAATTGGTATTCGATTAAAAAACCCTGTTGATTTAGAATATGGAGATATTTTATATCAAGACGATCATAATATGATTGTCGTAGATGTAAATTCAGAAGATATTTTAGTGATACAACCTCGTACATTAAAGGAAATGGGAGATATTGCGCACCAACTCGGCAATCGTCACTTGCCAACGCAATTTACTGAAAATGAAATGCTTGTTCAATACGATTACCTCGTTGAAGATTTATTAAAATCTTTAGGTATCCCTTATACACGTGAAGATCGTAAAGTGAATAAAGCGTTCAGACATATCGGACATTCACATGATTGATCATCAAGCTTTAAGATTATTTCAATTCTGTGACTCTCAATTTCCTACGGGGGCTTTCAGCCACTCTTTTGGTTTAGAAACATATATTCAACGTGGCACTGTACATGATGAAGAAAGCTTTAAAGAATGGTTGAGACTCTTTTTAAGTGAACAATTAACGTATGCAGACGGACTTGCTATCCGTCTTGTATACGAAGCTTTAAATCAAAATGACCCTGAAAAGATCTTACATTTAGATCGCATGTTATTTGTTCAGAACATGCCGAGAGAAACACGTACAGGTACGAAACAAATGGGTACACGGATGGTAAAACTTGCCAATGAATTATACGATAGTGAGTGGATTCAATGGTATGAAGCACAATATAATGAAAAAAATGCGAAATTACATCCTGCTATTTGTTTTACTATGCTCGGTCATTTTCTTGGTATCGATATAGAAATGATTATTGATTATTACCTATATCAAAACGTTTCAGCGCTGACTCAAAATGCAGTAAGAGCGATACCGCTCGGACAAACTGCTGGTCAACGCGTAGTGACTGACATGATTACTTTCATGAAAACAACACGTGATCATATTTTTGAACTTGCAGAATCAGAATTTGGAATTACTGCACCAGGTTTAGAAATAAATCAAATGGAACATGAAAATGTAAACGTCAGAATATTTATTTCATAGGAGGAATAAATTATGTCTAATCCAGTTAAAATTGGAATCGGCGGCCCTGTTGGAGCAGAAAAAACCGAACTCGTAGAAAAACTTGTAAGACATCTTTCAAAAGATATGAGTATCGGTGTCATTACAAATGATATTTATACAAAAGAAGATGAAAAAATCTTAGTTAACACAGGCGTATTACCTGCTGATCGAATTATCGGCGTAGAAACAGGCGGTTGTCCGCATACTGCCATCCGAGAAGATGCTTCTATGAACTTTGCAGCAATTGATGAATTAATGGAACGTCATGGCGATTTAGATTTAATCTTTATTGAATCAGGCGGAGACAACTTGGCAGCAACTTTCAGTCCAGAGTTAGTTGACTTCTCTATTTATATTATTGATGTGGCTCAAGGTGAAAAAATTCCACGTAAAGGTGGACAAGGTATGATTAAATCTGACTTCTTTATTATTAATAAAACAGATTTAGCACCATATGTCGGCGCTTCTTTAGACCAAATGGCTGAAGATACAAATACTTTCCGTGGTAACCGTCCATTTACTTTCACAAACTTAAAAACTGAAGAAGGTTTAGACAACGTGATTGAATGGATTGAACGTGATGTATTGCTTAAAGGATTAGCTTAATGAGTAAAAATCAAGAATGGACAGGACAACTTAATCTGTCTATCTTTCATGATGGTGAACGTTCAGTTGCACGTGATATCTTTTTTGAAAAGGCATTGAAAGTCATCCGCCCTGTTTATTTAAATGGGTCGGATATTCCGACTTTCTACATTGTAAATGTCGGCGGCGGTTATTTAGATGGCGACCGTTATAAATTTGATATTCGTGTACAAGAAAACGCATCTGTCACACTGACTTCTCAGGGTGCAACAAAAATCTATAAAACATTAAAAGATCATGTTGAGCAATATCAAAATTTTCATATTGAAGATAATGCCTATCTAGAATATGTTGGAGATCCGATTATTGCATATAAAGATGCTAAATTTTATCAACGTAATCAATTCCATTTGGCTAAAACAGGTGCAATGTTTTACACTGACATTTTAACACCTGGCTATTCTCCAGATGAACGTCATTTCACATATGATTATCTCCATTTGTTAAACGAGATTTACGTAAATGATGAATTGGTCGTATTTGATAATATGCTCTTAGACCCTAACAAAAATAAAGTTGACGCCTTAGGTTATATGGAAGGCTATTCACATTTAGGTTCTTGCTACTTCATTCATCCTGATATTACGAAACAAACGCTTGATGAATTATATGAAGTGATGAAACCTTTTATGTCAGAAAATGAGTGCAGAATCGGTATTACTGAACTTGCAACACATGGTTTAGCCATTCGTATCTTAGCACATCAAACAGATATTATTGAGTCAATTTTAAAAGAAGTACAAAACAATGTTGTTAATCAATTCTATAATCGCGATGTAAACTTCTTAAGAAAATATTAAAAAGCAAAAAGCTGTTCAGCATATCATAAATATGCTGAACAGCTTTTGTTTTTTCCCATCGATCATACGTGACAACCCCCATCACTTTATCGAAAGGCTTGCGCTCACTCAAAACTTTCCTTTATCTATTTTATTTAATTCGCTTAACTGCTTGTTACTTAAATCAAAAAATTTTACTGATAGCATTGCATAAGCTTTCAATTTCTTGTCTTTGTGCTGCATCAATAACTAAAATTACAGTTCTTTCATCATTTTTATTTCTTTTTTTGCTTAATAATCCACGCTCTTTCAATTTTTGAATTGCTTTAGAAATAAAATAAGGTTTAAGATGCGATAATTGAATAATTTCTTTAACGTTGAATTCAGATCTGTCTTTTTCACTATTTTGAATGTAGTTCAGGATAAATAATTCTTCAAAAGAAATCTGTTGTTCACTTTTAATGTGTGCAGTAATTTCTCGTACCTTTTGTGCAACTGTCACAAACTTTGATAAATCATTAATAACAATCTTATTTTCCATTATGGAATTCACTCCTTCATGATGTAGGTTCAAGATGCTAGGTGAATTAATCGGAATTTTGAAATGAGTTTTGCTTATGTAAATCATTCTATAACATTTTTCTATAATAATCCATTTATTTTTAAAATTTAATAAATCATAGCGCTGATTTTCCAATTAAATGAAATCTGTTCTCACTTCTTTAAGTTATTAACCTCTATACATTTTAAATTCCAAGCATTCAATTTAATCCTCTATTAATATACTCAAATTTCACAGAATAACAACTACCTTTAAATAAAAAACGATGATATACCTAAAAAGATATACCATCGTTATTCATAATTTTATTTATTATTTTTTGCAATTTGGTAATGTGATTGTATCAAGAGTAGAAAGGCCAGCAAGTTTTAATAAATCTAACGCATGTTGCGCACCTGCTTTTCCATCTCCAGCTTCATAATGTTTGTAAGCTGCTACGCCTAAAACACCAAATGTAATTAATGAAGCAATACGAGTCATTTTTTTATTGCCGAAGCTTAAAAGATATAATAGACCGCTTGTTGCTTCCAAAGTACCTGCTACTGTAACCATTTTACTTGGTAAACCGAAATGATTTTCAAATGCATCTTTCATTTGCGGATCACCTTTTAATTTTGGTTCTGATGCTTGTAATAATTCTTTACCTACTTTAATGTTGTTTAAATAACGTAATAACATATTGATATGCTCCTTTAATTAATTATTGAAATAATCTTCTATTATAGGCTTTACCCTTTTTCCGTAAAGTTTAATAGCTTTCATTATACGTTCGTGAGGCATTGACCCGACAGGAATATGCAGCATAAAACGATTCAATCCTAATTCTTCTATAACTTTAATCATTTTTCGCGCTACAGTTTCGGGACTTCCGACAAACATTGCACCTTCATCGCTGATTTCTCTTTGGAAGTGCGCTTCAGTATATGGCGGCCAATTACGCTCTTTCGCAATAATTTCATGATGTACTTTTGTAGGCTCATAAAATTCACGTTGTGCTTGTTCATCTGTATCTGCAATATAACCCCAAGAATGAACGGCAACTGGCATATCAGCTAAATCATAGCCTCTTGATTCAGCTACTGCTCTATAAATTGCAATGTTGCGTTTAAAGCGCTTTGGATTACCTCCGATAATTGCATAAGTAATCGGTAATCCAAATTCAGCAGCTCTAATGGAAGATTCTGGTGTACCTCCAGTAGCCAGCCAAATTGGAATCTCATCTTGAACTGCACGAGGATATACACCAAGTCCTTTTATAGCAGGTCGCATTGTACCTTCCCATGTTACCACTTCATGTTGATTGATTTCTTTCAGCAACTCTAATTTTTCCACAAACAATCGGTCATAATCATCCAAGTCATAACCAAATAAAGGGAAAGATTCAATAAACGAACCACGTCCTACCATTATTTCAGCACGTCCATTGGATACCGCATCTAATGTAGCAAAGCGTTCATAGACACATACTGGATCATCAGATGATAAAACGGTTACGGCTGAACTTAATTTAATACGTTGTGTCAATGAAGCAGCTGCTGCTAAAACTGTTACTGGATCAGATACTGCATAATCTGAACGATGGTGTTCTCCTAACCCGTACACATCAAGCCCTACTTCATCAGCAAGTTTTATTTCTTCTACAATATGACGAATTCTTTCATCAGCTGATAACTTTTCTTGAACACCATTTTCTGTGTGTATGTCATTTGTATCTGCAAATGAAGTCATCCCAATTTCTACTTTCACATGTTTCACCTCGCTAGGTATAATTTTTATACTTGCATCATACCCTTTTTCTTAAAATAAGTCAACGCTTTAGATTTTTCTCCAAAAAAACTAGTTTCTTCTATAATATGGTAAAAAAATAATAGCAATAAATTCATACTCGAAATAAGTGTGCTTCATTTTTTCACTCAACTAATTTAAAAATGGTTACTTGTCTAACCTTTGAAATAACAAATATGTTAGCTGAATGTGACTCAATTTAGTATCTAACTATCGTTCAATCATATATTTAAATTGGTTTGAAATTAGATTAAATGCTATTTAAAAATACAAAATCAATATTTTTAATTTTTCTGTCAAATTACAACGTTGTAACATTAGTGATATTTACAATGAATTAATATTGTTAAAAAGTCCATAAAATCAACATTTCCACCTAATATGTCAATAAGTATGGTTATTACATACAAGTAGTTAATTATTAGAACTAAATTACAAAACGATAACAACGCACACAAACCCAAATTTTTTTGGTAAAGTAAGTCTTGTCGTTAAGAGAAAGAAAAAAACGCACTAATAAAAAATTTAAAGTAATGTAAATTAAGACACGAGAATTATTATTAAAATAAAACATTTAGCTTATTATCTTTAGGAGGATATTTTATTATGAATAAAATCGCTACAACTACAATCGCTACAGTAGGAACAGGAATCGCAGCTTTAACTTTATCTCACCACGATGCAGATGCAGCAGAAAACAATAATGGATACAACCCTAACGATCCTTATTCTTACAGCTATTCTTATACAATAGATCAACAAGGTAACTACCACTACACTTGGGAAGGTAACTGGAACAAAGATAACCGTTTCAACAATAACTACTCAACTTACGCTCAATACAACAATGGTTACAGCAATAACACTAGCAGCAACAACTACTCAAGCTACAGCAACTACAACACTGCTAACAATAACTACAGCAACTACTCAAGCTACAACAATAACAATGCTGGTTCTACACCACGTACTGGCGGAATGGGTGCTACTTACTCAACATCAGACAACAATGTTAAAGTATCAACAACTTCTGCTCCATCAACTAGCTCAAACACAATGTCTAGCCGTACTTCAAGTGGCGCTAACTACTACACTGCTGGTCAATGTACTTACTATGCATTCGATCGCGCTGGCGGTAAAGTAGGTTCAACTTGGGGCAACGCTAATAACTGGGCTAACGCAGCAGCAGCAGCTGGTTACACAGTAAACAACAGCCCTGCAGCAGGTGCTATCATGCAAACTAGCCAAGGTGCTTATGGTCACGTTGCATACGTTGAAAGTGTTAACAGCAATGGTTCAATCCGCGTTTCAGAAATGAACTACGGTCATGGTCCTGGTGTTGTAACTTCACGTACTATCTCAGCTAGCCAAGCTGCTGGATACAACTACATTCGCTAATTTAAAGTTAATAAATGATTAAACAGTTGGTACAATTTGTATCAACTGTTTTTTTGTTTCTTAAAGTCTGCTTACCTCTCTCTTTTAGAGAAATAAAATAAGCCGACAAATTCGTCTTACTGCGAATTGCCGACTTTAACTTTATACTTTTTCTTATACGCACTTTATTATCTCTACATCCAAAATGCTACCATTACCCAATAGGCAAATGCCAATATATAAAGTAACGGGAAACTTTCGGAAACAGGTTTTTTCAACTGTCTATACAAAACATAGCCGCCTAATCCTACGGCTAATGCTGTTGTAAGTACCATTCTTACAATCAGCATTTCCATTGATGCATTAAGCCCGAATTGAGGACTTCTAGTTAGTACTGCACCAATAGAAGCAATAATAATTAAAATTGTATAAACAACCGTATCCTTCGTTTTATTTGTTTGAGATAAAGTCCAAAATATCAATAATCCGAAAATCGTTGTCACAAGTATTTCATGTGCTAAAAATTCCGACATAGTAGAATCAACTCTATATTGCAAAATCGCTACGAAATACAATATAAAGCTGATCACTAAATAGATAATAGAAGGATATTTTAAAGTTAAATTATCTAAATTGAAGTATCGATGAATTCCTAGACACAATAGTAATATCGCTACAAGTATTACTACATATAACACGGAACCACCTCATTCATATTATATTATTAGCCAAATCAGCGCTTAGCTAAACATTATTAACAATATTATTTCAATAAAAATGATTGGAAAATGCAATTAATCCTTCTTCGATAACTACAATTGTATTACCACCATTATTTAGTTATACCCGATTCACTTAAAATTATTTGCGAACAATTTAAGTACCCTTTTATAATCATCTAAATAAGCAAAAAACACTTATGAATCATAACGTTTCATAAGTGTTTTTTTATATTTTATGTTATTTGCTTAACGTATATTATCCATGTTGCGTGTAGTGTATTTCGTTTGGTGACTTCACTTTTTTACAGTCCAACCCGTAAATGCATAGAATAATGCGAAGACAATACATAAATAACAAGGTACTGTCCAAATAAAGTAAGAATATACATCTACACCAAGCTGTTGTGTGTAATAAATACCTGATGTTCCCCATGGAATCAATGGAATAATCATCGTACCTGAATCTTCTAGTGTACGTGAAAGGTTTGTTCTAGATAAGTGCATTTCATCATACATATCATAGAGCAACATACCTACTACAATGATTACCACAGAAGCAACCCCAGCAGCAAGTACCATAATCAATCCTGAAACGATTGTTACTAAAATCAATGTACCTGGTGAAGTGACTTTGTCTTTGATTGTATCTAGAAGAACAGTCAGACATCCAGACTTTTCAACAATACCTGCAAAAGCATAACCGCAAAATATAGTAACGATAACTTGTGTCATACTCATCATGCCGCCTTGTGCAAGCAATGTTGATGCCTTTTCATTCAAATGTATATGATGTGTAATCATATCTGGTTTGAAGCCATCAAATGCAGCTTTAAAACCATCAGCCAGTTTAAAATGGTGGTTAAATGATCCTACTAATATCGCAGCAACACTTGATACTAACATTGCCGGTACTGTAGAAAAACGGAATAATAAACAAGCAATAATCACTAATGCAGGTATCCAAACTGTAAAGTTCAAATGGTATACACCTTCAATTTGATGTAATAGCGCATTGATTTGGCTTTTATCTGCACCTGATTTATGTTTAAGCCCTGCAAAGAACCATACAACAATACCAACTAGTGATGCTGGTATAGTCGTCCAAAGCATCGCTTTGATGTGTGAGAATATATTTACGTTTGTTACCATTGCTGCAAGGTTTGTTGTATCTGATAATGGTGATAATTTATCTCCGAAAACCGCCCCAGCAATGATTGCACCAGCTGCCATTCCTGCATCAATATTTAATTGATGTGCAATCGCAATTAATGCAATCCCTGCTGTAGACGCAGATCCCCATGCTGTTCCTGTTGCCATAGATGTAATTGCTGAAATAATGAATGCTGAAACAAGGAAGTAATTCGGGTTAAGTAATTTTAATCCATAATATATTAAGGCAGGAACAGTCCCTGAATACATCCATGTTCCTACGATAATTCCTACACATAAAATAATGTAGATGGTCGGCATGGCTGTACCGAGCCTTGCTGTAATACCTTCTTCTAAGTCTTTCCAACGCAAACCTACACGCCATGCAATCACAGAAGCATAGGCAGCTGATAAGATGAGAAGCGGTTGTACGGGTATACCGAATACTACAAACCCTACAATAACTAAAATCATCATGACAATAATTGTAGAAGCCGCTTCTAAAAATGTTGGTTTTCGCTTCATATCCATTCCCCCTGTTCAATTTTAATCTAATCCGACTTTTTCACGTCCTAATTCATCAATTGTTAAACCTTCATCAAAGAAATCACGTTCTAAGATTGTTGATGCAATTACAATAATTGCATCTATATTAGGCGTTTCTACCCCAATTTCACGCCCAAGACTTGACCATAAAACTAATCCATACGCAATATCCTCTGTTAAATAACGATTTTTAACTTTATTTGGTCCAGGAATTTGTGAGAAGACCGGACTTTCATTAAACAATCGATTAAGCGGTTCATCTTCATCATTACGTTCCAAGTATCCACGCTGAATACGTGCTTCTTTAGCTGTCTGTAATTCGAAACCTAATCGACGTCCTAAAGAAAGGCGTTCTAATTCAACAGCATGCAACAAGCGTACTGTGTGTTTTGTAATACCTTCTTTATATAATGAGAAGTCTCCTGAATAATCAATTCGTCCTACATTCAATAAAGTTGGTCCTGGATGTACTTCTGGGTTCCCGTTTTCTAAATTCGTTTTCCATAAATTCTCTTCTTTAACAATATTAGGATAGATTTGTTCTACTTTCTCAAAATCATCACTAAGTTGATCTTGATAAAAAGAAGTAAAATAGAGTTTACGTACATTAAGTGATAAATCTACGACTGCATTATCAAAATCAACTCGCGTACCGTATGTTAAGGAATTTACTTCTGCAAAATGGGGACGTACATCAATATGTTCATCCTCTAATACATTGATAAAGCGTGCTGATCCCATAGCAGCTGCCATATTGAAGAAAATAAGCTGGTTTTCATTCACAAAAGGCGCCATAATTTTTGCATAATATTCAATAAAAGTAGAAGGGATAATCACTTGAATAATTTCAGCATCTGAAATTACTTCTTCAATATCATCACTGACATTCGTGAAGTTAACGAAGCTTTCTTCTCCTTCATTATGAAAGTGGAAACCACCCTGTTCTATTGCTTTATCAAATTTTTCGATAGAAGCATTTCGGCAATATAATTTAACATCATGGCCTTGATTTGTCATATCTACAGCTGATGTGACAGCACCATTACCTGAACCTACAATTGCGATTTTCATAACTTAACCTTCTTTCTTTAAATTATCATGAGTATGTGAGACCGCTATAAGCTTTATAGAATGGATAAAGATATAGACGGTCTCTCAACTTAAAATGAAACATATGTACTTATTTATATAGCCTTTATGAAAAAATTAGAAACTGTCATCACTTATCAGGTTTTATATGTAAACGCTTACCTAACTGTCACGACAGTTTCTATCACTGCATAAATAGTATGTTATACGTATCGTAACATGACTAAGCAAATATTAAAATATAATTTTGTTACCTAATACTAATTTTTCAAAATTTATAATTTGAAACTTCGTTCATAGTCTGCAGTTCTTATAAATATCGATTATTAAACAACATATTTGTTGAAAATGTATGATTTCCATATCTTTATCTTTCAATTACTGTTATATTTAACTCAACAAATGGATATAGGAGGTCCACTTATGGATAATAATCCAGAATTTGAACCTGTATACGATGAAGTTGAAAAATACGAACAGTTTCCAACTCAAGACGAAAGATTATTTGCGAGCTTAATTTATATTTTAAGTTTCTTTACTTCAATTATCGGCCCTTTAATTGTTTGGTTGATTAAAGGTTCTGAATCCCAATTTGTAAATAAAACTGGAAAAGATTATTTTAACTCAGTTATTTCTTACACAATTTGGTTTTTAATTTCTACTGTCTTAATGTTAGTGTTAATCGGTTTTGTTACTTTTGTAGTATTAGCTATCATGCATTTCATTTTCAGTATTGTAGCAGCTGTCAAAGCCTATAATGGAGAAAAATATTTAATTCCATTATCTATCCCATTTCTCAAATAAGTTTGTAAAAGCGAAGCCTTCAGCGCTTCGTTTTTTATACTCAAAATTCATATATTGTAAGTCTCATTTAAATTTGAGAGAATATATAATGTTGACAAATTAATATTGATAGGAGGTAGAAAAGTGCGCTGGTTAAAAGTTATTTTAGCTGGAATCGTAGAAATCATATGGGTTACTTGCATTAAAAATGCAGACTCAGTTCTTAGTTGGAGCATTACACTCTTAATAATTGCACTCAGTTTTGCACTTGTGATTTCAGCATGCAAAACCTTACCAGTCGGTACAGCTTATGCCATCTTTGTGGGTATTGGTACTGTAGGCACTGTCATTATAGATATGGTCTTTTATGGTGACCCATTCAGCTTTACCAAGTTGTTTCTACTCGCCCTACTATTAATCGGTATTTTAGGTTTAAAACTTTCTACTGATAATGAAGAAAGCGAGGGAACATCCTAATGGCATGGATCTATTTATTAATTGCCGGATGCTTTGAAATATTAGGTGTAATATTATTAAATGAGCTTAACCGTACTGGCAAGAAAATCTTTATTTTATATTTAGGTATTGCGTTTATATTCAGTTTCAGCATACTTTCACTTTCAATGAGAGAGATACCAATGGGAACAGCATATGCTATTTGGACAGGTATTGGCACTGGTGGCGGAACACTGATTAGCATGATTTTTTATAATGAATCTAAAAATATCTGGCGAATTACTTTTATTGGTCTAATTGTTGTTTCTGCAGTTGGACTTAAACTTATCACATAAGATTAAGAAAGTGTTTTCATTGTTTCTATAACATCCTTTTAATATACTTGATATAAGAAGTCAGAAAAGGAGTGTTTTTATATGGCAAAGGTATTTATTGCTGGTCCCATTCCGCAAGTTGGATTGGATATCTTAGAAAAACATCAAATTGAAATTGATATGTATGATGGTCCAGGTGTAGTGGATCAAGAAACATTAAAAAAACGTGTTAAAGATGCCGATGCTTTAATTAGCATTCTTTCTACTAACGTAGATAAAGAAGTAATTGATAGTGGAGAAAATCTTAAAATTATTGCAAACTATGGCGCTGGTTTTAATAACGTAGACATTGACGCTGCTAAAGCAAAAGGTATTTATGTAACAAATACACCAGACGTTTCAACACGTTCAACAGCTGAACTTACATTTGCACTTGTACTTGCTGTTGCTCGCCGTATTCCTGAAGGCGACCAATTATCTCGTACGAAAGGCTTTGATGGCTGGGCACCATTATTCTTCAGAGGACGTGAAGTTTCAGGTAAAGTACTTGGTATTGTCGGATTAGGTGCTATCGGTTCAGCAGTAGCAAAACGTGCCAAAGCATTTGATATGGATGTCTTATATACAGGTCCTCATCGTAAGGAAGAAAAAGAACGTGAACTCGGTGTTAAATATGTAGATTTAGATACGATGTTGGAAAAAGCAGACTTTATTACAATTAATGCTGCTTATAAACCAGAATTGCATCACATGTTTGATACTGAGCAATTAAAAAAAATGAAAGATACAGCTTATCTTGTTAATGCAGCAAGAGGTCCGATTGTAAATGAACAAGCACTCGCAGATGCTTTAAAAAATAAAGATATCGAAGGTGCAGCACTTGATGTTTATGAATTCGAACCTGAAATCAATGATGATTTGAAATCATTGGATAATGTAGTTATTACACCGCATATCGGTAATGCTACTTTTGAAGCACGTGATGCAATGGCTAAAATTGTTGCTGATAATACAGTGGATGTCATTAAAGAAGATAAAGCTCCAAAATATATTGTTAATGGTGTTGAAAAATAAATCACCTGTTTAAAGACAAAAAATCCGGAACATTCATGATAGAGTGTTCCGGATTTTTTATACTTTATTTTTCTTTAGTTTTATAGATAAATTTTACTTGGCTGCTAATGAGTTTTGAAGGCAAACGCTTCATCAATGCATTTCGCAAACCAACTAACAAACCATTAGCTAATTGTGCTTGTTTACCAATTTTTCTAGATTTTTTAATTACTTTTGCAGTATGTTTAACACGTAACTTGTCATATCTTGCTAGAGCTTCTCTAAAATCATATTCTTTTAAGCAATTTGCCAATACAATAGCATCTTCCATAGCTTGACCTGCACTTTGTCCCAAATTCGGTGTTGTTGCATGTGCGGCATCACCTAATAATACAGTACGTCCAAAGACAAAAGTCTTTAACGGTGTTAAATCATAAATATCATGGTGTAAAATTCCTGTTTCGCTTGTTTGATCAAATATACGGCGTACTTCATTTGGATAATGATTATAATAAGCTTGAATATATGGTTTCGTAAAATCATTAAATTTAGGGTCGCCTTGTTTGGCATTCACTGAAATAAACCAATAAGCTTTGTTATCCAGCATAGGGACTATACCGATTCGCCCTTTCGGCCCCCAATATTCTTTAGCAGTATTGGGATCTGATAATCTTATATCGTCTACCATACCTCTAAATACCGTATAGCCTTGATAGTTTACCGTAGATTTAGGGTCAAGTTCTTGTCGAATAATAGAATGAAGCCCATCTGCCCCAATGCATAAATCAAAGTCTGACTGTGCTCCGTTCTCTTCTGTCAAAGTTACTTTAGAGCTGTTTTGTTCAATTCGAATAATTTTATGATTAGTGTGAATAGCCTCTTCTGGTACATAAGATTTAATAATGTCAATCAAAGTTTGACGCGGCAATGTCAGATTGATAGTTCCTTTTTTCAGGTAAGCTTTGTTTAAGATGTTCCCATGGTCATCTAAAAACTCCAGCTCATTAATAACTTGGCCTGCGTTTTTAATACCTTTGGCTAAATCATGGTTTCCAAGTTTGTCTATCACATTCCCGCCGATACCAATACCAGCACCTACTTCTTCAATTTTATTGTGCTGTTCAAATACATGTACTTCATTATCGTTTTCGTGTAATAGCGCAGCAGCTGTTAAACCACCGATACCGCCACCTACGATTGCTATTTTCATATCCTAACACCTCATTTTCACGTTATCTTTATTCTATCATATTCCCTCTTTAGTCAATCAATACTGTTCTCACACAAAAAGAGGGTTGCCCCTCTTAAATATTTATTGCTTATAATAATTTTTACGTATATGATCTTTTTTAATACCATACTTTTCATAATAATGATCCATAGCTCTCGCTATTTTACTATCCCAATCAATATCGCTCGCATATTGATGTTGCCCTGGATTTTTTGGGTTCCAGCGCATTTGATAAAGTGTAAGCTGTTCTTTATCAAAATACTCTTTTCTAACAAAAGAAGCACCGCCTAAAATTGCTTTTTCAGGAGAAGTCCATTTTTGTTGTTTTGCATAACTGTGGCCATGTTTCATGGCATCTTCATCAAACGCTCCGATACCAAAAAAATTATAATAACGTTTACCTTTATATGGAATGCCTTTTGCTAAATCAGATTGGCCATTGCCTGTTTCAACTAATGCATGACTAATTAAATAAATCACATTAACACCATATTTATCTTGTGCCTTTAAAAAAGTTGAACCTTGTTTTTCAAAGATGCCTTTACCTTTCAGCATTTTATTAACTTCTTTTTCATCCATCGGCACTTTTTCAGAAATATCCATGTAATTGATATTGTGATTTTGTTTTTTAATCGTCATTGCATTTTTCACATCTTCTTTAGATGCATTAATGAAACGACCATTATCTTCTTTAGTATTCAACATACCTTCACCTGTCTGTAATTTCACAGCATCCTCAAAAGTATGTGTTTGATCATGTTTAAATAAATTAGTCTCATTAATAATCATTAAAATCGCAAATATCGCCACAATGACACTGATTAAAATGATTAAAAATTTTTTCTTAAATGTACGGCTCATTTCCTGTACCTCTCAATTTATTTATTTTAACAAGAAGTATGCCAATATAATTACGCCTATTACAATTACAAACGAAATGTTTACAATAATCTTCATTCCTGTTCTGTCACGGAATAAAACATTAAACATCATTAAACTGATAGTAATTGCAACTGCGAACATTGTAATTGCTAAAACGAGTTTCATCATAATTAAAAGTACAAAACCTAAAACAACAAAGACATTAGATATAATGGCTAGTGCTTTTAATATATTAGGGTTGATTGTCCTCACCCTCTTTCTTTCAAAAATCTAATCGTTACTAATCTATCTTCCTACTAAATTTTATCACATTATGTAAAAAAAGAGCTGATCCTCTTTCAAAAGATAAGATCAGCTCTAAAAGGTTGACGCATATTAGTCTTCGCGTGACATACCTTTTAAGATATTTAAGAAATAAGTAATACTCTTGTTGGCATCTTCGTCTTTCAATAAACCAACTAAGCTGCCGACTGTTGTACGTTGGTTCGGACTTGCTTGATTTGCGTTTTCCAAACCTTTATTTACTTTTTCAAGCATATCTTGTAAGTTAGGTACATTTAATTTACCAATCATAAATACTAATGGAGCTAAGTTATTTAATACACCAGTGTATTGTTCTTTTCTCAACTCTTTCGTAAATTTACCAGTAATAAATCCGCGGCTTTCTACTGCACCGATAGATGCATCTAAAATCTTAGCATCATCAAGTACTTTCATTAAACGGATTGCTTTGATAATCACGTCTTTGTTTTCTGCAATCGCATCTGTTACTTCTGCAAGATCATCTGCTTTTTGCTTTTCCGGCGGGATTTCCATTCGTTTAATTTTTCTAATGTTTTCAGCCATCGTTTCTCACCTGATTTCCTGGGAATACGTAGTCTGGACGTGCCCATTTTTTCTGAACTTGAACACTGTATTGCGGATTACGTTCTGTATCTACACGGAAGTTAGCAGGGTTCAATGGTGATCTGCCTCGGCGTGTAATTACTTCCATACGGCAAGATGTACGTTTGTATGATGGAGTATCTGTATCTTTATCAACATCACTATTAGTTAATAAGTTAACTGCACCAAGTGTGCCATCTTCTTCCGCATCGTTGTTCAATGGAATATAGATTTCATTACCTTTAACACGGTCTGTTACGTGAACCATTAATTTAACTTCACCAGTAGATGAAATTAATTTAACTTCTCCACCTTCATGAACACCGCGGCGTTCAGCAAGTTCTGGAGAAATTTCCACATATACGTTAGGAACTTTGTATTTAATACCAGGAACGTGGTAAGTCATGTTACCTTCATGGAAGTGTTCTAATAAACGACCATTGTTAACGTGCAAGTCATATTCTTCATCTTGTTTGAAGAAGTTATCAAATGTTAATGGATATAATTTCGCACGTTTATTAGGGAAGTTGAATCCGCCAAGATACAAGATTGGTTCATCTGTACCATCTGGAGCAACTGGCCATTGTAATGATTTGAAACCTTCAAGTCTTTCATAAGTTACACCAGCAAATGTTGGTGTTAAGCTTGCCATTTCATCCATGATTTCACTTGGATGTGAATAATTCCAGTCAAAGCCCATTTTGTTAGCAATCATTTGCATGATTTGCCAGTCAGGTTTTGATTCACCAAGTGGTTCCATAACTTGATACAAGCGTTGGATACGACGTTCAGTATTTGCAAATGTACCTTCTTTTTCAAGTGAAGGGCTTGCAGGTAATACAACGTTCGCAAAGCGTGCTGTTTGTGTTAAGAACGCATCTTGTACAACTAAGAAGTCAACTTTTTCTAAAGCTGCTTGTACGAAGTTGATATTAGCATCAACGATACCAGTATCTTCACCGTAAATGTACATTGCGTCAATTTCGTCGTTATGAATACCTTCCATCATTTGATGGTTGTCACGACCTGCTTTCGGTGGTAATTCTACGCCGTAAGCTTTTTCGAATTTCGCACGAACTTCGTCATCTTCGACACCTTGGTAACCAGGGAATTTGTCTGGCATACTACCAGCATCACTACAACCTTGTACGTTGTTGTGTCCACGTAATGGATAAGCACCGCAACCAGGTTTTCTGTAGTTACCTGTAACAAGCAATAAGTTAGAGATTGCTGTACTAGTATCACTACCGATGTCTTGTTGAGTAACACCCATTGCCCAACAGATACTTACGCCTTCTGCTGCAACAACGTTATGTGCAAATTCAATAAGATCTTCTTTTGGAATACCAGTTGTTTCTTCAGCAAATTCCATAGTGAATGGTGCTAATGATTTATAGTAATCATCGAAATAGTCAACCCATTCATCAATAAATGCTTTATCATGCATATCATTATCAATGATGTATTTAGTTACTGCTGACATCCATGCTAAGTCAGTACCTGGTTTAGGTTGATAGAAGAAGTCAGCACGTTCTGCCATTTCGTGACGACGGATATCAAATACTACAAGTTTATTACCGTATAATTTGTGTCCGCGTTTAATTTTAGAAGCGATAACTGGATGCGCTTCAGCTGTGTTAGTACCAACCAAGACAACCATGTCTGAATGCATAAGGTCATCACTTGAACCTGAGTCACCGCCGTGACCAACAGTTCTGAATAAACCTTTTGTAGCTGGTGCTTGGCAATAACGTGAACAGTTATCCACGTTGTTTGTACCAATTACTTGACGAGCAAGTTTTTGCATTAAATATGATTCTTCAATAGTACCTTTAGAAGAAGCGATAAATGATAATGCATCTGCACCTTTTTCCGCTTTAATTCGACGGAAGTTTTCGCTGATAACATTTAAAGCTTCTTCCCATTCTACTTCTACGAACTCGTCACCTTTACGAACAAGCGGTCTTGTTAGACGCTCTTCAGAGTTGACGAAGTCCCAACCGAATTTACCTTTAATACAAGTTGAAACGCGGTTCGCAGGTGAATCGTGTTGAGGTTGAACTTTAAGGATTTCGCGGCCTTTAGTCCAAACATCAAAAGTACATCCCACACCACAGTATGTACATACTGTTTTCGTCTTAGACATATATTCGTTACGCATTGCAGATTCGCCATTTGATACGCCCATTAATAAGCCGTAACCTGGTTCTGCTTCTTTAGTCAATTCAATCATGTCTGCTAAAGTACCTGGTTCAATGTCAGTCATATAACCTGCATTACCAACCATTTTATTTTCCATCATAGCGTTACATGGACAAACTGTTGCACATTGACCACAGTTAACACAAGATGATTCATTGATTGATACATCATTGTCCCAGATAACTCTTGGTTGTTCACGTTCCCAGTCAATAGATAAAGTTTCATTGACTTGAACGTCTTGACATACTTCTACACAACGTCCGCAAAGGATACATTGGTTAGGGTCATAACGATAAAATGGACCAAAGTCTTTTTCATATGGCTTCGGTTTATATTCGTATGATTGTTCCTCGATACCCCATTCATCCATTGTATTATGAATGTCACAGTCACCATTGTTATAGTCACAAACTGTACAATAAAGAATGTGTTTTTCTAAGATGCGGTCTAAAGCTTCTTTTTGGCTGGCTTTTACATCGCTGTTTGTTGTGTTGACAACCATTGGACGATCAATTGTCGTACCGCATGCGCGTTCAATTTTCCCGTCAATTTCTACTGCACACGTATCACAAGTTTGGATAGGTCCTAATGATTCGTTATAACAGATTGACGGCACAAATGTTTCTTGCGACTTAATGAAGGCAAGAAGATTTGTTCCTGGTTCCACAAGATAGTCTTTTCCATCTAAAGTGATGACAAGATGTTCTTGCATATAATCACCCCTATATTCTGAGGTTATCTAAAGAATTTAAGTGCTATACAAAATAACATGGCTCAAGTTGCCTCTGATTGATGAGGGTTAGAGACGTTTTGAAAAAAGTCGCTTTCTATCAACAATATATGGATGGCGGCAATCATATTTATGTAAGACATCATCATAAACAAAGCAACCTTCCTATTCTTTATTAAAAAGATTAATTGTATGAAGCATGCAACTTATCATGTACTTGCATAATACTTTTTTAGAATCAAGATAGACTCTAAAAATTCAACTCCCTTTGTCAAACCTCTACTTTTATATATTATCCGTAAATATTCGAAGACTAAATCTTTTTTGCCCCACGCAATTAAAAAAATAGTCTTGTTACTAATTCTAGTACTTTTGGTCTTAAATGTTAAGTCCCATACTTATATAATTTCTCAAAAGTTGATATATTAAACCAATTAATAATTACATTCTACTCTTTTTTACATTAAACTACTTATAAACTCATTTTGTTGAATATTAAAAGTGAAATAAAAGGCAATTAGAAAGAGGATTTCAAAAAAAAGCGGCATGTAACATGCCGACTTTTTCTATTTATCGTGTAATCTGCCCAAAATCTCTTGTTTAACAACATTAATTGCATCGTCAAATTCTGAACCGCCATGATTCGCATCAGCATGTGCAATTAATGAGTTGACCAAGTCTAAATCATTATATTCACTTACTCTTAGTTTGAATTGATCTAGACCAACTTCGACAGATCCACCATCTTTTTGAAATTCATTGATTTTATAATAGCCATCGGCGCCTAAACCGCCTTCATCTACCATTTCTGAAACATCTTGTTCTTCTTGTTCATTCACTTTGTTTTCGTCATGATTATTTGTCATCATTAATTCCCCCTTCTCCCTTCGTAATACCCTAAAACTCGAAGTTTATTTGTACATAATTTAAACTTTTAGAGTAAAAAAATACCGAGAATCAGTAAATAACCTGAAACTCGGCATTTTGTATCATTCTAATTATAAATCTAAATTAGATCTTAATAGTTCCGTCATATTTTCTAAAGAAGCTTTGTCAGGAACAAAGTAGTACAGACCATCATCTTGAATACCGCCGCTACCTTGTAATTGATGACGTCTTACATTTTCATTGGCATCTTTATATTTCGAACGAATTGTATTCAATTGTCCTAAAGTTAAGTCAGTCTTAACATTTTTTTCAATTTGGTTTGTAACACCATTGAAGTTTGTAATAGATTTAACACTTGTTAACTCATTGGCAATACCTTGTAATACGAGTTGTTGACGTTCTTGACGACCAAAGTCTCCGCCAGCACCTTCTTCTTTACGTGAACGAATGAAAGCAAGTGCTTTATCTCCATCTAAATGAACCTTTTTACCTTTTACAAAGTTATAACCATCTGTACTAAATGTTGAATTGCTGACAACATCGACGCCTCCAAGAGCATCTACCATTCCATGCATACCATCCATGTCAATCGTAGCATAATGATCAATCGGTACATTCATTAATTTTTCTAAAGATTTAACAGCCATATTCGGACCGCCATAAGCATAAGCGTGGTTAATCTTCTCAGTAGTACCGTGTCCTACAATTTCTGCTTGTGTATCACGCGGAATGCTGACGATTTCAGTTTTTTTCTTATCTGGATTAATAGATAAAATCATAATTGAATCTGAACGTTCACCATCATTTTCACTTTTACGCTGTGCATCTGAATCTACACCAAACAATGCAATAGTGAAAGGTTCTCCTTTATTCAAATCCACTTTTTCTTTTCTTAGTTCTGATTTGCTTCTGTCCAATGGGTTATGTATATTGCCCCCTACTGCAAAAATTTTCACTGCTAAGTAAATTGCAGCAACTACAGCAAGTAATACTAAAATACCAAAAACCCATAATAATACCTTAGGAACTGTGCCCATTTTTCTTTTGGGATCCTCTGTTCTTCTCACCCAACCACTCCTCACACATTGTCTATATTAATTTTAATTACTTAACAAACACATTATATTATATCTATTTTTATAAAACATGATACTTAAGTCTTATTAATGAAATCAGCTTGATATCCGCCATTTTCATTTAAAATATTTAAAACTGCTTTATGGCACCCTGGATTACTGATGATGAACGGACCTGCTTTTGAAAAATCAAGAGGCTCTCCTTGTAAATCAGTCATTTTCAAACCTAGTTCTTTAGCAAACAAGAATTGAGCAGAAATATCCCAAGGTTTAGAATTTGTATTAATATGTGCACCAAATTGTCCTTTAATAACCCTCACTGAATCTAAACCGCATGACCCTATCAAACGATAACTAAAAGCAGCTTCTTTCAAATCTTTCAATGTTGTTTCATTTAAAACATAGATATTATAGGATAAAATCAAATACTTAATATCTCGCTCGACAACGGTAGGCAACGGCGTTTCATTTTCAAATGCACCTACACCTTTAATCGCTTTATAAAGTACTTTATGCGGATAATCATAGATATAAGATAACTGTGCTTCACCATCTGCAAAATAGCTCAAGATAATACAATAATCCGTTTGTTGTTTAACAAGATTCGCTGTACCATCGATAGGATCCATAATCCATACATCACCATGTTTTGCATCTACTAAATCATTATTCTTCTCCTCAGCAAAAAGCTGATGTGATGGGTAGTGGGTTTGTAAAAACATTTCAAATTTATCTTGAATCATACGATCTACATTTGTGACTAAATCAAATTGATTCGCCTTTGTCTCTGTATGCATATCTGCTATCAATTGCGGGATAATATCGTCTAGTCCCTTTAACCATTGTCTTATTTCTTTATCAAGATGAATGCGTTCTGTTTTATTCAAACTTTACACCTCAAATCAATTAATTTTATTATGTATTATTATTATTTTAGCATGTAAAACTAGAAAAAAGTGAATAACTTTCAATTTTTCATATTAAAAAACCGACTAGCGATACTAGTCGGCATAGAAAGGAAAGTAAGTAATAATATTGAAGATGTTTATTAACTAGTGATTTGCACGTTTTTAATAAATCACACGACTATGATTTATCATTACCCCTTTGTTACATCAGTGCTATCTCCTAGTTACTATTGAAAGTGTAACATACCTTTTTAATAAATGTAAGCGTTTACTTTAAAATTTTTCATACTTTTTAGCATTTTTTTTGCGAATAAATATCATATTATACTAAATATGATATAATCATTATAATATGTAATATATGGGAGGTGGCATATATGAATAAAGTTGAACGCCAAAATAAATTAATTCAATTTATTGAAACGAATGATCAACTAACTGCTACACAACTTGCGAAAAAATTAGAAGTTTCTAAACGAACAATTTTGCGTGATATACAAGATCTTGAAAATCAAGGTGTTCAAATCATCGCAAAGCAAGGTGTTCTTGGTGGTTACCGTATTCAACCAGATCATTCACCCATCAAGCTAGAATTGACCGAAGATCAAATGCTCGCTTTATTTATGACATTAAACGAAAGTCAGTCATATACAAAATTGCCTTACCGTAAAGAAATTCAACAACTCATCAAAAAATGTTTAAATCAACCAGCCACCCATATTCGCCGGATTTTAAAACGAATGGATCGATATATAAAATTCGAATCCAATCCTAATGAAGCCCTACCTCATACTTTTTCTGACTTACTTATTTATTGTGCCGAACGTAATGTCATGTTGGCAGAGTATGAAATGAATGGAACATTAGAAAAAGAAAATGTGATTTTTATCGGATTAATTTGTCGCAAAGCAGATTGGCATGTTGTTATTTTTGATATTGGCCGAGGCAATACTAAAGAAATCTCAATTGCAGATATAAAAGACATTTCTTATTCTTTCCAAAAAACAGTTAAAACACATGATATTTCTATTTATAACTACCAAAAATTTTTAAATCCAACTGATTCTGCAAACTGATCAGTTGGATTTTTTAGTGTTCTTATTTAATTAAGCATTCAAATAACTTTTCCAGTTATAAATCAGCTGAAGAATGCAGTCATGATAAATGAAACGAGATTATTTGTCATGTGAATAAAAATTGTTGCTGCGGTATTTTTACCAGATTTAAAGTATACATAAACTAAAGCAACTGCGATAATAAAGTATGAACCAAATTCAAATGGTGATGTTGCACCAATCACATGCATACCAGCAAATGTAATAGCAGAAATAACACCCATCACAATATAATTAAATTTCTTTCCTAACTCGCCAATTATCACATTTCTAAAGAATAGTTCTTCCACCACTGGCGCTAATATTACTACAAATAAAAAACTCAATGGTAAAAAAGCTGGATTTTTAAAAAGTACATCTAAACTCTCTTCATTTTGAGTTTCTTTAAATCCAATTCCTTCAGGCAACATGGCCATTAATTGATTGTATAATGATTCCAATCCCATAACGATGAGAAGCACAATCACTAAAAATAGCCAATGTTTTTTAACATATGCCCATCCTGCGCTTAAACGACCAGGCATTTCTTGATAATGAAAATAATAAAAAACAATTAAAACAACTATGTAACTTAACATTTGCCCGATGGCGCCTACGCCGTTCAGTGTGTCTTCATTAAATGGTGCATGGAAGTTTAAAGCTACAAGCATCTCAAGTCCAGAAAATGCAAATATTCCTACAAGTGCAATGGGCAGCAGCCATAAATCTCTCCATGCTGGTTTATCTTTTCTTAAAACCATGATGGCCCCCTAAATAATGTTTCGTATAAGTATAACGCTATTAATATATTATATTCTACCAATATTTTAATCACAAATATTTTTGCATAAGGAGATTACTTCACATGACAACAACATCTTTAAATGATATGTACAAAAATTTAGTATTTATTTTGAGTAAAAGCGAAGCGTGTAATAGTGCACTGTTTCGTTCAAAACAAAAAGAAGTACTGTCGATTGCTACTGATATCAATACCTTTATACAAAAAGAATTACAACGAATAACAACTTATACAAGTGCACTTACATATTTTGAAAAACAATATTTGGATGTGTTAAGTTCACTATCATTGTATCCATTAACGACAATAGATGTAGGCGAATTTCAATCTGTATTTGTACAATGGAAATCGCCTATTATTAGATTAATATATGAAATCATAGATGCTTCAAATCAATCTATCCGTACTTGATTGATGGTTTATTTTCCTTGAAAATAGGTATCTTAATAGTAGTTGCAGTCAATTTAAAATTCACAATTGTCTAACTTAATAACGTATAGTACACTAGGTACAATTAACTTTATCATGTTGTAAGTACAGTTTTTGGGAGGATATCTGACTTACTTGATAGGAAAAAGCAACTATGTTTTTCCTATCAAAATGATATTGGGAACACGTTTACTGCTATCTATGCATTTCATCCAAAAAGATTAACTTTAAATTTATTAGCTATTCCATAGAGCAGGTGGTTTTTTATGACAAACATTTTATATAAGTTAGAATCTAAATACCCTTCTCTCACTAAAAGCGAGAAGAAAATAGCAGACTATATTTTGCGACGTCCGCAACAAATTGTCGATATGACAACACACACACTTGCTGACCGGACAAGTACGAGCCCATCTTCTGTCGTGCGATTCGGATATAAAATCACAGATGGCGGTTTTCAAGAATTGAAAACAGAAGTTTCAAAATATATGTCTGCCCGCACAAAACCACGTCAACTTGAATTACAATCTAATGAATCACTCGATACCATTAAACGCAAAATGTTGTCTCGAACTACCCAAACATTGTGCAAAGTATCTGATGCAGTAGATGAAAACGATATTGATAAAGTTTGTGCTAGATTAAAACAATCACGGACCGTCTTTATTTTTGGTTTTGGTGCTTCATACGTTGCTGCAAGAGATTTATTTCAAAAACTATCTCGTGTCGGCATCAATGTACACTGCATTGAAGGTGTGCATACACTAATCAACGTTATTGCTACACATGATGCAAGAGATTGTCTTTTTATCATTTCAAATAGCGGAGAACACAATGAATTAGAAGCCATTGCACGTGTTGCTTCTGACTATCATCTATTCTTAATATCACTCATGGGAAATAAAGAAAATCCTATCACAAATTACACTGATATTGATTTAATTTATGGTGAAACAGATGAAAGTGAAGTACGCATGGCAGCGACTACATCACTTACCGCACAATTATTTATGATTAATGTCCTTTATTACCGTTACCTTTCATTGGACTTTTCAAATTCCTTAGATTTAGTCACGCAGTCTAAAATGGCCTTAAATAATTACAAAAAACATTTATCTAATATTGAATTTGAGCATTAAAAAAAGAGTTGAGGCAAATGTCTCAACTCTTTTCTTATTTATAACTTATTTTAAATGCTGATCTTCATCCGGCAATCTATCATAGCCTCTGACAAAGTAGAATGCTGTCATAAATGCTAAGAAAATTAAACCAATGACTACTGATACAACAGTTTCTTTATTAAATAACATACCTACTAATACTAATAATAAGAAGGCAATTGTTAAATAACTTGCCGCAACACCGCCCGGCATTGTGAAAGGATGTCCTTCAACTTCTTCAGGGTGCAATCTGCGGAAGCGGATATGACTGATTAAAATCATAAACCAAGGAATCATACCTGGTAAAATAGATGCACTGTATACATATACGAAAATGCTGTCAGCACCTTTGATAAACATTGGTAAAACAATATTTAAGATAACACCAACAAAGATACCGATTCCCATTGCTAATACAGGATAAACTGGAACACCATTTTTCATGACTTTCAAGAAAATTTTCGGTAATTGTTTATGCTGCGCTAATGTATAAATCATACGACTTGCACTGAAGATACCTGAGTTACAACCTGACATTGCAGCAGTTAATACTACAAAGTTGATTAAACCAGCTGCAAATGTAATACCTACTTTTGCGAAAGTTTGTGTAAATGGACTACCGATATTGCCTAACTCATCCCAAGGATATACTGTTACAATTACAAAAATTGCACCAATATAGAAAATCAAAATACGCCAGATAACACCATTTACTGCTTTTTTAATGTTCTTTTGAGGATCTTTTGTTTCCCCTGCTGTAATACCTATCAGTTCTACCCCTTGGTATGAACCAACAACAATAGATAATGCAAAGAAGAATCCAACCCAGCCGTTTGGCATAAATCCGCCATGAGACCATAAGTTTGAAAGTCCGATTGCATGTCCGCCGTTACCTAATCCGAAGAAGATCAGACCGAAACCTGCAATAATCATTAAAATAATCGTTACAATTTTAATCATTGCGAACCAGAATTCAAATTCACCAAATGCCTTAACTGATACTAAGTTCGCCCCTGCTAGTAACACAATTACAATAACTCCAGGAATCCATTCTGGTAATGTCGGGAACCAATATCTCATATATTCTCCGACTGCGATAACTTCACTCATACCTACAACAACCCATTGGAATATATTACTCCAAGCTGTTAAATAACCCGCAACTGGATGAATATAATCACTTGCGAAGTTTGCAAATGACCCTGTTGTCGGATGTAAATAAACCATTTCTCCCATAGCACGCATAACTAAAAATAAAAATAAACCTACGATCAGATAAGCAAAAATGACTGACGGACCTGTCCATTTAATTGTACTTGTCGCACCCATAAATAAACCAACACCGATTGTACCGCCCAGTGCAATCATTTGTATCTGTCTAGAACTTAATCCTCGTTGCAATTGAGTTTCTTCCATTAGAAAATTCCCCTTCTCTTTTACAAAATTTCCAGGCGCAGCTCGTTTCTTCGATATTTAAGCATCTAATTCTCTTACTTGTTTCGCAATACTTAATCCGGTACCCCTTTTTCTGTCTGAAGATTGCGACAAATTACTCACTAATTTTCTTACCATATCGAAAGTAGCTTCTATGCCTAATGAGCTTAATTATACTATAAATTTCTATGATGAAAACATAAAAATTACACTTTTATGTATGCGCTTTCATTTTTTTATTTACAATCATGTTGCGCCATAGTCACCATAGGAATTCATGTAATTTGCACTCATAAAAATATTAGTCCTTATCAACTTAAAGATAATTCCAACACCCAATATGGATATTTTATTATTTTCATGTCTTTTTATAAGAGTTTCATATTATTTGAATATTATAGCACGTCTTTTGTTTAACTGGCAATCTGCCTTTTTGAATTTTCAGTATAATAGTTTGTTATCACTCTTTTATTATTCTTTTCTTTTTAATTATATTTACTAAATTGCTCGGAATTTAAACACACTTCTGATACGTTATTTCGTATGCTTTAGCAAAATATCTAGAGATTTAATGTTCTCTATTCACGAAAAAGACATATTCTGAAAAAAATTTAAAAACTTATTTGTGAAAGTATTCACAAAACTATATTCACGCCTTATACTAAATCTTGTATTTTACAATGTTAGGAGAAAGCAAGATGAATGAAAAGAATATTCGTTGGGATAAAGTATTTTATGGACGACAGTGGGTTAATGATGTCGTTGCTACAATTCGTACGAAAGATGTACTGCAAGCTACATTTATGCGTCGCTATTTACTTCGTGCGATGATGGCTGGTTTTATTATTAGTATTATTTCAGTCTTCGTACTCGCAATCAAAGCAAGTTTAATTGATCATACCACTGCTGGAATCGTCAATATTGTCGGTGCGATTGCCTTCAGTTTTGCGTTAGTATTGATTTTATTTACAAACTCTGAGCTTTTAACCAGCAACTTTATGTATTTTACTGTTGGAATGTATTATCGCGTCATTAAACCTTGGCGGGTATTCAAAATCTTTATGCTATGTTTCTTAGGTAATATATTAGGTGCATTAGCCTTCTTCTTAATATTACGTATGAGCGATAGTATGACACCTGACATGATGAAACAACTTTCTGAAGTTATCCATCATAAAACGATGACAGCAAGCTTTTTAGAACTACTGGCTAAAGGCATTTTCGCCAACTTCTTCATTAATATTTCTTTAGTTATTGCAATGCAGATTGATGATATTTTAGCGAAAATGTTCGTCATGATGTTCGGGGTAGCAGTATTCGCATTTATGGGATATGAACACGTTGTTTACAATGCATGTCTATTTATCGGCGGTATTGTTTATAATGTTGATGTTCTGCATTTCTGGCCGGCAGTGATCAATATTATCGCTGCTTTTATTGGTAACTATATCGGTGGCGGTCTTATCATTGGTCTGTTTTATGCTTTCTTAAATGACCATCATCAATTTGAAAAAGAATGATTAATACAGTTCCTTTCTATTGATATGTTATAATTTGACTATTCAATATGAAAGGAGACGTCAGTAGTGTCTAAACAACTTGTCTCTCGCGCTATTTTATATACATTTATTTTTGGAGCATTATTCTTTTTCTTGAATCGTATGGGAAGTCATGCACCAATGATGCACACATTATTGCTATCCATTGGCGCAGCACTTGTCTTCGGGATTTGTTATATTGCTATGTTTAGTGCGTTGACTTCTCCTGCTAGAAAAATAAAATTTGGTATTGTCCTTCCTATTACAGTTATTCTTGGTATCGTTATCGGACAGTTAACTGGACATATGAAAATCGGAGTAGGCGCCGGAGTGATTATTGGTATTATCATTGCCTTTCTCTGGGACTTGTTATCAACAATTAGAAATGGAGATTCTGAATGAAAATAATACTCATTATACTCATAATCGTTCTATTAATTGCAAATCTCATACCGAATTATATAATGTATAAGCGCTTAAAAGAAAATGGCGAAGCAACATCACGCCGTGCTTTAATGATAGGTATAGATGCAATATTACTTTTATTAGTCGTAGTAGGATTATATTTTGCAACAAAATAACAACACAAAAGGCTTGCTTATGCTGATAATATCAACAAAAGCAAGCCTTTTTCTTTATAATTTTCCTTTTAAAACTAAGATATAACATAGATATGCAGTAATGAGATAAATCGTTGAGCCTATCATAAATGCACGAAAACGGACATTCATCGGTATTTTCTTATTAAATATTGGTCCTAAGACTAAATTACCAATCGCAATAATGATAGGACCTGCAAGAAAAAATAAAATAATCATGGTCTCACCTGCTTAATTAAAAAATTCAGTATCTATTTGATCAGCAGTCATATTCTTACCCACTAATTGCAATGCATCAAAATTCATTAACTCTGTCATAGCATTCGTATTAACTATAACACCAAGCCCGGCTGTTTCAGCTGCGGTTGCGCCATTCACAGAATCTTCAATAGCTAAGCAGCTAACAGGATTTAAATTTAATTCTTGCACAGCTTTTAAATATAAGTCCGGTGCTGGTTTTACCTCATCTACATCTTCTCTTCCTACAATCACTGACATTCGTTCAGGTAAATCCAAGGCTTCTAAAGTAGGTTGTATATTAGAACGACTGCTGCTTGTAGCTATTGCCATTGGAACGCTTTTCTTTTCTAACAGATTCATCAACTTGCGTATATTTTCTATCATAGGCAAATGGGCACTTTGGGTATGATGATCATCATACAATGCTTCTGTCTCTTTTTCACCAATTTCATTTTCCAAATATGTATGCAACTCAGAAGCAGCACCACCGATAGATGCACGATAATAGTCAATAGAAATAGGCGTTTTTCCATGCATTTCTAAATGCTTATTTATCGTCTCGAATAGATGTTGTTCTGTATCAATAATTGTCCCATCAAAATCAAATACAACTGCTCTATATTTCATCTGTGATTAATCCTCCAATAATGATTTAGCTTCATCTTATCATATATCATTTCTATTAAGTTCATTAAGTCTCTTACATTTCCAGTATAGATTCATCCAAAAGTCCTAGTGAAATTTAAATTAAAGAGTGGTAAAATTTAAATGAATTTGAAACAGCACGTATTAATATTACCTCTTTTGAAATCAAATCCATCTTACATCTCCTGGAGGAATCGTCTATGTTTTTAGATAAATATGACACATTTATTATTAATATCGGAAACTTATCGACATGGCTAAAACGCAGACACCTACTCAACGAATGCAAACAACTTCAAAGCAGCCACGCTGTTCAAGCAGAATTTATGAAAGTTAAACAACAGCTTGTATTGAAAGTTCATATTCCTAAATGCAACTTGCCTTATTTTATCAGTTTCCTTAGTTTCCATAATTATCCTATTTATCAAGTCTTACCATTATCTCAAAAAGAATTTATTTTCCAAACTGAAGCAAATATTGAAGCAATGATGCATTTCAAACTTAAAATCGATGGCTTGCAAGATGTATTCATTAAAGACAAGATTATTGATATTATGCAGTACTTGACACATCAAGAAGATATTAATTATATTTTGACACAACAATATATTGATATTTCTTGCACACCACGTGTCATCGCTAAATTAATTCATACTTTAGCGACTAAAAATATTGATGTCTTGTGCGTGAACTATCGCCCAAGAGTCGCTCAATATAAACACAGCACAATTTCATAGCAGTGATTTTTTAGAACGTTTCTTATCATGAAATGTTCTTTTTTTATTTGTATATACCAAAGACGATGAAAACTTCTATATTTTCCATCGTCTTTTTATTTTAACTTTATTCTCTTCAAGATCTTTTCAATCTATATCTTTAAAACATCTACATATTCAGGTGTTTTAAAGAATATATTTTTCGCAATGAGCATGCAGAAAGCGACCATTTTTCATTACGGAAGTCGTTCTTTTCCATTGTATTGAATTAGAATCCAGTTAGTGATGTTTTTGTTATAATTTATAATTAACAAAAATGTATGTTGAAAGGATATATGTATGAAGAAAGTTTATCTATTTTTAATCTATTATCTAATGGGACTTGCTATATATAATGGTATTATTTTTGTCCTTGACGGACAGTTTGAACTTAGTAAATCTTTCTTATTACCATTAATAGCCGTATCTTTAGTGTTACTTTCTAATGAAAATAAAAAAAAGAAATAATAATAATGCAGAAACTGTATTTATATATTTCTATTTCTGTAAAAATCTATCAACTATATATTTTTTATGGAAGCGTTGTCTTTTTGTAAATTTAATATTAAGATAATATTAATGTTTTGTAAAAGGAGGCACTTCTATGTTTAATTTTTTAAAGCCCCCTTCTCCCCGGAAACCTTTGCCGAGTGATGAAGTGGACAATACATATAAAAAATTAAGATTACAAGTATTTTTAGGAATTTTTATCGGTTATGCAGGCTATTATTTACTGCGCAAAAACTTTTCATTAGCAATGCCAGATCTCATTGATCAAGGGTTTAGTAAAGGGCAATTAGGTATTGCATTATCTGCTGTTTCCATTGCTTATGGCTTCAGTAAGTTTGTAATGGGAATGGTCAGTGACAGGAGTAACGCGCGTGTGTTCTTAAGTCTCGGCTTAATTTTAACTGTCATCATCAATTTACTTCTTGGCTTTGTACCATTCTTTACGTCCGGCATACTGATTATGTTCATCATGCTCTTTTTAAATGGATGGTTCCAAGGTATGGGTTGGCCGCCATCTGGACGTGTCTTAGTACACTGGTACAGTGTTAGTGAACGTGGCAGTAAAACTGCTTTATGGAATGTCGCACATAATGTCGGCGGCGGTTTGATGGCACCAATAGCAACTTGGGGCATTTCGATGACTGCACTTTATAATTTCGGTTATTTAAAGGGTTTTGAAGGTGCATTTATCTACCCCGCTGTATTCGCAATTATTATCGCAATTATTTCATTCTTCTTAGTCAGAGATACACCGCAATCTCAAGGTTTACCTCCAATTGAGGTATATCGTGATGATTATCCGAACGCATCAAAAGAAACAATGGAAACAGAGTTGACGACAAAAGAAATACTTTTCAAATATGTCTTAAATAATAAATGGGTATGGGCAATAGCTTTTGCAAATATCTTTGTTTACTTTGTACGATACGGCGTTTTAGATTGGGCACCTGTTTATTTAAGTGAAGAAAAACATTTTGACATGAAAGAATCAGGATGGGCTTACTTCCTTTATGAATGGGCAGGTATTCCTGGTACATTACTGTGCGGATGGCTTTCAGATAAGCTATTCAAAGGACGACGCGGTCCTGCAGGATTCTTCTTTATGTTAGGTGTTACGATTTTCGTCCTTATCTATTGGTTGAATCCAGCTGGTAATCCTTGGATTGATAATCTTTCTTTAGTAGCTATCGGTTTCTTAATCTATGGTCCTGTTATGCTGATTGGATTACAGGCACTTGATTACGTACCGAAAAAAGCAGCTGGTACGGCTGCTGGCTTAACTGGTTTATTCGGTTACTTATTTGGTGCAGTGATGGCAAATATTGTACTTGGATTTGTGGTTGATCAATTCGGTTGGAATGTAGGTTTTATTTTATTAACGATTGTAAGTTTACTTGCAATGTTCAGCTTTATTTTAACTTGGAATAAACGTGGTCAAGAAACAGTATAATACATGAAAAGAAGCGGTACGTCTTCACATTAAAAGTGACGTACCGCTTCTTTTTCGTTTAAAATTCTTCTTGTTCTTTCTGCATCTCTGTCAAAATATCTTGTAATTTCACAAACATATTTTCAAATCCATGTGCAGTTGAATCATGATATTCTTTCTTTTGCTGCTTGTATTCCAATGTCGTCCAGCGTCGTTCTTTCGGAACAACAGCAGTATATTGGAAATTCATTTGTGTGATATCAGAACCTGGTTCACGTTCAAAGATTTCAACTTCAATCGTGTCTTCTTTATCACTTAGTTCAGGCATTCCGATCGTCATCACAATACGATTGGGTGCTTCTAATTCTTGATAAACACCTGTAATTTTATTCGTTTTGCCATTTCGTTCATCAACGATTTCATAACGTCGACCTTCTTCTGGAATCAAGTCTATAGATTTGTTTGAGCGATTAGATGTCATAAACCAACGTCTCATAACATCTGCATCTGTCCATGCTTGATAAATTAATTCAGGATTGATACGCATTAATCGTTCCAAAGAAATGACTACCACATCATTTTCTATGTTATATCTTGCCACTCTGTCGTCACCTACTTTCACACTCAACATTATTTTAACGCATTTCTAATACATAAGCCAAAGTAATCAATTTGAAAAGCCTTATGAAATGCACGGTTTTACACTAATATTGCAACAAGATTACTTTAACATTTTTCTTGTGTGAAAGTAAAAATTAACTACGCCGCTTTTTTATCTTTCTTTTTGTTCAATCTTGGTAAATTGAAAATTATTGCTACTAAGCCGCTCACACCAAGTATAATTGGATATATCGAATAAGGCATCAGCATAAATGGTGAAATACCTGCAACACCAGCCGCTGCAATCACTTGTGGACTATAAGGCAATAAACCTTGGAAGCAACTGCCGAAGATATCTAAAATGCTTGCTGACTTTCTAGGATCAATGTCATATTCATCTGCGATATTTTTAGCTAATGGACCTGCCATTAAAATCGAGATTGTATTATTAGCAGTAGAAATATCTGCTGCACTGACTAAACTGGCAATTCCTATTTCAGCACCTCGGCGAGATTTCACCCGGCTTCTAACAAAATTCAACAGCCATGTGATACCGCCATAATGTTGAATCAATCCAATTAAACCGCCAATCATTAATGCGATAATCGCGATGTCTTCCATACCGATCATACCTTCAGAAGCAGCTTTTAAGAATTTAATCCAATTAAATGAGCCATCTAACAATCCGATAATACCTGAAAGTACTGTACCACCAATCAATACAATAATTACATTGATACCAATGAGTGCCAAAATCAATACTAATAAGTATGGAATTACTTTTACAAGATCAAAATCATAATTTTTTGAACTATTAATGGTTGCACTGTGCGTCAAGACACCTAAAATAATCATAGATATAATCGCACCTGGCAAAACAATACGAAAGTTCACTTTAAACTTATCGCTCATACGAGTATTTTGCGTACGTACAGCAGCAATTGTTGTATCAGAAATCATGGACAAATTATCCCCGAACATTGCACCGCCTACTACAGTAGCCATTGCAAGCGCAGATGGAATATCAGTAGCCTGACTAATTCCAAATCCTACAGGTGCAATTGCAGCAACTGTACCTACAGATGTTCCCATAGAAATAGACACAAACATACAAATGACGAACAAACCAATAATCAGCAAGTTGCCTGGAATGAGTGATAAACCAAGGTTAACCGTTGATTTCACTCCGCCCATATCCTCAGTTACCTTAGAAAAGGCACCTGCTAACACGAAGATGAGGACCATTAAAATGATATTTGAATGTCCTGCTCCCTTTGTAAAAACTTCAACTTTATCTGCAAATTTTTGTTTGCGATTCATCAGTAATGCCACAATTACAGCGATGGTAATCGCGATATTCAACGGCATTTTAGTAAAATCACCTGTAATAATGCCGACTCCTAAAAATAGACCGACAAATACAATCAAAGGAATCAGTGCCCAAGCATTACCTTTCTTTTTCTCTTCAGCCATGTTTTCTTCTACACCTCTCATTTGATAAATAAAAAGTCCTTTTTTCTCGGCTAAGAAAAAAGGACAAATATTTAATATCTTATCTCTTAGCAATTATCGCTATGGGATTTGGCACACGCATTCCATGTTGCCGAGGCTTCAAAGTGCCCTTCACTCCACCTCTCTTGATAAGCAATATTTATTTTTAAATTTTGAATCTTTTTAAACTTATCACGCAAACTGTTTTACGTCAATCGTCAAAAGTTTAACTATTTATTAATAGATTATTCAGTTGGGCGTTGAATCACAAACTCTTTCCCTAATTCCACGTAATCATTACCTGCTAAACGACCCACAGGCTGTAATGCTTTAACATCAATCTTGAATGGATCCATATAGACATCGTCATCAATATGATATTGAACTACTCGGCCGATAATTAAATCATTCCCTGATTCATCATCTCCTAATTCAATAAGACGATCTAACTTACATTCAAAACGGATACTTGCACCTTCTATCGCTGGAACATCTACTATACTAGAAGGAATTGTTTTAAAATCTGTATGCTCTAATTCATTTTCTCCTGGCGCTAGCGGTGCTGCTGTTTCATTAATACCTTCAATCATAGAGAGTTGAGAAATGTGTACAACAAACTCACCCATTGTTTCAATATTTACTGATGTATCTTTACGTTTACCATTAAGACGTCCTGTAGAAATCATAATCATCGGCGGATTACTGCTGACCACGTTAAAGAAACTAAATGGTGCTGCATTGATATTGCCTTCTTTATCTTGCGATGTAACAAATGCAATAGGACGCGGCAACACACTTCCGCTCAATAACTTATAATTATCTCTTTGAGTTAATTCATTCGGATCAAACTGTTTCATACTTGCACCTCATTCGATTTATATTAATGACTTTATCTTAGAAAAAACGATACAGAATTACCAACAAACTGTTTGTACTTCAAAACTTAATAAAGAATCATAATTTTGACTGAAATCATAAACCCCCGACTCATGTCGAGGGTTGTATATCTCAAATATTAACTTTTAATATATTTTTTCTTAGTTGATTTGTTTACCGCCTGTTACACCATACACTTGGCCAGTTGTATAACTTGATTCTCCAGAAGCTAAGAGTACATAAGTGCTGGCCAATTCAACAGGTTGTCCAGAACGACCCATCAATGAATGTTGACCGAATTCTGGTATTTTATCTTGAGGCTGTCCGCCAGAAATTTGCAATGGTGACCAGAACGGACCTGGTGCAACTGAATTAACACGAATGCCGCGTTCGATTAATTCTTTCGCAAGACTTTTAGTTAATGAGACAATTGCTGCTTTTGTTGCTGCATAGTCATGCAGTAATGGATTCGGGTCATAGCCTTGAATAGATGTCGTTGTTGTAATTGTAGCGCCTGGTTGTAAATATTCTAAAGCCTTTTGTACTGTCCAGAAAATAGGATAAACATTTGTTTCAAATGTGTTTGTAAAGTCTTCAGTTTTAAAATCTTCAAATTTTTCATGATATTGCTGATATCCTGCAACTAGAGTGACATTGTCTAATCCGCCTAGTCGATCATTTGCATATTCTACAAGTTCATAGTTAAAGTCTTCATCTGTAATATCACCTGGCAATAAGAAAACTGTGCCGCCTTTATCTTCAATGACACGTTTCACATCTTGTGCGTCATCTTCTTCTTTCGGGTGGTAATTAATAACGACTGATGCGCCCTCTCTTGCATACGCAATCGCAACAGCGCGTCCAATTGCTGAGTCGCCGCCTGTTACTAACATTTTTAATCCTTCTAAACGACCATGTCCGATATAAGATTCCTCACCGCAATCTGGTTTAGGGTCCATGTCTTTTTGAAGACCCGGCCAAGGTTGTTCTTGTTTTGGAAAATCTTTATCCGAAAATTTTTTACGTGGATCTTGAAGTGCCATTCCTATCACTCCTATTTTGGTTTGATAGTTTTCTTATACCCTGCACATTAAAATCCATTCATGCTTACATTAAAATAATTTTTGAATTAATCCTACAAGGTAGTCAGGCGCTTTTTCTAAAATACGTTCATCAGGATTATATTTAGGATGATGTAAATCATATTCACTTTCAGAACCTATAAAAGCAAAGACACCAGGTACCGTATCACTCATTGCCGAAAAATCTTCACCAATTGTTTTAGGTTCTTTCAGATGTTCCACATTAAAACCTGTATCTTTTGCTGCTTCAATCGCTTTTTGTGTCAACACTTCATCATTGATGACAGCGTTCGGCAAATGAATATACTCTAATTCAATCTCAGCATTAAATGCGCTCGCAAGCCCATCACATATATCTTGCATACGTTTTTCTGTTTTCTCTCTCGTTTCTGCATTAAAAGTGCGTACTGTTCCTTGTATGTAAGCTTGGTCAGGAATGACATTCCATGTATTGCCTGCTGAAACTTCTCCGATAGTTACAACGGCTGAATCAAATGCTGAAATATTTCGACTGACAATGGATTGGATACTTGTCATCAGTTGACCTAATATAATCATTGGATCATTGCTTTCTTCTGGTTTAGCCGCATGTCCTCCTTTACCTTGAATACGAATCGCAAAACGGTCTACGGCTGAGGTCATTGCGCCAGGTTTAATCGCAAATTCACCGATTTTTAATGTAGGATCATTATGGAATCCAGTCACTACTTTTACATCTTCCAGTACTCCTGCTTCTACCATTTGCTGCGCGCCGCTTCCGACTTCTTCAGCTGCTTGGAATAAAATACGCACACGTCCTGGCAAAGTTGCTTCTTGTGCTTTTAATTTCATTGTTGCTGCTAAGATGGTTGCCATGTGAATATCATGCCCGCACGCATGCATCACGCCTTCAGTAGTTGATTGAATGTCGAGATGCGTTTGCTCTGTTATCGGTAATGCATCAATGTCTGTGCGTAAAGCCACGATTGTGTCGCCTTGGCCTACTTCGGCTACGAGACCTGTTTGAAGCGGATAATCCACTATTTTAATATCATTGTCTTCTAAAATATGACGAATACGTTTTGTAGTTTCAAACTCTTTATATGACACTTCTGGATAACGATGAAATGTTCGTCTCCATTCTTTAACTTGATTGATGTCTGTCATCTTTACCCCATCCTTTTTTGAAAAATTTAACTATGAAATAGATTATT
This sequence comes from Staphylococcus carnosus, assembly GCF_900458435.1. Lineage (NCBI taxonomy): Bacteria > Bacillati > Bacillota > Bacilli > Caryophanales > Staphylococcaceae > Staphylococcus > Staphylococcus carnosus. The sequence goes on along the minus strand of NZ_UHCT01000001.1, from coordinate 738,475 downwards.
GAACCTGAAACAACCCCAAATGCTAAATTATTAGTAGTCAAAGTGACAATCATTGTGATTAAAATTGTTGCTGTATTTTGAACAGGCGCTTTTTTGATTGCCATCCAAGTTCTTCTATCAAACGTATTAAAAGCGATTGATATTAAAACCGTAGCTAACACTACCATCGGAATCAGGGAAATCACAGGTCCTAATACATAGATAGTAAGCAATAAGAAAAATGCAGTGACTAAGGTTGAAAATCGTGCTGTAGCCCCTATTTTGACATTAAATTTAGATTGTCCTACTAATGCACTGCCGCCAAAACCACCAAATAATCCAGAAGCAAAGTTAGCTAATCCTTGTGCCATCGATTCTTGATTTTCATTACTACTTACATTCGTTAAAACATCTAACGCTTTAGCAGTTAATAGTGATTGCAGTGTCCCAACTGTCGCCATTGTCACCCCATAACCAAGAATAACTAATAGCGCATGTGTATTAGAAAATAATGGCAGAACCTCCCATTGCAGTTTCGGAATTACCACATGGATATCTGCTAAATCATGCACATATTTCAAATGAGGATGAATCAAATGTGCAATTATGGTCAAAATAACAATCGAAATAAGTGGTGCGGGTATAAACTTAATCCACCGTGGCACAAGCCAAATAATTAAAAACGACAGTACCGCAAAAATATAAGTTGCCGTTGAAATACCGAATATGCTCGGCAGTTGAGAAGACATTAAAAGTAGTGCCAACGCATTCATAAAACCAATAACCACTGCTATAGGAATACGATCAATCAGCCAATCCACTTTAAATATTCCAAATAATATTTGTAAAATCCCCATTACCATACTGGCTGCAATTAAATACATCGGACCATGACTGGCTACAAGCGGTGCTGCTACTAAAGCTATACCGCTGCTCGGACCAGTAATCATTAGTGTCCGCCCTGCTGTCAAACTGAGTACTATCATCATAATCCCCATACTCAATAAACCGATAGACGGATTCATACCGACTATAAATGAATAAGCAATCGCACCAGGCAATGCTGAAAGAGCAATTAAAATACCGGCAAACACATTATCTTTAATATTTCCTTGCCACTCTTCTGCATAACGTTCAACTCTCACGACTGCTCTCCCCTTCTCTTTCTGTATTCCTATATCTTAACATAGTTGTCAGAATATTTTAGAGAACAAAACTTAAAAACCACAACAAAAAAAGAGCTGCAATACTTGTAATTTCAAGTACCGCAGCTCTCGTTAAATTTACTTAATCATTAAGCTTTGCTTTTTTCTGATTCAGTATTGACTTTGATTGTATTATCAATAAATAATTCTCCATCTTTATAAACATTTTCAGCATGGTTGATACCATAATGATAAAGAATATATTCATAGTTTGGTGCATCCCAAATAACAAAGTTTGCATCGTCGCCAGTTTCTAACGTACCTGCATCTGCATCAATTGCTTTTGCAGCGTTCACTGTAACTGCATTCCAAACTTCATTTGGAGATAATTTCAATTTCAAGTTGGCAATTGTCATTACCAATTGAAGATTGTTCGTCACGTTACTGCCTGGGTTGAAGTCTGATGCAATTGCAACCGCACCGTTATTATCAATCATACCACGTGCATCTGCATAACCTTCTTTATCAAGGTAGAACGTTGTACCTGGTAATAACACAGCAACTGTATTACTATCATGCAACGCTTTTTTATCTTCTTCGCTTGAAGCAACCAAGTGATCTGCAGAAATCGCTTCTTCATCGATTGCTAAGCCTAATCCGCCTAATGGATCAATTTCGTCAGCGTGAATTTTCACATCAAAGCCTAAATCTTTTGCTGCTTGCATATATTTTCTAGACTCTTCTACTGAAAATACTCCAGTTTCACAGAAGATATCTGCGAAATCAGCATATTCTTTTACCTCTGGAAGCAAGTCAATCATTTCTTGCAAGAATGCTTCGCTAGATTCTGCTTCTTCAGGCACTGCATGAGGTCCTAAGAATGTGTGTTTCATCGTAATACCATATTTATCTTCAAGTTCATGTGAAACTTTTAATTGTTTCAATTCGTTTTCTTTATCTAAACCATAGCCGCTTTTACTTTCTACAGTTAATACACCATAAGACATGATTTCACGTAATGCTTTGTCTGTTTTCTTGAACAATTCTTCTTCAGTAGCTTCACGTGTTGATTTTACTGTAGAAAGAATGCCGCCGCCTTGTTCTAAAATTTCCAAGTAAGAAGCGCCTTGGCGTTTTAATGCCATTTCATGCTCTCTTGAACCGCCGAATACTAAATGCGTGTGCGCATCTACTAATGTTGGTGAAACAACTTTACCTGTTGCATCAATTGTTTCTTTACCTTCATATTCGTCTGAATGCGGACCAGCATAAACAACTTTGCCGTTATCTACAACAACTGTGCCATCTTCTACCACATTCAATTGATCAAGTTCTTTACCTTTTAACGGTTTATCCGTTTTTTTCGGTAAAATTAATTGTGCAATATTTTGGATTACTAAATCATTACTCATTAGAATCTTGCTCCTTTAACATTGGAATATCGACACCTTTTTCTTTCGCTGTTTCAATCGCAATTTCGTATCCTGCGTCAGCGTGTCTTACTACACCCATACCCGGATCTGTCGTTAATACACGTTTCAATCGTTCTTTTGCGCGGTCTGAACCATCGGCAACAATAACCATACCAGCATGTAATGAATAACCCATACCAACACCGCCGCCATGGTGGAATGAAATCCAAGAACCGCCTGCCGCTGTATTAATTAAAGCATTTAAAATTGCCCAGTCACCTACTGCATCTGAACCATCTTTCATAGATTCAGTTTCACGGTTTGGTGAAGCCACTGAACCTGAATCCAAGTGGTCACGTCCGATAACGATAGGTGCTGAAATTTCACCATTACGTACAAGTTCATTCAATTTCAAGCCCATTTTTGCACGGTCGCCATAACCTAACCAAGCAATACGAGATGGTAAACCTTGGAAAGCAATTTTTTCACTTGCCATATCTAACCAACGCAATAATTTTTCATCTTCTGGGAAAAGTTCACGCATTGCTTGGTCAGCACGTTCGATATCTTTAGGATCCCCACTTAATGCTGCGAAACGGAAAGGTCCTTTACCTTCACAGAATAATGGACGAATATATGCTGGAACGAATCCTGGGAAGTCAAATGCATGTTCTTCTCCTTCATCAAAAGCAACTTGACGAATATTGTTACCATAGTCAAATGCTACAGCACCGCGTTTTTGGAATTCTAACATTTCAGACACATGTTTTCTCATTGATTGAGAAGATAATCTCACATATTGTTCTGGATTTTCTTCACGTAATTTATCCGCTTCTTCTAAAGATAAACCTTCTGGAACATAACCATTTAACGGGTCATGTGCTGAAGTTTGGTCAGTAATGATATCAATCGGGAAGTCGCGTTTTAAAATTTCTTCATAAACTTCCGGCGCATTACCCACTAAACCGATTGCTAGAGGTTTACCTGCTTCTTTTGCTTCTTGTGCTTTTTCTAATGCTTCATCTAAAGAATAAGTGATGATGTCACAATAACGCGTATCAATACGTTTTTCAATACGTGTAGGATCCACATCTACACCGATAACAACACCTTCATTCATTGTTACTGCTAGTGGTTGTGCGCCGCCCATACCGCCTAATCCTGCAGTCAATGTAATGGTACCTTTTAATGAACCGCCGAAGTGTTGATTTGCTAATTCTGCAAATGTTTCATAAGTACCTTGAACAATACCTTGAGAACCGATATAAATCCAGCTTCCTGCAGTCATTTGACCGTACATCATCAAGCCTTTTTTATCTAATTCATGGAAATGATCCCAATTTGCCCATTTAGGTACTAACACAGAGTTTGAAAGTAACACACGAGGTGCTTCTTTATGTGTTTTGAAAACAGCAACAGGTTTACCAGATTGTACCAACATTGTTTCATCATCTTCTAAACGACGTAATGTATCGACAATTGCATCAAATGCTTCCCAGTTTCTAGCTGCTTTACCAATACCGCCATAAACCACTAATTTATCAGGATGTTCTGCAACTTCTGGATCCAAGTTGTTATACAACATTCGTAGAACCGCTTCTTGTTCCCATCCTTTACATTCGATTTCTAAACCTTTTTTTGCTTTAATTTGTCTGCCGTTTGCAGTTGCATCTTTAGTCATAATCAATCTCTCCTTTGTTTCATTCATTTTCTAAAAAATTAATAACGCAAATGGAATTGCAATTAATAGTGTTAAAGCTACACGGATAAACCAGATAAACACTAATTTCCATACTGGAATTTTAATATCCGTTGCTAAAATACAAGGTACTAATGCTGAGAAGAAAATAATTGCAGAAATACTTGTAATAGCTGTCACAAATTTCACAGCCATTGTTGCTTTAACTGCAATTAATGATGGTAAGAACATTTCAATAATCGAAATTGCTGAAGCTTTCGCCAACAATGCTTTATCACCAATCGGGAAGATATAGATAAACGGATAGAAAATGTAACTCAACCAATCAATAATCGGTGTGAAGTTTGCTAAAAGCAATCCAGCAAAACCGATAGACAAAATAGATGGTAAAATCGCCATTGTCATTTCAAGTCCATCTTTCACGTTCAACCAAATATTTTTCAACAATGGAAGTGAATCATAAGATTGACGTTTCGCTTCGTCGCATGCTGCTTTAAAACGACTGCCAGTCACTTCAACTTCCTTCTCACCTTCTTGACCTTCATAGTATTCTTCAGACTCACCGCGAATCGGCGGTAAATGAGCTGAAATAGCAGTGACTGCAAAAGTAATCACTAATGTACTCCAGAAGAATAAATTCCAGTGTTCCATTAAACCTAATGTATTGGCTACGATAACCATGAAAGTTGCCGACACTGTTGAGAATCCTGTCGCAATGATAACTGCTTCTTTTTTGTTATACATCCCATCTTTATATACACGGTTGGTAATCAACAATCCTAATGAATAACTTCCAACGAAAGAAGCTACCGCATCAACTGCTGATTTCCCTGGTGTTTTAAAAAGCGGTCGCATAACCGGCTGCATCAAAACGCCGATATATTCAAGTAATCCGTATCCTACTAATAATGAAAGTGCAACAGCACCTACCGGAATTAAAATACTTAACGGTAACATTAATTTATCGAATAAGAACGGACCATAATCTTGATTGAAAAGTAATGCTGGACCAATCTTAAATACGTACATAATACCAATGACTGCACCAAGCACTTTAAAAAGGACAATGACAAAATCAGTCAATGATTTTTTAAAATCCTGCCTGACAACAGGCAACCCTGCTCCAGCTATAATCAAAAGCAATGCGACATAAGGCATGGCCGGACCAAGTAATTGTCTGATCCATAAATGGACATGATCGACAATAATGGTATTCGTACCGCCAATTGTCACTGGAACGAAGAAACATAGAATTCCAATAAAGCTGAATGCGTAAAACCGCCACATTTTTACCCCTTTTTCACTTTGGGCAGGTTTTGAACTCGATTGAAGTTCCATCTCTTCAGATAGTAAGTTTGCTTCAGTTTTCATACTTGACACCCCTTTGTTTTACAAGTACGTGAAAGCTCTGATTATGATTGAACCTAGTTGACTTAAGCTCCATAACATACTATTCACTGAATCTCTTATATAGTTGTCGATGTGCTGCAAGCATTTGAAAGTACACTTTCGACCCCTTTTGTACTTTTGCTTGCTTTCGAAAAATCTTGTGTTTGATTTCTCCTAGGAAAAGATAGCAAGCGGATATCATCTTAAGAAAGTTCAACAACATAAGATTGACGCCAACATCGTCTCAATTTGCCATTTCAATAAGAGAAAAGAACTTCATCTTATTTCTTGAATTTTCCAAAAATTCAGTTTGAATCGATTGATGTATCCCTTGCCTCACAACATAAGTATAATATGCTAAAATATAAGCATCAAATATAAATAAACTAATTATTCATAGTTTAAAACTATAAACAGGCTTAAAACCTTTGATAAAAGCGATTCAAGTCGATTACAAATTGTAAATATAGCACATGTTTTTTCAAATTACTTTATAATTTAAAGGGGAACTTTATATTTCTTGATTTTAAAAAATGAAAGGAGTGTTCAGATTATGAAAATCATACAACTAGAATATTTTTTGGCTGTAGTTCGTTATAACAGCTTTACAAAAGCAGCTCAATTTTTACATATCAGCCAACCTTCATTAACAACTTCTATTAAAAAAATGGAGGCGGATTTAGGCTATCCTTTATTTATTCGAACTACAAAAGAGTTAAAAATTACTGAAAAAGGTATTCAGTTTTATAAATATGCGCAATCTCTTGTAGAAACTTATCATAAAACATTAGATCGTATGTATGATTTGAATATTTCAGATGCACCGCGAATAAAATTTTCTATTTTAGAATCCACAAGTTCCTGGATAGCGATGGTCATACAGCAACACCATCATGAGTATGAAACACAACGTTATCAGATTGTAGAGCAGCATAGTATGGAAACTATCATTTCAAGTTTGTTGAATTTTGATGTTCATTTTGCATTGTCTAATGAAAAAATAGAGCGTGACAGCATCGTTTCGGTTCCTTTATATGATGAGCCGTATGTTTTGATTACTCCTAAAGGTGCGATTCAAGAAACGGAACAAAAAGCAGATGATTTACAGCATCTTCCGCTCATATTACCGAATCGTCAATATCAAGTCAGAAAACACCTGGATGAGTACTTCAAACATTTAAATATCCATCCTAATATTGTGCTGGAAACTGATCGTTTTGAAGCTGCTACAACATTCGTCCATCGCGGATTAGGTTATACGATTATACCGCGCTTTTATTATCAATCCTTTTCTGCCAACCATTTAAATGCTGTTAAAATCAAACCGTCGATTGAACGTACTATTTATATTAATTATTTAGAGCAGAGAAAATTATCTGAACCGGCCAATACCTTAATTGATGAGTGTATCGCATATTGGAAATTCCAATAAAAAATAACGGACAGCTATGATGTATTGCACCTGAAAGTCTGACTTTGTGGTTGCAGTACATGAAATGCTGTCCGTTATGTTTGTTGTTATGCTATTAATGTATAAAGTTATGCAAGAACAACGCTACTAATTTTGCTGTGCGATTGTCCATATCATATAATGGGTTTGTTTCAGCCACACTGATAGAAACTAATTTCGGATGCCCCACAATACGACGGGATAATTCTAAAATGATATGCGGTGTCAAGCCGTTTACCGCTGGTGCACTTACGCCTGGTGCAAACGCGCTGTCTACAACATCCATGCAAATTGTAAACATGATGACGTCATGGCGATTAATAAAATGATCGATTTTATCTTTGATAGTTGGTGAAATTTCATGCAAGATTTCATCTGCTGTTACGTATTCTATACCGCGTTCTTCAGCATAATCGAATAAACTTTTTGTGTTGCTTGCTGATTGTATGCCTAACACAAAGTAATCTGCATTGTCATCGCCTTCAAGTATTTGTCTGAAACTTGTTCCAGAAGTAGAAGAATCTGCTTTACGTGTATCAAAATGCGCATCAATATTAATGACACCAATTGAAGAATCCGGATATGCTTTACGCATTGCTAAATATTGCGCATATGCAATATCATGTCCCCCGCCGACTAAAAATGAATAGTTATGATTTTGAAACATTTTAGCGGCTAACTCAGCATATTCTTCTTGTGTGTCAATTAAATGATCATGGTCGTGATAAACATTTCCATAATCATATACTGGACATGGTGTCAAAACAGATAGGTTGCCGAATGCTTTTCTGACTGCATCTGGTCCTTCTTGTGCTCCGACACGACCGTTGTTTAGTTCTACGCCTTTATCTACTGCATATCCTAAGATACCTGTGCCTGCTTTTTTGTCCACTTTCGTTTCGTTGATGTCCTTTAATTCAATTGTTTGGAAGTGTCTAAATTGCGACTCATCCGTTTCACTATCAATTCTTCCTTGCCATAAATCTGGGTTGGCTTGTTTGTACATTATCCATATCCTCCTTAAAATCGTCATCAGTTTAAGTATAAGTGCTTATATATCCGGTTTCAATTATTGGATATTATTTACACTTTGTAGGCTCATCTTTACCCTTCTCTGACAACAATCAAAACGCTTTCACACTAATAAGTCTGATACAACCTTTACAATGGTATTTCAATTCAGAGTCATTTTTTGACAAGTAATTTATTTCTGTATTATTCAGATGTATAATGCAATTAGGTGTTTTTTGTTTCCATACAATAAATTTATATAAAACAAAACCGCGATGAAGCGGTTTGACTATTAATTACAACAACAGATTGACTCTATAAATCAACAGTGCAAAGCAGCCGTAGAATATTGTATGGAATCACCCCGTATTTAATTGGAGGTTTCAAAAAAATGAACATGAAACGTATATCAGGTTTCCAATGGGCCATGACGATTTTTGTCTTCTTTGTACTTGCATTTGCCTTCCCATTGATTCTGAAAGATTTTCAGGCAGAGGTACCATTCAAACGCTTTGTTTTTGATATGAGTACACTTGCACCTTTTATTGCAGCAATTATTTGTATCATCGTATTTAAAAACAAACGTGCTCAAATAGCAAGCTTAAAACTTTCATTAAGCTTTAAAGTGATTGAACGATTATTATTGGCACTTATTCTGCCACTTATTATCTTTATTATTTGCATGTTTATCTTCAATAACTATGCAGATAGTTTTATCTTATTACAATCTAAAAACTTATCTGTTTCTGTTTGGACGATTTTAATCGGTCATTTATTTATGGCCTTTTTCGTAGAATTCGGATTCCGTTCTTATTTGCAAAATATTGTTGAAACAAAAATGAATACTTTTTTTGCTTCAATTATTGTTGGTGTTCTTTATGCAATATGGAATGTAAACACTACATATTCGACTGAATTCACACTCTACAACTTACTGTACAACTTTTCTTTCTCAATGATTATTGGGGAATTAATTCGTGCAACTAAAGGTCGTACGATTTATATTGCAGTTGTTTTCCATGCAGCTATGACTTTTGCTCTTGTCTTTTTCTTCAGCGAAGAAGTCGGCGATTTATTCTCAATGAAAGTCATTGCTTTAAGCACAGCAGCTGTTGCTGTAGTTTATATCATCTTGAGCTTGATTATTCGTGCTTGTCTTTATTACTTTACCAAAGACTCTTTAGAAGAAGTTGCCCCAGATAATTATCTGGAGTATCCAAAAGATCCTGAAGATGATGATATTAAAACTTCTCCTGCTGCTAAAGCACAAACTGAAGAAAAAGAAGTGCATGAAAAAACTTCTGCAGAAAAAGAAAGTACTGAAACTTCTGAAGAAGCAGAAGAACGTCCTACTTCTTCAGTTGTAAAAGACGTTAAAGATGAAATTAAACAATCAGAAGAAAATACAGAAGAAAACACTGAAACAAATAAACGTTCTCCGTTTTCAAATAATAATCACAGACGCTAACAAAAAGGCTGATGGATTCGTTGTATTATTACAGCGAACCTATCAGCCTTTCTTATATTATTCTTTATCTAGAATTTTAACGCCCTCTTTTGTGCCGACAATGACACGATCAGTAACATCAAGGAAATAACCTGTTTCTAACACACCTGTTAAATGAATTAAGTATTCATGCATTTCATAAGGATTTGTATGCGGTAGCAGTTCTACATCTAAAATATAATTACCGTTATCAGTAACAAATGGAATATCTTCAACGTTTCTGCGTGAAACAACCGCTTGTGTATCTTTTGTGATTTTTTTCGATACGAGCAACCAATTGAATTTGTCTACTTCTACTGGTAATTTAAATGTTTGTCCAAGGTAATCAACGAACTTAGTTTCATCAGCAATCACAACAAACCGTTCTGCCATATCATCAATGACTTTCTCACGGAATAATGCGCCGCCTCCGCCTTTAATTAAATTTAAATCAGAGTCGAACTCATCAGCACCGTCAATTGCGACATCGATATAATCTACATCATTCACATCAACGATTTTGATTCCGAGTTCCTTAGCAATTAATGCAGTTTTATTTGAAGTACACACACCTGTAATTTGAGTGCCGTCATTCAATAATGCTGCAATTTTAGGTAATAATAGTTCAATTGTACTGCCTGTGCCTATGCCTACAATCATACCATCCTTAATTTCTGTTACTGCATCATCAACAGTTTTTAATTTCAACTCTTTTATATCCATGCTGAATACTCCTTGTTTTCAATTTACATCAGTTTTTCAATGATTTGATACGTTGTTCTAGAATAATATGCTTGGTCTTTCTGTAAAATTGACGGTGCATCTTTCCCAAATAGGTTAATATCATTTGGTAAGTTTTGTGTTTCTAAGGTAAAACCTGAATGTGCTTTATAGATATTCATATCACTTTTCCAACTACTTGTGTCATTAAATGTGAATACGACCACATTCGGCATATCTGTCTTCATTTTCAAAAGGAATTGACTGTTTTCTACAATTAATTCATCTCCGATAGAAAACGGATGGTCTAAACCTTTATATGTTTCCATTTGTTCATTAAGTCTAGCATTTTCACTTTCAAACATCTCAGTCAAACGAATTTTATTTTTATTAAATAGATTTACTAAATCTAATGTTGCCGCTGCTTCTGGTAAATTCTGGTCATTGAGTAAATGAATATTTAACTTATCACTTGTAAAATAATGATTATCTACTTCTTTATTATCCCGATTTAAATTGAAATAGACATGATTTGTCGGATTGAATAATGTAGTTTGATCAGATTCAGCATAGTATTCAATAGACCATCGGTTATCGATATCATACGTATGTATAATCTTTAATTTAATATCTCCCGGATAATGATCGTCTGCCTCTTTAATGGTTGTCGTGAAAATAATTTGTATATATCCGCCATTTTCATCTTTGATTTCATAATCAAATAAATGACGGTCAATACCATTTGAGCCACCATGCAAGTGACTCGGCGGATCATTTTGCTCTAATTGATACGTTTGATTATCAAGTTCAAATTTGCCGTCTGCAATTCGACCGCCGTAACGGCCTACAGATGCGCCAAAATAAAAGGGGTTTTCTTGATAGAATTCATCCGCTTCTACTACATTTCCTAAGACAATATTGTTATCTTCATATTTCCAAGATACAATTCTTGCCCCATAATTCGTAAATACAATCTTTGCTTCATCATTATCAATTTTGATTAAATCGAGTCCGTTTCTTTGGTGCTCCACTCTTGTAAACATCATTTCAATACACCCTTTCCTAACTCACCGATTCAAAATCAGCTTCTGTCAGGCAGCAGCATGATTAAGACACCAATAATACAAACTATTGCGCCCAAAACATCGTATTTGTCTGGTGTCTGTTTATCAAATACGTATCCCCACAAAATACTCATCACAATAAATACTCCGCCGTAAGCGGCATAAACTCGGCTGAACGTCGGAAATACTTGAAACGTTGCGACAATGCCGTATGAAATTAAAAGGATGCCTCCCAGCAATCCGAAGAGCGGTGATTGCGATGCTCTCAACCATAGCCAAATAAGATAACCGCCGCCAATTTCACACAACCCTGCTAAAATAAATATTAAAATAGGATAAATCATTATTGTTTGCCACCTGTTTATTACTTTCCTCACTCTATATTTTAACAATAAGGCACACCTATGACTAGATACAATCTAGCAAAGATGTGCCTTTGATGAACATTTGAACATGAATTATACAATTATTACTTTTTAAATGCACGTTTTAATCCTTTAAAGAACCCTTTTTCGAAAGTAAGCACCGAATCTCGATAACTGCGAACTGCAATCCAAAGTAGCAATATCATTACAATAAGTGACAGCAATACACTGACAATAATTTCCCATAACTGCAATTCTGGTGTTGAAGCACGCAAGAATAACACAAAAGGAGAAAGTAATGGAATGAAACTTGCAATTTTTGTAAGCATTGTTTCAGGTGTATTCAAATTAAGCAATGCGATATAAAACGCAATAAAACTTACCGCAGTCATCGGCATTAATGCTTGGTTCATATCTTCAATACGCGTAGCTAAAGAACCTAAAATAGTACCGAGAATCGTATAAGAAATGATACCAATGATAAAACAAATCACGCCGACAATTAATAAGTGCATTGTGACATCTGTAAATTTAACATTGAATTTTTTCACAATATCTCTTAAATCAGAAAGATAAATGCTAATTGCCCCTACTACCACAAAAATCAAAACTTGGGTAAATGCCACTAAAATAATCGCTAAGATTTTGGCTAATAAATGTTTAACAGGTGAGATACTCGTTATTACCATTTCGATGACACGAGATATTTTTTCAGTCGCCACTTCCATGGCTACTTGATTGGCATAGTTAAGGATGATAAAGAACATTAACATAATACCTGCATATAAAATTATAATATTAGCGACTTTATCTTGCTCAGAAAGCTGTTTAGCATCCTTGCCAACTACTTTGGCAGTTACTTTACTTTGTTGTTGTAAAGCTTGAAGATCTTTAGGACTCAAATTAACACTCTTCGCAATTGCTTGTGTTTGTATAGGTGTCAGTATACTTTCTAATTTTTGTTTTGTTTCGTCAGAAACTGAATCCTTGCTGACAATCTCTCCTTCAACTTGCTTCCCTTTTGTTTTGATTATGTAAGCTTTATCCAGCTTTTCATTTTTTACATCCTTGATTGCTTGCTTTTCAGAAACATGTTGAAATTTAGTTCCTTTATCTTCAATTTTTGCGCTTTGTGATTTTACCATTTGATATACTTGCTGATTTTCAGAGACAATTCCGATTTTATCAGGACCTCCGTTAAACATATCAATAATTTTATTGGCATTTGCACCGCCAATAATCAGCAATGAAATAATCACAGTCATAATGATAAAAGCACGAGATTTGATTTTGTTCATATACGTTAAAGAAAATGTAGCCCAGAATTTACTCATGAATATCACCTACTTTTTCAATAAAGATATCTTGAATAGAAGGTTCTAATACTTGGAATCGTTTAACAAAGCCACTTTTTGTGACTGCATCATATACACGTTCAGCAGTTGCTTGGTCTTCTACAGTCAATGTAATTTCTCGTTTAGAACGATTCACTTGAGAAACACCTTCTATATCTTCTAAGGATTCGAGCGGCTTATCTGTTTCAATCAACACTTTTTTCAAATCAAATTGATCTTTAATTGCTTGTATATCCCCTTGGAGAACTAAATTTCCATTCTTTAAAATACAAACATCATCACAAAGTTCTTCTACATGTTCCATACGATGAGAACTAAAAATAATAGTCGTTCCTTCTTTGTTTAAATCTTTAACTGCTGATTTCAGCAATTCTACATTTACAGGATCTAATCCGCTGAAAGGTTCATCTAAAATCAATAACTCCGGACGATGAATCAAGCTCGCAAGTAATTGAATTTTTTGCTGGTTTCCTTTGGAAAGCGACTCTATCTTTTTATCTTTATTTTCCATAATTTTAAATCGATTCAGCCAATAATCCAAAGCTTTATCAAAATCTATTCTAGGCATTCCCTTCAATGTCGCAAGATATCTCAATTCATCTTTAACTTTCATTTTAGGATGCAAACCACGTTCTTCAGGAAGATAGCCTACTTTATTAAACATACTTTCGCCCATCTTATTACCGTTATATGTAACAGAGCCTTCTGTAAGCGGTGTTAATCCCAGAATCATTCTAAAAGTTGTTGTTTTACCTGCCCCGTTTCGCCCTAAAAAACCTAACATTTTACCATTATCTAGCGATAAAGAAATATCATTAACAACTGTCTTATCGCCATATTTTTTAGTAACATCTTTTAATTCTAACGACATATTCCTCATCTCCTTTGCGTTATTTTTTAAGTTTTAAATTATATATAATTCTTATCTTAATATTATCATACTGTCAGGACATTTCTGTAGCTTATCTATATATTTTCATAAATTTTACAATATTATTGCTTATAATATTTACTGATTTTGGCATAGTAGAAAACAACATTGAAAATGTAGAGTGCTATTAACACTAACAATGCAATAATTTGATCCGTATGTGTAACTGCTGAATAAAAAGCCAGCAGAATAATCATCATCATAACTGCCATAACATTATAATGATAAAGTTTAAATAGTGCAGAATAAGAGATATACTTTTCTCCCTCATCCATCGCAGAAATCATTTTGCCAATGTAATTAGAATCGTTGTATTTGGGTAATCTCGAATCTATTTTTGGTAATATAACATTATAGCTTATTCCAAAAACGGCGCTAATGAGTAAAGGGATAGTAGTTAAACCCCATTGATCATTCATATCCTCTTTAAAAATTGCAACAAATATCATGTTAAGCAATGTGATAATAATTGTTGCTTGATAAAACCAGCCCGCTTTCAGAAACTTTTGATTATAGGTTTGATTATAGGTTTGATTATATTCATCAGCAAAATCCTCTTGTATTTCAGATTTTTGCTTATAATTATATGCGTTTTTCAAATACTTCAACATAAAAATACCGCAAATTATAACTATTAAAATAGTAATTCCGGTGCTTACTTGAGTATCAAATGTATTCAAGAATGTAGGTAATTTAATCCCAGAATGCAAAGAAAATAGAAAACATATTACTCCGCCTACTATTCCTCCTAATAAAACTTTACTAATATACAACGTATTTTTCTTCGCTTTACTCATAATCATCCTCCTCAAAAATAAATATGTCCTCAATCCGTTCTCCAAAAATACGTGCTATCTTAGCAGCAGTAAGTACGGAAGGCATGAATTCGTTTCTTTCAATTAAAGAAACTGTTTGACGTGAAATTCCTGCTTTTTTAGCAAGTTGTGTTTGGTTATATCCATCGCGTGCCCGTAATTCTTTTAAGCGTGTTCTCATATTTCCAACCTCCGTTATCCAACATACTATATTATCTTTGTCATTTTGACAATCATATTAGTCAAAATGACATTAATGTTAATCAAAAAAACAAAAAACAAAAAAGACGATTTCTAATTAAGTCTAGAAATCGTCTTTAAAATATCTTATTCATAATGTGTATGATGGCTGCCTGATGTCGAATCAGAATACGACTTGTGTGACGTTGGTGTATGACCTTGCTCGAATTTCTTACCAGCAGGTCCTCGTCCATATTTATTATCTGCAAGCTGACTTGGTAATAAAGTAACTATTAATACATAAATCGATAAACCTGAATTAACCAATATATACAACAATGCAAATATCCAAAGCACACTGTTGCTATCATTAGCATCGGATGTAACTATAGGTTGAATAATATTATAGCCCAATGATAATGATATATATATTATCGGAACAACCATCTTTCTTCCTGTGTCATGAAAACGTCTGACTATAAGCGATAAAAACGGTACGAAAAGTACTAGACCTATAAATCCGAATATAATCATACAAATAAATACGACTATTAATGTCAGGTACGTATCAAAAATCAATCCATTTAGAAGGGTAACATACATCGCTGCAATTGTAATAAACCCAAGTCCCAAAAGCGGTAAAAATAAAAAAGCGGCCCATAATACACACCACCAGTATTCTGCTCGTCGAGCTCTCCCAGTGAAATTAATATAATTTTTCCAAAAAAGAATAAATGCTTCGCCAAAACTTACACGTTCTTCCATATTACTTCTTCCTCTCTGTAAAGTTCCTCAACTTTAAACTGCTGTTATTTTCTAGTTGGTAATACTGCCACTATTACTATATACACAAATAAAATAATATTCACTATAACAAATATCAAAAATACTATTGCTAACACTGTTATGTCATAGAAATCATCTGGAATGAAATTCGCAAAAACCGACAGTCCATTTGACAATACAAAATATACAATGGGGATTATCATCTTACGTCCAGTATCATGAAAGCGTCGAATTTTCAACGTCAACATGGGTACAAGCGTAACTAGTGCAAAGAAAACCCATAAAAATATTACACCTATTAAGAAAAGTGTCCCCATTAATTGACCTGCACTGCTGCTGCTACTGATCAACACAAAACCTATTAAGCCTATAAAAAGAAATAGCAGGTCTATAATAAAATACCACAATATCCACCACCAGAATTCTTCTCTGGTAGAACGCCCTTTAAAATTTATATAATTTTTCCAAAAGAGCATAAACGCTTTACCAAACCCTACATGTCTCTCCAATTTGAATCACCTGCCTGAATACGAGCACTTCCACGTACAGGACCATATTTATTGTCTCTTGGTTCGCTTGGTAAGATTGTTATCACTAACATGTAAATTGCAAAAGCCATATAGCCTAACCAAATTAATAGACTTAAAATAATAGACCAAGCTGCGCCATCAGAAGCATTAACTGCAATAATTGCAATAATATATCCGATAATTGCATAACCTAAGAAAAAGAAATAAAATTTAGCAGAATCTGCCGGTATCATGAACACGACGGAATAATAGTGCGATAGATGGAAGCAGCATCGCAAGTCCGATTAACGTGACGATAATTATTAGGCCAAAATATAATAATGCACCTATAGCTATGAGACCATCTGAATCGTTTACACCGCCTGCAATCATAATACTCATGCCGATTAATAAAATAAATGTAAAAGGAAGAAAAATAATAAAACTCCATAAAGTCATAAACCAATACTCAGGGCGTGTCGCACGTCCTTTAAAATTCACATAATTCTTCCAGAACAATTTAAAAGATTCACCGAATCCCACTCTTTTCTCCAATAAAATCTCCTCCTCATAATGTTTCAACAAGATCTACTTGCTTTCAGTATTATATTTATCTTGAAAGTCTAGAAATTTGATTAAATATTATAAAAGGTTATAATTTGTCGAAAGTATTTATTATTATATTAACACAACATTTCAACAGCCTCTTCTTAATTATAATTTTTTACAATATTTACAATGCTGTCATCGCTGATATTATAGTGTTTCCAATCACATTATTGTCAAAAAGCGAAAAAATTGCTTAAAATAAATATTAAGTATAATCGTAAATTCGATAAGGAGGAAAAAATGGATTTTATCAATCGTACCACTCCAGAAATTGCGAAAGATTTATTAGGCGTTAAGTTAATATTTGACGATGGAGAAAATCAATTTTCTGGCTATATTGTGGAAACAGAAGCTTATTTAGGAAAAATTGATGAAGCAGCACATAGTTATAATGGCCGGCAAACACCGCGTGTACAATCAATGTATAAAGATGGCGGTACAATTTATGCGCATGTGATGCACACACATTTATTAATCAACCTCGTAACACAACCAGCTGGAACTGCTGAAGGAGTACTTATACGTGCACTTGAACCTGAATTGATTACAGATCAAATGATAGAAAACAGAAATGGCAAAGTTGGCATTGATGTAACAAATGGACCTGGTAAATGGACACGTGCTTTTAATATGTCAATGGCATTAGATGGTCTTCGCTTAAATGAAGGACCGCTTTCTATAGATACAAAAGCACGTAAATACCCTAGTTCAATTCTTGAAAGTCCGCGTATCGGTGTTCCGAACAAGGGAGAATGGACACACAAACCGCTTCGTTTCACTGTAGAGGGCAACCCCTATGTATCACGAATGCGCAAATCGGATATGCTTGCAGCAGAAGATACTTGGAAAAAACACAAATAGACCGAAAGAGTTAGGATTAACCCCGACTCTTCCGGTTTTTTTAATATTCTTTAATTAAATTTGCTGCTAAAGACGATTGAACATCAATGACTCGTTGATTCAAAGATCCTTTCCTTTATAAGGCAGCCCAGGTTGATAAAGCTTTTGAACAAATGGACCATCTACTAGTACGTCAATCTGTTCTAAAATTGACCTTCTCTTTCCAGAATCATGCATTAACGTCTCAAAAAGAAAACCTGACCATACCCAAATTGATTTTTGTGTGTTGAATTGTTTACGGAATGCTTGAATGATGCATTCTACAGTATCTAAATTACAAAAAGGCTCTCCGCCTAATATACTTAATCCTGCGATATAATCAGGTGTGCATTCTTCAATAATCGTTTTTAAAGTGACATCATCCAACGCATGTCCATACGTAAAGTTCTGAGCTGCATGATTATAACAACCCTTACAATTGAAAGGACAACCAGAAACATAGACACTGCATCGCACACCCTCACCGTCTACAAAACTCTCTTTTTCTATTTTAGCAATATATCCCTGTCCGTTCTGTACATTCTCAAACATT
This sequence comes from Staphylococcus carnosus, assembly GCF_900458435.1. Taxonomy (NCBI): domain Bacteria; kingdom Bacillati; phylum Bacillota; class Bacilli; order Caryophanales; family Staphylococcaceae; genus Staphylococcus; species Staphylococcus carnosus. The sequence goes on along the minus strand of NZ_UHCT01000001.1, from coordinate 720,138 downwards.
AACATGATCCTTTATCTTTCATATGTTTAACACGTGCAGTAATTTCTTTTTGGCGTCCTTCAATCGTTGGTCTTTGGACAGGGTTGCCAAGATAACCGCATGTACGTTTTACTACATCCACTGTTTCAGGATTATGGTTACCGCATTGCGGACAAGTATAACCTTTAACAGTTGTATCAAATTCCCCTTCAAAACCGCATTCATAACATTTATCTATCGGCGTATTGGTTCCAAGATAACTGACTTTATCATAAGCATAATCCCATACCGCTTCTAATGCTTTTGTGTTATGTGTCAGCTTAGGATATTCACAATAATGAATATAACCGCCGCTTGCTAAGTAAGGGTAATCCTTTTCAAAATCCAATTTTTCAAATGGAGATACTACTTTACGTACATCATAATGAAAAGAGTTTTGGTAATAACCTTTATCTGTAATATTCGGAATCAAACCAAAACGTTCTCGATCCAAACGACAAAAACGATCAGTTAAAGATTCACTCGGCGTACTATATAAACTAAAGAAAACATCATATTGTTTAGTCCATTGATATTGAAAATCTTTCATACGACGCAAAATATCTAACGTAAATGTTTTCGCTTCTGGATTCGTTTCCCAATTCGGGCCATAAAATACAGTTGCTGCTTCATACAATCCAATATAGCCAATTGAAATGGTAGCACGTTGACGTTTAAACAATGACATAACTTCATCTTGTTCGTTCAATCTCTTATGGAAAGCACCACTCTTATATAAAATAGGTGCATTATTAGGCGTTGCTTCTTGCAATCGTTTGATACGATAACTTAATGCATCATGAATCAAGGACATGCGTTCATCTAGCAGAAGCCAAAATGTAGCTAGGTTACCTTCTGTTTCTATCGCAATGCGCGGAATATTAAGTGTGACTACTCCTAAATTCATACGTCCACTATTTTCATACTCACCATTTTCATTTCTCCAAGCAGGTAAAAATGACCGGCAACCCATTGGAGCTTTAAAATCACCAAGAATTTCTACTGTTTTATCATAATTTAAAATATCCGGATACATCCGTTTCGTTGAACATTCTAATGCCAATTGTTTTATATCATAATTCGGATCAGAGTGTGAGAAGTTGGTTCCTTTTTTAATTGAGAAGACCAATTTCGGAAAGATTGCTGTAACATGATGATGACCAAGTCCTTGAATGCGTGTATTCAAAATGGCTTTTTGTATCATTCGGCTATACGTATCTGTTCCTAATCCAAATCCTAAAGTGACAAAGGGTGTCTGACCATTTGAAGTATACAGCGTATTAATTTCATATTCCAAACTCTGCATCGCATCTTTGATATCCTTTTCTGTTTGCATGCGAACATATGTATCAAGTTGTTCTTTATATACAAACTGCGCACCGATTTTACGATGTTTTTCAGCATTCTTTGCAGCGTATTGACTTAAAACTTCATCAATACGGTCTACAGTACAACCACCATATTGGCTGCTTGATACATTCGCAATAATTTGAACAATTTGTGCGGTTGCTGTTTGTATAGATTTTGGAGAATCTACTTGTGCATTACCGATATCGAATCCATTTTTCAACATGCCTTCAATATCAATTAAACAACAATTAGTTAAAGGTTGAAACGGGTGATAATCTAAATCGTGAAAGTGAATATCTCCTGACAAGTGTGCATCAGCAACATGTTTAGGCAATAAATGTTCAATGGCATATGATTTTGATACTACACCTGCAGTTAAATCTCTCATCGTTGTATATGTTTCACTATCTTTATTTGCATTTTCATTTATCACTGTCGGATCTTTATTGATTAAATTACTAAGACTTTTTTCTAATTCAAGCATAAAAATACCCCTTCCTTTTACTATATATTGTGTTCTGGTTATTAAATTACCACAATATATAGTAAAAGAAAGGAGTTTTGAAATCTCTTAACAGATATGTCATAGCTTTTTGTCAGTCTATTGAATTTAATGTTATATACAACGCAGTTCAATTCATTAAATTTTAGTGTACCATTAGATGTTTTATTTTAAATAGAGTAATTTAAAGGACGCTCTTTCGTTTGTCGAAACGCATTTAATTTTTGATTATTAAATTCAATCAAATTGCACTCTGGATATTGAGATGGTGCGCGGTTAAGTAAGAATCCAAGATATAAATAATTGTTTTTATCTTTCACATAAGGTGTAATGTCGTATAAATAAGTTGTTTGTGCACCACTGATTTCCATTCGTACTTCTTGATTTAATTCCACTAAAACAGTTGCACTTTGTTTAGAGTTAATCGTTAAATAATAACTGTGAGCTGGATTATAATTTTCTATATTAAAATTCTGCTCTATGATTTCTACTTTTGTATTAAAGTTTCTAAGTGCTGGACGTCTCCATTGAGATAGACGCTTCGTATAGTCATAAGATAATCCAAAGTCAAAATCTTCTAATTGTGCTTTATAAGATTGTTTAATTGTGTTCATGCATTTCTGAACCGGGTTAATTGTTTTGGCATAATTATTCTTCAATTGTTATCACTCCAGTTTGTCTGTTTTTTTCTAATAAAAATTTAGCACGAAATTTAAAACAGTCATATGGCATTTAGTTTCCAATTACAGATGATTTGTTTCCAATATATATTTTATAAATATTTATCGTCACTTTTTATACATATTTAAGTTAATTTTCTCTTTTGCGTAATTGAAATAAGCAGCTAATTGAATTATAATTTATGTAAGCGTTACCAAGATTGTGATCTCCTTCGCAGTCTTTATAATGCAATTACCAAAACCAAAATTGCTACAAAAAGAAGCCGTTCAACCTTCTACCAATTGAACGGCTTCTTTTTTATTTATCTAAACCACGCTGTTCAACCCATGATTTTAACGATGGATCTAAAACAACTTCAGTTTGATGTAATGCTTCGATATTTTGTGCATTGACCATTACTGCAATTTTTTTCATTTGTTCAATAAATTCTTCAACAAATTCTACAGTTTGTGTAATACCATTATTTTCCACTTGTTCTAAGAATGGACGTGACATCCCAACTGCTTCAGCTCCTAAAGCAAGACATTTAATCGCATCAAGCGGATTTCTCACACCCCCGCTTGCAAATACTGTAACTTGATTTTGTAAGTTTTTACTTTCTAACAATGATTCTACTGTTGATTGTCCCCAGTTCTGAAGATAAGACATATCTTTAAGTTGACGTCTTTCATTTTCGATATTTACAAAGTTAGTACCGCCGCGTCCACTGACATCAACATAACGTATACCAATTTCTTTTAAATCTTGAATCAATTCACGACTCATACCAAAACCGACTTCTTTTACAATGACCGGAACATTTACAGTTTGGACGATTTCACTTAAATTTTCCATCCAGTTTGAGAAAGTACGATTACCTTCTGGCATCACAAGTTCTTGAGGTGAATTCACATGTACTTGCAGCGCATTTGCTTGTAACATTTCAACAGATTGTTTTGCAAGGTCTGCCGGTACATCTGCCCCTACATTGCTGAATATAATACCATCAGGATTGGTTTTTCGAACAATGTCAAATGAACTTGCCATTTTATGATTACGTAAGGCAGCATGTGTTGAACCCACAGCGATTGCTAATCCTGTTTCACGGGCTACCACAGCTAATTTCTCATTAATCTGTTTCGTCCATTCACTGCCGCCCGTCATAGCATTAATATACAACGGTGAAGACATTGAAAAATCAGGAAGATTTACAGATAAATCCACTTGATCAACATCTATACTCGGAATTGAATGATGTACAAATCTGACTTTATCAAAATCAGTCAGCTGAGGGTCATTTTGCGCCATCGCAATTTTTACATGATCATCTTTTCGTTGTTCTCTTTTTGAATCGCTCATCGCATTTCCTACTTTCTGTTCTCTTAAACTTATAATATTGTAAGTGTACCAATCTATGCTTGCTTCTGCTACCCATTTGCTAGAAACAATATCAAAAATCAAAACATATCTTTACGTTTGAAATACCAGATACATCCTAAAGAGATTAATACCATAATAACTAACGTTGCATAATATCCATAATGCCATTTTAATTCCGGCATATTTTCGAAGTTCATACCATAAATTCCAGCAATCAAAGTAAGCGGCAAGAAAATCATCGAAACAATCGTCAAAATCTGCATCACACGGTTCATTCTAAAGGACGTATAAGATTCAAAGTTATCTCTGATTTCTCTCGTTATATCGCGTGCTGTCTGAAGCATACTTTCTTCTTTATCAATATGCTCTGTAATATGTTGTATATACATTTTATGACGTTTATCTTGTACCAGCTGACTTTCATTTTGCAGTGTATCAATTACATCTTTCATCGGCATAATCACACGATTCAACTTAATAATATCTGAACGCAAATCAAAAATATTATCCATCATATATTTATTAGTACGATCAGTGCCATGTTCATCTTCAAAAGTAAATACTTTATCAGAAATGTTTTCAATATAATAAAAATAATTGTCGACAATATGGTCTAACATATACAAGACAATATCTTCGCAATCTAAATCTTTATCATAGTTATTTTTAATTTGTTTATAAACCTCGTTCACTTCTCTGATGACATTGTGATGATATGTGATAAGTATTTTATTTATAATAAAAATGTTCAGTACTTCGATTTCATAATCTCTTGGTGAAATTGTATGGAATACAACATTCTGGTAATTTTCATACGCTTTATATTTTGCTCTTGGATTCACATGAATCGTATCATCCATTTCTAATGGATTAAAATCAAAACGATTGAGTAATTCATCACTTTCTTCTTCTGTAGGTTCATTCAAATCATACCAAATAATCGTCGCTTCTGATGGTATTTCTTTTGCATTTTCAACACGTGTTAAAGGCTTTTCTTTTGTTTGATAATATATCGAAACGCTCATTTCTTTCCCCCTTCATTTAAGGTCGAATTATATAGTTTCTTTTATGTGTAGCATAACGGTATTTTTAGTAAAATAGAAGTAATTCTGATTTTGAAAAGGAGAAATGTGCAATGCCGGAATGTTTTACTATTAAAGGCTATGTAGATGAATCAATGATAGACCATAATCAACATATGCATGATGCTGACTTCAATAAAGTTTTCAGCGAAGCTTCAAATGCTTTTAATTACTCCCACGGTCTATCATTAAAAGACCGAGAGCGTTTGAATTACACTATTTTCACCTTAGAAGAACATACTACTTTTTTATCACAACTTAAATTAAACGATGCGTATTTCATTCGTATTTACCTCTATAACTATGATTATAAACGTGTCCATTTCTTTTTAATGATGTACGATGAAAGTGATAACCTAGTAGCTACAAATGAGTTAATGATGATGGGAATAGATAAAAGTACAGAAAAATCCGCACCCTTCCCTGAACAATACTTGAATCAAATAAAAGCTTATTACAAAGAACAGCCTGATATTAAATGGCCGAAGCAGTTAGGCCATCTTATCGACATTCCTAATAAAGGAGGAAAATCATGACACAATTATTTCAAGATGAAATTAGAATGACTCTGTATGATTTATCAGACGAGGTAAAGATGGAACTCAGCGAATTGAATCAATCTGATGAAAACATTACTCGAGGACCTGATCACAAATTGTTCGAACGCGGTATTTTATTAGGCTATTTACAAGGAAGACGCCAAATGATTCATGCGGTAGAAGAGTTATTGAATCAAAGTGTAAGTGACAAAGTATTTAAAAGCGAATTAGATGATATTGAATCACAACTTGAATCTGACTTATCCTCTGAGGAAGAATCTCAAAATACCTTTAATAACGAAGTAATTTGGTCTCCAGAAAAAATTTATCAATCAGCGCTAGCACTCTCCCGTACTTATGAATTACAAGGAAAACGCTACATTGTTAAAAGTATTGGTGCTAAAATAAAAGAGATGCATTTAGAAAGCGAGTAAAAAAAATTTCATATTACACAAAGAAAGGAGTTGCTATTACATAGTATGAACACTCAACAATCACATCGCCAATTCCAAGAAACACTTGAGCAGCAACCGTTGCACCGCGGTCATCAATATTCTGCTAAAAAGAAACGTTCATGGGTGAGCCTGATTATCCATATAATAGTGCTTATCTTGCTTACAATTTCAATGTACAGTATGTGGAAAGAACCTATTTTCAATTTGGTTTTGGTCAATGAGCCGATTCATTTCTCACAAATTTTAAATTTCCAAGAAACATTGAGAAACATCTCAACTCAAAATATTGATTTAACCCAAATCAATCAACTTCAAGATAATATTGATAAACTGAAATTGAGCTTTTATATTTTCTTTTTTGCAGGTGCTCTGAGCATTATATTAACTATCTTAACTTTAATTTTTAATCGTACAGCGATTAAAATCGTGAATATGGTTATTATCGCAATCATGTTTGTAATTCCTTTTAGTTTATCTAATATTATAAATGAGACTGCAAAACGTGTTGCAGATACACTTAGTCAATATTTCTTAAGTTTCAGACCGGATCAAATTCTGACTACAGCAGATGCATTAAATAACGCAGTGACTTTATTAGCTTGTTGCTTCGGTTTATTGTTCATTAGTCTATTCTTCAGAAATCGTCGTATCAGAATTAAATAAATGATATTAAAAAAAGCAGTGAAACAAATCTAGTCGATAGATTGTTTCACTGCTTTTTCTCATTCTATAGTATTCGTTTTAATAATAACTTTTAACATTGAAATAAAAAACGACAGTGCCGCTACAACACTGTCGTTCACCCCATAATATTTAATTAACTTATTCGCTGTGTTCTTTTGCGTATTTAGCAGCTTTCTTTTTACTTTGAATAAAGAAGCTCATAATTAACGCGATAAGACTGAAGATAGTTGCAATCCAGAATGCGTCATTAACGCCTTCAACTGTTGCAAGTTTTTGGAAATATCCCATTAATACTTGCATTGCACCATCTTGACCGCCAAATTGCATTCCTAATTCTTTCATTTGGTCTTGAATAGCTGGATTTGTTTTATCTAAATCCTGTGCGAAAGTGTTCATGTGTTGCGTTGTTTGGTTTGTCATTACTGTAACTAAAATTGCAGTACCGATAGAACCTGCTAGTTGACGCAACGTATTCACAAGTGCATTACCATGTGAAATCAATCTTGCTGGTAAAGCATTCATACCTGCTGTCATAATCGGCATCATAATGAACGCCATACCAAATGAACGTAAGATATAAATTCCCATGATTGACATATATGGTGTATCCATTGTTAATTTAGTTAACTCCCAAGTTGCATATGTCATCACTGAGATACCGAAAATTGCTAATGGTTTAATACCAATCATGTCATATAATTTACCGGCAATTGGTCCTAATAGACCCATTACTAAAGCACCTGGCAACATTAGCAAACCTGAATCAATTGCTGTAAAGCCACGTAAGTTTTGTAAATAGATTGGAAGTAATAACATACCGCCATATAAACTCATCATTACAACGACATTGATTAATGTTGTTAATGTGAATGTTGGGAATCTCAATACTTCAAAATTCAACATAGGCATTTTCATTCTTGTTTCTCTGATTACGAAAAGCACAATGAAAATAGCACCTAGAATGAATGAAATTACTACTGTATTAGAACCCCATCCATCGTTACCTGCTTCACTGAATCCGTAAAGCAATGAACCGAATCCGATAGTACTGAAAATAATACCTGGAATATCCGCTTTTGGATTTTCAGTATGTTGATATAATCTGAACCAAATATAGCCTACTAAAACAGCTACTAAACCAATGAAGAACATACCATAGAACATTACGTTCCAGTGGTAATTTTGTACGATGTAACCTGATAATGTTGGTCCAATTGCTGGTGCTAAGATCATAGCAACACCCATAACACCCATTGCAGAACCACGTTTTTCTGGTGGGAAAATCGTCATAATAACATTAGAACCTAATGGCATTAAGATACCAGCACCTGCTGCTTGTAATACACGCCCTGTCATCATAATCGAAAAGTTCGGTGACAAAGCACAAACTAATGAACCGATTGTGAAAATGACAAGTGAGAATAAATACAACCTTCTATATGAATATCTTTCAAATAAGAAGGCACTGACAGGAATAAAAATACCATTAACTAACATGAATCCTGTCATCAACCATTGTCCAGTTGAAGCAGAAATATTAAAGTCAGTATTGATTTTAGGCAATGCCACATTCAGTAGTGTTTGGTTCAAGATCGCAATGAACATACCAAATAACATGGCAGCTAAAATTACATTTCGTGATACACCGTTACCAAAACGGAACATAGGTTGTTTATTATTACCGTTTTTTTCGCTCGCTTCTACTTGCGTATCTTCATGTTTTTCATCTTTTGTTTCATTTGAATCCTCAGATTTTTCTGAGCCTGTTTCGCGGTTATCAGAATCATTTTCTGATAATGGTTTTAAGTTTTCGACTGATTCAGTATGATGTTGCTCATCACTTTGTTGTTCAGTCATTTTTTCTTCACTTGAGCGTGATGGTTGTTTATCTAAGTCGCTCGCTTTAAATTTAGATGTTTGATTTCTATTATAACGTGCTTGACGTTGTTCCAGTTTTCGCGAAGCTTGTTTCTTATTACGTTTACGTACAAACATATTCACGAACGCAATAAGAACCAATGCGACAACAATATATATGATTAAGGCAAGTGTCATTTAATGACCTCCTTAATTCTTATGAATACTTACTTCAGCATTCATGCCTGGAACAACGGAATTAGATGGTGCAGAGTCTAAAGAAATTTTAACAGGAACAACTTGAGATACTTTAGTATAGTTACCGTCACTGTTAGATGAAGGCATTAGTGAGAAGCTAGCAGCTGTTGCTTTACCTACTTCGTCTACTTTACCTTTAACTTTAGAGTTTTGTCCGTCAATTTTAACGTCTACATCATTACCTTTTTCAACATCAGAAATATCTTTTTCGTCAACGTTTGCTGTGATGTATAAGTCATCTAAATTATAAGCGTAAGCAATTGGAGAACCTGCTTGAACCATGCTGCCTTCCATACCATCAGTTTTTACAATAGTACCTTTTTGAGGCATTTCAATGTCCATTTTTTGTGGTGAACCATCTTCACCTTTACCAGTTACTTCAGCAAGTTTATCACCTTTGCTGTAATCTTTATCTTCCTTAGCGTCAAATGAGTCTAATTTACCAGAAATAGGACTGGCAATTTTCATTTGTTCCCCGTCCACTTTCGCGTTATCTGTTTTAATATATCCTGTTGCTTGATTGTAGTAGTAGAATCCACCGATTCCGATAAGTACCAAAACAACAATTGTAATAATATTAATCAATATTATCTTCTTCATTTTCTTTCCTCCTATTTGCTATTTAAAGTTACTTTATCTATTATAAATAGGTGTAACTAAAAAAAATACCAACATTTTATAGAAATGTGTCGGACTGATTTATCTCAATTGACAGAGGTGCCTATAATGAAGAAAAACGCAAAACGTAAAATTTTTGTAAGTACTATTGATTTAATGGAAGAATATTCAATAGATGAAATTACAATCAAAATGATTTGCGCATACAGCGGTATTAACCGTTCCACTTTTTATGCTCATTTTACTGATAAATATGATTTGTTCGAACAAATTCAAGAATATCACAAAGCAAGATATATCAGACTTACTTCGACTTTATATCAAAATTTTGACAGAGTCAGATATAATAAGCAAAAACTACTACAATTTTTCCGAATACAATTTAAATATATCTATCGTTATCAACGTTTTTTTCATGCTGTATTTATCAGTCACCCTCAAAAGGACTTTGTAATAGAAATGGTGCATCTTACATACGATTCATATGAAAAAGTAATGGCTGAATATACTGACATGGATCATCACATGTACTATGTCCAATATTTGATTGGGGGACAACTTGGTGTCGTATTTTCATGGTTGCGACGAAAATGTAAAGAATCTCCAGAAGAAATGGCACGAATTATGTTAAGAAATACAATTAAAATGCGAGAATTAGAGGAAACTGACCTGCCCAAATAAAACTATTTAGGGCAGGCTTTTCTTTACAATATATCCCCTATCAACTATCATTTAGATGTAAAACTTTTATTAGTTGCTTTAGTTCAACTAATGTATATTCCATTCAATTTCTAACTAAAGGGAGGTTACTTATGAAGACCATTTTGAAGTTTAGATGGATAATTTCAATTATTGTGGTTATCGCAATTGCATGTTCCATTATTTTCGCTCCGAATCTAGCACAACTTGCTAATGATAAAGGCAGCATTGCACCACCTAAAGACACAACTTCAGAACATATGATCAGAAATTAAAAGATGTGGGGGCAGGTTCAGAAAGCATCAGTGCTGTAGTGCAGCTCGATCATAAGTTAGATGCTGATAGCAAGAAAAACTTAAAATCGTATATTAATAAAATTAAAGATGTTAAAAACGTCAAAAATGTTACTGACCCGTTCCAGAATAAAGATGTAGAAGATAAACTCGTTTCTAAAAACAAAAAATCGATTTTAATTCCCATCGAAACAGCAGATAGCAAAGACAAGACTTTAGACGCTGTTAAAGATATTAATAAAATTGATCATCACGATTTCAAAGGGTCTTATGTAACTGGTAATGAAGTAATTAACAATGATATTAATAAAAGTGTAAACGAAGGTTTAAAAACAACTGAAATTATTACAGTCATTTTAATCTTAGCCATTCTTTTCTTGGTGTTCCGTTCTGTAGTGACACCATTTGTACCACTTTTATTAGTAGGCTTATCTTACCTGTTTTCACAAGGCGTGCTCGCATTCCTTGTAAAATATATTGATTTCCCTATCTCTGTTTATATCCAACCATTCTTAATAGCGTTGCTATTTGGTATTGGAACAGATTATTGTATCTTATTATTAAACAGATATAAGGAAGAATTAGGTAAAGACCAAAGTAATTTTAATGCCGTATTAAATACATTCAAACATGGCGGACGTACAATTTTAATTTGTGCCATCACAGTACTTGTAGGTTTCGCAGCATTATTCTTTGTTGAATTCAGCTTATTCAGATCAGCAATGGGTATAGCGGTTGGTGTGTTATGTTTAATGATTATTTTATTCACACTATTACCTACACTCTTATTAGTATTAGGAAATAAAGTATTCTGGCCAAGTAAAAAATCTGCTGAACATAAAGATAACGCATTATGGGGTGCGTTAGGTAAATTTACCAATAAACGTTCATTCTTGGCGTTAGTCATTGTACTTGTTGTGATGGTACCGATAATCGTATTTGCACCTAATACAATTACGTATGATAATACCAATGAAATCGGTGATGAATACGATTCAATAAAAGCCATCAACATCATTAAAGATGACTTCAGTGTGGGACAAGCCTTCCCTGTTAATATCGCAATCAAAGATGATAAGAAATTAACAAATGCTAAAGGTGTTAATGATCTAGAAACACTTGCTCAATCTATTGAAAAAGTAAAAGGTGTCGACAGTGTTAACACAATAACTCGTCCTACAGGAAAACCAATCAAACAATTATCAGCAACAGATCAATTAAATGAAATTCAAAGTAAATTGACTGATGCTAATAATGGTTTAGGACAAGTTAATGATGGTTTAGGCAAAATGGATTCACAAGTTAAACCATACACTGACCCAAGTCGCGTTCAACAAACGATGCAACAAGCCAGCCAATCACCACAGCAAGCCGGTCAGCAAGCTACACAACAAGCTACTGAAATGTCTAAAGGCCTAGAACAATCACAACAAGGCATTAATAAAGTTCAAAATGGACAAACTCAAATACAAGATCGATTAAAAGATATGTCTAAAGATAAGGGCATGGGTAAATCTGGCATGTACATTACTGATGACATGTTAAAAGATAAGAAAATGAAACAATCTGTTGATCAATATAGTAAAGGTGACGGTAAAGTCGTTTTACTCAATGTTGAATTAAAAGATGACCCATTCTCTAAAGCTTCAATGAACACTGTTCAACGTATTCACAATACAGTTGATAACCAAGTAAAAGGTACAGCATTCAAAAACAGTGATATTGAATATGGCGGAATGTCATCCAAAAACAACGATTTACAAAATATTATAGACAGCGATATGACTAAAGCAATCGCTTTAATTACTGTATTCTTGTTCGTTGTACTCTTAATCTTTGAACGCTCAATCATTATGCCGCTTTATATGATTGCTTCAATTTTAATCACTTACTATGCTTCTATCGGTATCGCTAACTTAATTTTCAACGATATGCTTGGCATGGGTGGTTTACTATTGGTTGTACCATTCTTCAGCTTTGTGGTCTTGATGGCACTAGGTGTCGATTATGCGATATTCCTAGTCAATCGTTTCAGCGAAGAAGTCGACGATGGAAAATCAATATCCGAAGCCTTACTTACTGCAATGCGTAAAATGGGAACAGTTATTATGACTGCTTGTATTATCTTAATCGGTACAGTAGCGGCACTTTACACTTCTGGTGCAATGACATTAATGGAAATTGCAACTGTAATTATCTTAGGATTAATTATTTATAATATCTTCATGCTGCCTCTCTTCATTCCAGCATTAGTTAAATCATTCGGAGCTGGAAACTGGTGGCCATTTAAAACACATGTTAAAAACCATAAAGAATCTTAAGACAAAACAAAATTAAAAAGGAGCGCTATAGCGAAATGTATGTCGCTATAGCGCTCTTTCTATTGTTTCATTTATTTTCCTACTATTTCATTTCCAGAAAAGGCTTTTGCAATCAGAAGATGCAGAATGATTAAAACGACTGAAGCAATACTTATAATAATGAGGTATGGAATATAACTGTTTTCACCCATTAAACCAACTAATGGCGTACTGATTCCGCCTATCAAAGTTTGTACTAATCCTAATAAACTTGATGCACTTCCGCTGCCGCCTGTTCTTTCATCCATCGCAACTGAAAAAGAAATGGTTGCTATACCTGTGACTGGTCCAACCAATGCTAAAAAAGATATAAATAAGATCCAAATTGGTAAATGCAAGATTAATACAGTGCTTATCATGATAACACCTATAATTTGCACTGCGGTATATCCTCTCATAATTGTTAATGGTTCAAAATAATCTACAAGTTTTCCTGCTAACTGTGACGAAATAATCAAACCAATACCAATCGTCGCAAACATCCAACTGAAAGCTTGCGGTGAAAGTGAATAGATACGTTGTGTAATGAAAGGAGAAGCTGATATGTAACTAAACAGAATTACAAAGGTCATCCCTTGCAACAACATCGGCAAAACAAACTTCGGCCTCTGCAAAAGTGATTTAAACTGTTTCAATATGGACATAATATCTGCTGGTTCTCTAGCTTCTTTACTGAGCGACTCAGGAATTCGAAGCCCAGAACTCATGACCATAAAAATACCAAAAACAGTCAATATGATAAATACCATATGCCAATTTGAAAAGATTAAGATGATACCGCCTAGTGTAGGTGCAATAACTGGAGCAATTCCATTAACTAACATCAGTACAGCTAAGAATTTAGTCAATTCTTTACCACTATACATATCACTAGCAATAGCACGTGAAATAACAGCTACAGCGCCTGCACACAATCCTTGTACTAGTCTTAGAGCAACCATCATTGTGATATTAATAGAAAAAATAATTCCCAAACTCGCAAGCGTATACACTATCATCACAATTACTAACGGTTGCTTGCGTCCTAAAGCATCTGAAATTGGTCCCATAAATAAATTACCGAAAGCGAGGCCAACCATAAATAACGTCAACGTCAATTGAGCCGCTGAAGTCGTCGTATGAAAATCTGATCTGATTTGAGGCAGACCTGGTAAAAACATATCAATTGATAATGCGCCAATAGCGGTTAATGCCCCTAATATGATAACCAGAAAAACTGTCGGTTTTTCTTTTCCTATATTGGAGTGACTCACGAAATTCCCCTCTTTCTCTCTTGAATCAATATTAGTTTAATCGTATACTTTAATGCTATTAAAATAAAGGGTAAATGCACGAATGCAAAATAAAAAAGAACGAAACAAAAATCTAAAAAAGATTTCATAGTTTCGTCCTTAACATCACATTGATCAATCTTTATCTGCATTCAACTTAAAAGTCGCTTTATTCTATTCTTGATTGCTGATAATTTTCAAATCAGAATCATCGCCATCTTTTTTTGAAGTATCTTCTAATTTATATTTAGATGTAACCCAAAATCCTTGGCTATTAATATTTGCTACTTTTGCATAGATATCAGAACCATCTTGAGACACGTCCGTTACTTGTGGACTTTGCATCATAGATTGTGCCCCTTGCCCATTTTGAAAAGATTGTTTCATAGTCTTGTAATTGTCTGTATCAGGTTTTAAAAAATTAGAAATGCTTGAAAAGTTATTTGCACCAGCAGCTGTATTCAATGCAGAAGTGTATTTATTGAAAAATTTGTTCACTTTATTCTTCAAACTGTTTTCTTCTTTCTCTTTTTCTTTTACATATTTATCAATCTTATCTTTTTCAAACTTTAATCGAACAGGTGTATTCTCTTTTAATTCGTTTGGATATAGTTTTAAAGTATCTGATTTAAACGTTTTACCTTTTACTTTTCCTTCTGCAGACACTTCTATTTCATCTGTTACAGGATAAGGTCCATATAATTTGGTATTGTCATAGCTGAATTGCTTACCGTTGATTTTAACTTTAGTATGCTTACTATCTAATTGATCGGCACCATCTAGTTTGATATTTAAATTAGCTTCTGGGAAGTTTTCATGTACATCAACAGTTTCACTATTGCTACCTTTAAATGAAAACGTCAAATAGCCTACAAACTTACCATTATCAGTTTCTTTCGTAGCTGGTATTTTATAATCACCAGGAATAAAATAACCTAACATTGTTGTTTCGTTCGGTTCTGCAATGACTTTTCTCTTTTTGTCATCTGTTCTAAAGACATAAGTCGTTTTTGCTTTTTTCTTAATGATTGCCTTTTTAGTTTCTGTAGAAAAACCAATATTATCAAAGAAAATATAACGGCGTCCATTCATTGTGACTCTCAAAATATTATTACCATCCGGTGTTTTGATGTAACCAGCATCTTTATTTTTCTTATCAATGTCATGAACCGTATCATTTAATTCTTTATCGAATTT
This sequence comes from Staphylococcus carnosus, assembly GCF_900458435.1. Taxonomy (NCBI): domain Bacteria; kingdom Bacillati; phylum Bacillota; class Bacilli; order Caryophanales; family Staphylococcaceae; genus Staphylococcus; species Staphylococcus carnosus. The sequence goes on along the minus strand of NZ_UHCT01000001.1, from coordinate 704,915 downwards.
CTTCAACCCAATTTCATTTTTGATGTATTTTATATACGTTTCTGCTTCGTCTCCGCCCACTTTATTATCGCGTGTACTTAAAATATTAGAGATACGCTGTGTATCATTATTTTTTACAGCGTTCACAAATATTTTAGCTTGTGCTTCCGGTGAGTTGAAATTTTTCAACAAGAAAAAAAGGATAATCAGCAGTATGATAATGAATGTACCAATACCCCATGGTACCATCTTACGTATACTTTGGTTGATATTCTCATTTGTTGTTTTATTTGTTTTTTTCTTTTTACTATTCGCTTTATTTGAATCATCACGATTGCTATCTTGAGATTGCGCCATAATTATTCACCTCAATTATTCCGATTCTCATGTAGATTTATTTCCAGGGAAATACCTTGTATATTTTTCAATTATGTTAGTTATTCCTTTAAACTACTATGTAAACAATCCTTAACATTAAAATTGTATTTTTTACATTTAACCCGCACAAATTTTACAGGTATTTTACTTAAAAGTAAAATTATTTCTGTACACATTTTTGCACTCGAATACTATTATAATGTACCTAGCGTTAAAATAATATACCTATTTAGCCTTAGAAATATGTAAATACTATATTAAAAAAACCGATGCATCCCTCAAATATGCACCGGTAATCTATACCTTTAAATTATAATTGGTTCTTTTTAACGTACTCTTTAATACGTTTATCTATAATACTTAAATTGTCAGCTGTATCTTCAATTTGTTTTTCACTTAAATCTTGCACTAAATAAACAGCCACTTCACTGATTATTTTTTTTGAACGTTCAATATATTCTCGCCCTTTCGGCGTTAACTTCACATATTTCAAACGTTGATCTACACTTGCATTTTGTTTTTCCCATTGGATGAGATCTAAATTAATCAGCTTTTTCACACGACGACTGATTGCAGCTTTATTTACGCCTTGTTTTTCTGTAATTTCAGATAAAGTAAGTGATTTATTGTTATCTAATAATAAAACTGCTCGAGATTGTTCCATAGAGACATTATATTCATGGCGCAAATCTTCTAGTAGTTTGGCAACCATAGAATTAATATCTTCTAAGAAATGGCCCATAAAGTCAATATGTTGTTCAATATTCTGCATGAATTTTCTCCTTCATTTATTTTAATAAATTCGAAGTGTCGCTAGGTTTTAAACTATGCTGTGCTTCTTCTGTATATCTAAGCATACCATATTAAAAGAATCTTAAGAAAAAATAGGGTAGAATTAAGTACACGAATTAATCGAATCGAGGTTAGTAAAGTTGATTCTTTCTATGTTACTTAGTTTATTACTCCTGTGCTGTTATTTTTACTTATTTTTTAATAGGCAGCATGGGTTAAATATTATATCGTTTTTTCTCAGTTTAATCACTGGTTTTGGAATAATTTTTATACATTTAATAACAGATACTTTTCCATACGATTTAGTAAGCATTTCCTTAGTAGGCAGTTTGCTGCTTTTATTTAAACATCGGTCTATTTTCGAGTGGAAAAGTGCACGAATGTTTTTATTACGTTTGTTGTGCATATCTGCTGCTGTATTCATATTGGCTTATGGTTTTTACTTGCTCAGCTGGCTTCCTGTTCTATTTTTAAACGGTCTATTTTTATGGTTGTGCTGGATAGCTGTAAGTACATTGTTTGCGCTCATTCATTACTTAAGCTGGTCTTCTACATATAGTATGATTGAATTTACTAAACCAACTAATTTAATCATTGTTTTAGGTGCTGGGCTCTATCGTGAAAAAGTCACACAAATGTTGGCTTGGCGTTTAGATCGTGCTGTAGCTTTGTATTTTGCTCAAGAACAACCAGTTTATATCATCGTTAGCGGCGGCAAAGGCGAGGGAGAACATGTATCTGAAGCAGAAGCTATGAAAGCTTATCTTATCGAAGAACATATACCAGAAAATCATATTCTTATGGAAGATGAATCTCATAGCACCTATGAAAATTTGGCGAATACGAAACAAATATTACATGATAGACTTGCTTTTCGTCCTGAAAATATGACTATTGTCACTAGTCAATTTCATATTTTACGTGCACTCCGCTTTGCGCAAATCTTAAAAATCAAAGCATCTGGAATTAGCAGCCGTACACCTTACGCCTTTTTTGATACGGCTTTAATTCGTGATTTTTTAGCCTTAATGTATTGCTATAAGCTTTTACTCACTATTTACTTCGGACTATTATTTATAGCAAGTATGTTAGAAGCTAATCCATTTCTGTTAAAATTATTCGGCCAATAAAACAAGCGTCCTATAAGCATTTCACTTTTATGTGACTGCTTATAGGACGCTTATCTATTTAACTAAAGGTAGCTGCTTATACAATTTCGCTTTTATCTTCTTTATTTAAAATTTTACCATCAAACAAATCAATAACACGATCTGCATACTTAAATAATCTTTGATCATGAGTAATCATAATACCTACCATATTTTCATTCGTAATACGGTCTCGTATCATTTGTGTTACTTCTACAGCTCGATGTGCATCTAAACTTGCTGTTGGTTCATCTGCTAATATAATTTTCGGGTCATTCATAAACGCACGCATAATAGCTACACGTTGTTTTTCACCGCCAGACAACATATGAGGATAAGCTTTCAGACGATGTTTCAAACCAATTTGTTCTAATAATTTACGTGCACGTTTGTCCGTTTCTCCCTTGCTCATACCTGCTTCTCTACCCACAATTGTTAATTGTTCTAACACTGTAAGGTAAGGTACTAAATGAGAAGCTTGGAAAATAAATCCAATTTCAGTCAAACGCATTTCTGCTTTAGATTTTTCTTTCGTAAATAACGGTTTGCCATTATATAAAATCTCACCTGAATCTTGATCTTGCAAACCGCCTAATATAGTTAAAAGCGTAGATTTACCTGAACCTGAAGCTCCGCTTAAGATGATAAATTCACCTTGCTTCACGTCAAAATTAACATCTTTCAACACTTCCGTTTTGGCTTCACCCGTACCAAATGATTTTGTGATGTTTTTTACTTCTAATGTCATTAAGCTTCCCCTCCTATTGCTTGTATCGGATTCACTTTGACTAATTTAATAAATGATAATGAAGCACCCACAATAGCGACAACAATAAACACACTAATCACAAGCAGCATATTCGTAATCGTGATATGGAAAGGCATTGTGACTGGCATGAAAGTTGATAATACGCTGATCAGCAATACAGAAATAATAACGCTGATCATTGTAACTAATAAGATTTGGAAAACCAATGACCATAAGAGATGACGCGTACGAATACCAATCGCTTTCAAAATTCCGATTTCTGAGATTTTTTGGATTGTCATTACATAGAAAAATGCGCTGAGTACAATAGCTGTTATAAAGAATAAACTGATAATCATCATATTCAACGGCGCTTGTTCTGCATTATAACTTGGGATATTGTCAGTTAAAGTTTTTTCATTGACTACCTTTACACCTGAAATATCATTTAATTTGCTTTGTTCTGCTTTAGTCATATGTTTTACAGGATAGAATGAAGCAGAGTGAGGCATTAATTGATCGAATTCTTGATTCGTTGTCATGACTGCTGAACTATGCGCATACATTGTGTCATTCATTACACCGACAATTTTAAAAGAATCATCATGCCCTTTCATTTTGATTTTATCCCCTACTTTTAATCCTTCACCTGTTAATTTTTTATTGATTGCAATTTCATTATCAGCTTTTGGATAATGTCCTTCAGTCAAGGCAGGTTTAAAATCTTTCACAGGATTAATCAGCAAAATGTCCAAATCATTTGTTTTATCTGAAACCATTGTTTGCTGTCCTAATTTAAAAGGTTTTTCGTTAATTACATTTTCAACTTTGCTTTGTTGGTCTGGTTTAATATTAGATTTCTCAATCACTGGTTGTTTAATATCTTGTACGACAAATTTTTCAGCATTCATGTTATTCAACATAGAAATATTTTCACGGCCAAGTCCTTGAGCAAGTCCGCTAATAAAAAGTACCATGCTAGAAAGCAACAAGATTATCAACATGATTAAGATGAACTTGAATTTGTAGAATGTCATTTCTTTCCATGCTAATTTCATCGTCATTTCTCCTTCTTTTTTTATGATATTTATATTGTAGAACTACTATATGAACTGAATATGAACAACTACGAAAAAATAATGTTAAAAATAGCAGAGCTGTTGTTGTGATGTTGAAAGAATATGTATAATAAATCTAAACCATATTGTAGGAGAAGGATATAATGACAACATGTTTAATTGTGGATGACGATTACCAAATTCTGCATTATGTATCATCTTACTTAGAAAAAGAAGGCTTTAAGACAGTCACGTACTCAAATGCAGAAGATGCATTGAAATATTTAGATAAGCAACATGTTGATATAGCAATAATAGATATCATGATGAATGGTATGGATGGTTTCGAATTGTGCCAAGAAATCAAAGATAACTATACATTACCCGTTATCATGTTAACAGCGCGTGATGCTTTAAGTGATAAGGAAGAAGCATATTTAACAGGCACTGATGACTACGTTACAAAACCGTTTGAAGTTCAAGAATTGATTTTTCGTATTAAGGCCGTTTTACGCCGATATCAAATAAATGCAGAAAACGAACTGGAAATCGGGAATTTAAAATTAAATCAATCTTATTTAGAAATTTCAACAGCTAATAAAACAATGACCTTACCGAACAAAGAATTCCATCTTCTATTCCTTTTAGTCAGTCATCCCAAACAAATATTCAGTCGGGAAGAATGTATCGAACGTGTTTGGGGATTTGATTATGATGGTGACGATCGTACAGTCGATGTACATATTAGACGTTTACGTAATCGATTGAATAAAATCGGGAGTAATATCAGCATTGAAACAGTACGCGGTTTAGGTTATAAGGCGGAAGTCCATGTTTAAAACACTCTATTCAAGAATTGCGATTTATACGGTTGTCATCATGTTATTCAGTGCGGTTGCGAGCTTTATTCTATCCAACATTTATTATCATATATACTTGAAGCCATCTAATGATCATAAAATCATGACGACACTTCAAGAAGCCAAAAATTATCAAGAAACATCTGATACTAAAAACATGAAAGCTTACTTTAAGCATATCAGTGAATTAAATTTTCAAGTTCTAACCGTCAATCAAGAAGGACACCGTCATTTTTACGGTGATAAATTCCGTCGTGACAATCTTTCTAAAAAAGCAGTACAACAAGTCCTCAATCATCACGATTATCATGGTATTCGCAATCATCCTTATCAATTATTCGTGACAGGCTTTTTCGATAATGAAACTGCCAATACTGTAGGTACAAGTTTTAATACACCACAAGGTAAAATTGCTGTTTTCATTCGCCCTGATATCGGTAAGTCTTTCAGTGAGTTCCGTGTCTTCTTAGCTATTTTAATTATCTTATTACTGATGATTTCAATGATTTTAATTATCAGTTCAACTTACGCCTTAATCAAACCAATCTCTCAATTAAAACGCGCTACTAATCGTTTGATGGAGGGTGACTTTAACACACCGATTGCTATTACACGTAAAGATGAATTCGGTACTTTACAATATCGCTTTGACCAAATGCGCTTATCCCTTAAACAACTAGATGACATGCGTCAGCATTTTGTGCAAAATGTTTCGCATGAAATCAAGACACCTTTAACGCATATTCATCAATTATTAAATCGCTTAAGTACAGCTGATAACGAGAAGGATCGCACATTTTATATCTCTGAAATTTATGCGACTACAAACCGATTAAGTAACCTTACCCACGCTTTGTTATTATTAGCTGAGTTAGATAATAACGAACACCTTGAATTTAAAGATGAGGTGCAACTTACTGAAATCATTCGTTTAATTATTCGTCATGAACAATATACGATTGATGCGAAAGACTTAATCGTCATGACAGATATTGAAGATGTAGTTATTCAAGGTAACTATAGATTGTTGTATCAAGCTTTCCAAAATATTATTTCAAATGCTATTAAGTATGCTGAGCAAGATGGAAGTGTTGATATAGATATAGCCCCTTCAAAACAAAATTCTGAAGTTATTGTATGTCGTATTTCTGATGATGGTCCAGGAATGTCTGAAGAAACAAAAGCACATTTATTTGAACGTTTTTATAAAGGCACACATTCTGCAACCAGCAATGGTCTAGGCTTAGCAATTGCTCAAATGATTATCCAACTTCATGGTGGTCAAGTCGAGGTTGAAAGTACACTTGGTGAAGGTAGTACGTTCATTATTACTCTTTCAAAAAAATTATAGAAAAAAGCAGATGCAAACGATTTTTCAATCGTTGCATCTGCTTTTCTTTTTATGATTGCAATTTTAAATATTTATCTTCTTCTGCTTTTACTTCTTTATAAAGTTCTGCATTTTCAGCTAAAGATTGTCCGAATGACGGAATCATCTCTTTAATTTTACTTTCCCATTGCGGGAATTCATCTTTGAAACAACGTTGTAAAATATCCAACATTACATCCACTGCTGTTGAGGCACCTGGAGATGCACCGAGCAATGCTGATAAAGTACCGTCTTCGTTTACAATTACTTCTGTACCGAATTGTAATGTACCTTTACCTTTATCTGTATCTTTAATCACTTGTACACGTTGGCCTGCAACTACAGGGCTCCAGTCTTCTTTTTTAGCATTAGGAATAAATTCTCTTAATTCTTCAATACGCTCTTCATCAGACAACATTAATTGTGAAATTAAGTACTGTGTTAACGGCATTTCTTTTACACCTGCTGATAACATTGTTAACAGGTTATTCGGTTTTACAGATTTGATTAAATCCATATTAGTACCTGTTTTCAAGAATTTTGGTGAGAAGCCAGCAAATGGACCGAATAATAATGATTTTTTACCATCGATATAACGTGTATCTAAGTGAGGTACAGACATTGGCGGTGCACCTACTTTAGCTTTACCGTATACTTTAGCATCATGTTGTTCTACGATTTCTGGATCTTGACATACTAAGAAAATACCGCTGACTGGGAATCCGCCGATGTGTTTAGATTCTTTGATATTTGTTTTTTGGAGAAGTGGTAAACTTGCGCCGCCTGCACCGATAAATACAAAATCAGATTCATAAATTGTGACATCGTTTGTAAGTAAATCTTTGACTTTAGCTTTCCAAGTACCGTCTTTTTGTTGTTTAATATCTAGCACTTGATGTTCATATTCAACTTGAACATTATTTTCTTCTAAATAGTTGAATAATTTACGAGTTAAAGCGCCAAAGTTCACATCTGTACCTGATTTATCACGACTCACTGCAACAGGAATTGGACTTGTGCGATCTTCCATCATCAATGGCAACCACTCAGCAATTTTATCTTTATCTTCAGTCATCGTCATTTCTTTGAAAAGCGCATTTTCAGTTAATGCTTTGACACGACGTCTTAAGAAATCAACGTTGCGTACGCCGATTACAAAACTCATATGCGGTACACTGTGAATGAATTCTTCTGGTTGTGTTAAGTTACCATGTTTAACTAAGTAAGCCCAAAATTGTTTAGATACTTGGAATTGTTCATTGACTTTCAATGCTTTGGAGATATCAAGAGAGCCATCTGGCATTTCTTTTGTATAATTCATCTCACATAATGCAGAATGCCCGGTACCTGCGTTATTCCAAGCATTTGAACTTTCTTCTGCTGGTTCTTTCAATTTTTCAAAAACTTTAATTTCTTTTTCCGGTGCAACTTTTTTTAATAAAGTACCTAATGTCGCACTCATGATTCCGCCACCAATTAAGATGACATCTGTTTTGCTATGTTGTGCACTCATAACAAATACAGCCCCCTTTTTAATAATTAAAGATGACATACACTTAAGTATGCTTCTCAACCCTCTCTTGAGAAAGCGCTTTCTATTATAAAAACTAACACACCTAAGAACGTCTTTAGTTGTTAGGTTACAACCACTTTGATGTAATGAAGAATAATTTGTTCTATTCCTTTATTATATACGTATTCATCTCAAGACAAAAGGGGTAAGGATACTTAATCGGCAAATAAATATAGAATGTTGCTTTAATGCACTGTACATTGCATTAAAACACAGGTAATATGCTATAATTGAATGAAATTACAGGAGGAGCTGACATAAATATGAAGTCAATTACATTCTTAATGCACAACATATTTGCTATGGGCGGGACAGTTAAAGCAGTAACCCAATTAGCAAATGTATTGGCAGATAAAGGACATGATGTAGAAATTATTTCTGTATTCAAGGGCAGCAAGTCTCCTTATTTTAAACTTCATAATAATATTAAGGTTACGTCACTCATAGACTATAATCTAAGACTTAAAAATGTTTTAAATATCACCATCAATCGATTACGTAAATGGACACCATTTTTCAAACCTACTATCTTATCAAGTTATGAACCTGGGTTAAATCAATTTTCTAGTTATGTAGAAAAGAAAATTGTCCGTGCAATATCAGAAGTAGATACAGATATATTAGTAGGCACACGTGCCAGCTATAATGTTTTAATCGCTGATCATGCACCTTCTTCTGTCATGACAATTGGAATGGAACATATGAACTTACATGCACACCCAACTTCTTATCAAAAAGAGATCATAGAAGCTTACAAAGATTTAAACTGCATTACTACTTTGACAGATGCAGACCGCAAAGCTTATGAAAAAGCAACGCATGTACCCGTTTATACAGTTCCCAATATGATAAGTGAATCACGCATAGAAATACCCAAGAAGCCGCAAATTATTGCAGCCGGCCGCTTAGAATATGAAAAAGGGTTTGACTTGTTGCTGCAAAGTGTTGAATTAATTCAAGAGAGTTTGCGTGAAATGAATTATTCACTCAAGATTTATGGCGATGGTCAACAACGAAATGATTTAGAAGATTATATTCAACAACATCAATTAAATGATATTGTTTCTATTCACCCTTCTACAATGCATTTACCGCTTCGATTAGCAGAGAGTACCATTACTGTAGTCCCTTCTAGAAATGAAGGCTTTGGTCTGATTATTTTAGAAGCGATGAATCAAGGTGATATTGTTGTCAGCTTTAAAGGTAACGCTGGTCCTGAAACTTTAATCCGCTCTGGATATAATGGCTATCTTGCAGATTATCAAAACTTCGAAGACTTAGCAGATGATATTTCAAACGTGATTTCTGCACCACCTTCCGAACAAGGAAAAATTATAGAACGTGGCTTTGAAACTGTAGCGCAATATTCTCCAGACCGTGTTTACCAAGATTTTATGAAAGCAGCCAATAGTCAACAAGAATCCCAAATCAACTGAAATTGACTTGGGATTCCCATTACTTTAATTTTTAATAATACATATTCATGGAAATACCGTTATATGCATATCAACAAGCATACAACGGTATTTTTTAAAGTTAGAATATTAAAGATAATATAAATGTCCAGATACAGATAAAGACTAAAATACCAACACTGAATCTTAATGACATTTTTAAGAGTTCAGATTCTTTACCTACTTCTTTAACAGCTGCTGTTGCAATTGCGATTGATTGAGGTGAAATAATTTTAGCTGCAACTCCCCCAGCAGTATTTGCTGCTACAAGCAATCCGCCGCTCACTCCGATTTGACTTGAAACGGAAGCTTGAATTGGCGCAAATAATGAGTTGTTGTTTACAACAGAACCTGTCATAAACACACCGATCCAACCTAAGATTGGTGATAATAGTGGGAAAATACCTCCAGTTTTAGAAATACCTTGTCCCATTGCTGCACTTAATCCCCCATAAGTTGTTAACTTTGATACTGCCAAAATGAAACAAATAGTAAAGATAGAAATCCATAACTCTTTAAAAGTTTCTCCAAGTAAAAGTCCTGCATCTTTAAGTGTTGTATTTTTAGATAATAACAACGTAATAATAATTGTTAATAAAATAGCTGTTCCTGTTTGACCAATAATGTTAAAGTTCAATACGATCGATTTATGAGTTGCTTCGCTCATTGTACCAGGTAATGGAATAGCTGCAGTTAAGAAACTTAATGCACCTCCTGGTAAGAATAGTTTTTTAAAGAACGGCATACTCCAAATCATTACAAAGATGGTTAAAATATAAAACGGACTCCATGCATATAATACTTCTTTAACAGATAGCTTTCTGATTTTAGGCGGTTTTGCATCTTTTTGAATACGGAAAATATTTTTCGGCTGAAACTTTCTGCTGAATAAAGCAAGGGCTCCCATTGAAGCAAGCGGCGGGATAATATCTGCTAATTCCGGTCCTTGTGCCAATGTAAGAATACCTTGAAGTACAGTGTAAGTAATAGATACAACTAAAATTGCTGGCAAAGTTTCTTTAATACCTTTAAATCCATCAAGGATAAACACTAATAAGAAAGGAATAAAGAAGTTAATAAACGCTAATGTAAAAGTTGAGTAACGTGAAACTTCAATTGCAGAAATACCGCCATGCAAGTTCAAAGTGTCAATAACTGCTACCGGCAAACCAATGGCACCAAATGCCCCAGCCGCTGCATTTGCTACTAAACACAACATTGCAGCTTGTAAAGGTTTAAAACCTAAATAAATTAAAAGTAATGAACAAATTGCGATTGGTACACCAAATCCTGCTGCACCTTCTAAAAACGCATTAAAAGAAAAACCGATTAATAACAATTGAATACGTTGGTCTTGTGAAATACTGGCAATACTGTCTTGAATCATACCGAATTGTCCTGTTTTAGTTGATAATTTATATAACCATACAGCCATAATTACGATATAACCAATAGGCAGCCAACCTTGGTAAAAACCTTCTATTACAGCTCCAGTAGCTGAACCTCCTGGTAATTTAAAGATTAATGTTGCTACAATCAACGTAACAACTAAAGTAGTAATCGCAGCGTAAATCCCCTTCATTTTAAAGATTGTTAAACATAACAAGAATAAAATAATCGGAATACTTGCTACAAGACTTGATAATACAAGATTATTGAATGGATCAAAAGATGATACTAACATTGTTCTCCCCGCTTCTTTCTATTTTTTATTTTGTTGCTAGTTTGTATATAATTTACTTCATTTGTATATGTGAATTAATTCACATATAATATACCATGATTATAGTCTCTGTTCAATCTTTTTTTATGGTTTTTTCAATCTGTTTTTTTAATAAAAACCCTTTAATATCAATGTATACGCTTACATTTAAGCTATGTCTCACTTTACTGTATCAGTCATCAAATCAGCTTTTATTGATACAGTTTTATATAACTTGGATTTTCGAAAACTTTCTCTTTTAACTTGAAGGTTCTCTTTCCTTCTTTTTAATTGAAGTGATAAAATAGAGATTAATAAATTATGATAACAATGCATTAAAAATGATTGTATTTTATTCATATGAATATCAAAGAGGTTTTACAATGAAAATAATAAAATTAGAATATAAACAAGGAGATGAAATGCTATTTGCTTTAAAGAAGGCAAAAAAAGATGGCTATACGCATTTTATTCCCACTGACTTGAACATAGATATTTATCCTGATCAAATGGATGCTATAACGCAAAATGATATAAAAGAATCTGTAATTATTGACTATACACTAGACCAATATTATCAAAATGACTGCCGTTATTTCGGAAACACTTCACTTACTTTTGATGAATGGATGAATAATATCAATCACTATCCGAATATGATATTCAGTATCCAACAAAGTATCCGACAACTTAAATCTGAAAGTTGCGAGACTGCTTTTGACTTAATGGCAGCAATCTTACTATTTCATAAAGTTAAGGTTGATGGCCATGTTGTTTTTGATTTTAAAGAAAGCTGTCGCACTTCTGCTTCTTTCTATACAACTTTACAAGACCGAAGTTTTACAGAATTAACGCATTTTAATTTAAATAAATTAGCTTATCTTCATCATCATAAAAAGCCATTTAAAATGAATCAATGTGCTATGCCGGAAAACCCGCGTTTTATTGACAAAATGTTATGGAACACACGCTTCAAAGTACCGCATTTCATTACAAGTTCAGTGCTTGATAGAAGCTATGAAAAGCATCAAAAACACAGTAATATAGATGAACCAATTTCCACAAACTTAAATGGTGCTGTTGTCTTTTTAGGTTTTGATTACGGATTCAGAGGCAACTCTCGATATTTATTTAATTACTTTGCTAAACACCATTCTCGATATCCTGTTTACTTTATTACATCAGAAGCAACTGGACCGCATTTTATACAGCCTGATGATCCCGAAGCTGAAAACTTAATTGAAAATGCAAGTGTTGTAGTAGCTGAAAGTTATATCCCTGATCATTTAAAGCTTAATGGAACTATTATTCAATTGTGGCATGGTACGCCTATAAAAAAACTATTCTTAGATAGTAAAGAGCCGTTCCAAAATAAAGAAATATATAATTATCGTGCCCGAAAATATAATAAGTGGATACAGCAAAATTATTTAATTTGCGATAGTATGAGAGCTGCTGATTTATTCGAGTCAGCTTATCCTATGCAAAATAGTGAAATGATTGCATGCGGATATCCTCGCGTACGTTATTTAATTGATAAAAAAGACGATAGACCTTACGTACGTTTCATTAAAAAGGAACTGCAGTTAGATTTGAATAAACCGACATTGTTATATGCACCTACTTGGCAGACAGATAGTCATAAAGAAAATCTCTTACCTATCACCCCAAAATTATTAGCACATTATAATTTCATTTATAAAGGCCATATTGAAGAATTGAAAAACATGGCTGAGTATTTACCGAAAGAAGTCATCATACCTTCAGCACATATTGAAACACAAGATTTAATTTTGGCTTCAGATGTTGTTTTAAGCGATTATTCATCAATTGTTTTTGATTCGTTAACTATCAACTTGCCGACAGCGCTATATACACCGAATATAGCTGAGTATGAAAAAGAACGCGGTTTATATCCTGAGGTATTGAAAACCTTTAACCGAGTGCGCTACAAAGATGCAGATCAGTTAATCAATGACTTGATTGAACAGCGTATTAAACCTATTGGAAATCCATACCTCAACCGAAATAATCATTCTTTCGAGACGATTTCCAGCTTAATTGTTCAAAACCTACCTAATTCCGCACGAAAACGTAAAAAGTAAATCAATCTAAAAAACTCGAGTGCAATCTATTTTGCACTCGAGTTTTTATAGTTAATCTTAATTATTGTTGTCCATTATAAGCTGGATCAAGCACACTTGCTTCGCCTTTTTGATTAACACTAACAATGGTAAATGTTCCAGGGTTCGCTTTGTTTGCAAAACTGAAGACATATGAATACGTGCCATTATCAAGGCTATCGATACCATAGTCGTTATATGCATTTTGTTGACCATTTAATGAATCTGCTGCGTTTTGTGCTGTAGTTAATGATTGCGGGAAATTCGGTAAATTTTTCAGAGCAACTTGGTTATTAGCTGGCGGTTGCACAATATTACGTGCTGCAGGTACAGCATTTTGACTTTGATATGGTGCTACATAACCCGTTTGTGTTGTATTTGCATTTTGATTTCCATTCACATTTGTTGTACTTGCATTGTTACCATTTTGATTTGCCTGATTTTGGCTATCATTATTGTTTGTTGCTTGCTGATTACTTTGTGATTGATTATCAGAAGCATTATCAGAAGTTGAATTTCCTTCTGAATTAGAAGCACTATTTGAATCATTATTTGTTGAAGCATTGTCGGAAGTGCTGTTGTCAGAATTGCTGTTATCAGAAGATGATGATGATGCATTATTTTCATTTGATTTAGAGTCTTTAGTATTACTATCCTTACTATTTTCATCTTTACTGCTCTTATCTTTGTCTTTGTTGTCTTTACTATCAGTTTTTTTACTGCTGTCGCTTTCTTGTGTTGTTTTGTCTTTATCTTTGTTGTCATCTTCTTTTTTGCTGTCATCATTACCACAAGCAGCGAGCACTAACATTAACGTTAAAATGTCGGCAAATAACTTTTTCATTGGATTTCCTCCTCATGTTATATCTTATTAAGTCCTTATTAAACTATTCACCTCCATTATATTTTATAAACATTAAAATTGTTAATATTCTTTTAATCTTTAATTCTTATATACCTTTTATGTTCATTAATTATACACTAGAAATACTCTCGGTTGTTGTCGACATTTTTACGTGTTAAAATTTTTTTAGTTTAATCTATCGAAAGGAATCAATATATATGACAGAGACATTCCAAGCTTATTTTTCAAATAAAATTGAGGGAAACGTAACTTCATCTTTCAAGAATTTACCTATAGATGAATTGAATGATGGTGACGTATTAGTCCGTGTGGCCTATACAAGCATCAACTTTAAAGATGCGTTAGCAGCAGCTAAGGGAGCTGGTGTTGTAAAAGAATATCCTATTATTCCTGGTATCGATTTAGCAGGTACTGTTGTAGAATCTAATTCTTCTGCACATAAACCAGGCGATAAAGTGATTGTGACAAGTTATGATTTAGGGGTATCACATCACGGGGGCTTTAGTGAATTAGCAAAAGTAAAAGAAGAATGGATTGTTCCACTTCCTAAAGGGTTAACATTAGAAGAAGCAATGATTTATGGTACTGCTGGCTATACTGCTGCTTTAGCCATTCAAAAATTAGAAGATAATGGTTTAACTGTTGAAGGTGCGCCTGTTTTAGTTCGTGGGGCAAGTGGCGGTGTCGGCAGTTTAGCTGTGATGATGCTAAGCAATATTGGTTTTAAAGTTGTTGCTAGTACAGGTAATAATGAAGCAGCTGATTACCTAAAATCATTAGGTGCTAAAGAAATCGTTCCTCGTTTGGAAGAGACTTCAAAAAAACCACTCGGTAAACGCGAATGGCAAGCTGTAATTGATCCAGTTGGTGGCAGTCATGTGGGCGATGTCTTGAAACATTTACAAATCAGAGGCAGCGTGGCATTAATCGGAAATACAGATGGTGTTGAATTCGATGCAACAGTCTTACCTTTCATCTTGCGCGGCAATAATTTATTAGGTGTCGATTCAGTTGAAACACCTATGCTGCTTCGCAAACAAATTTGGCGTCGTTTAGCAACAGATTTGAAACCTGAACAATTGCATACGATTAAAAATATTATTGATTTTAAAGAGTTGCCTGAAGCAATTGATAATGTTTTATCTCATCAAGTAACCGGACGTTATGTAGTAAAAGTCAATGACGAAAATTAATGAAGTATAATACCATTTCTTCTTTTGAAGGGATGGTATTTTTTCTATCGATACATATCAGTTAATTTTTCTGAATTAAACCAATATTCCCTTTAATTCTAAATAATATAATTATTAACGACACATTATAATCATATTTACTTTAATTTTATGAAAGCGTATACTTAATCTGAATTCAATATACTGGAGGTTTACTTATGGGGAAAAATTTTAATAAAAGCCTCATCTTTTTCCTAGGCGCATTAGGGGGATTATTATACGGCTATGATATGGGAATTATCTCAGGCGCCTTGTTATTTATCGGAAAAGATATCCACTTAACAAGTGGTACAGAAGGACTTGTTGTATCATCTATGTTAATTGGTGCTATCGCGGGTTCTGCACTCAGTGGTCCTGCTTCTGATAAACTCGGACGCCGACGCGTTGTGTTTATTATCGCAATTGTCTATATCATTGGTGCATTAATTTTAGCATTCTCACCATCTATGCCATTCTTAGTAGTTGGTCGAATTGTTATCGGACTTGCAGTCGGAGGTTCTACAGCAATTGTACCTGTTTATTTATCTGAAATGGCACCGACAGAATCACGTGGTTCTTTAAGTTCATTGAACCAATTAATGATTACTATCGGTATTTTATCATCATACTTGATTAACTATGCATTTGCAGGTATTGAAGGCTGGAGATGGATGCTTGGATTAGCAGTTGTACCATCTTTAATCTTATTAATCGGTGTAGCCTTTATGCCAGAAAGTCCAAGATGGCTTTTAGAACACCGTGGTGAAAAAGCCGCTCGAAAAGTTATGGAATTAACATTCCCGGCAAATGAAATCGATAAAGAAATTGCAGAAATGAAAGAAATCAATGCGATTTCTGAAAGCACTTGGAATGTATTAAAATCACCTTGGTTACGACCAACATTAATTATCGGAAGTGTCTTTGCATTGTTCCAACAAATCATTGGTATTAATGCGATAATCTACTATGCACCGAAAATTTTCACTAAAGCAGGATTGGGAGATTCAGCATCAATTCTTGGTACAGTAGGTATTGGTGTTGTTAACGTTTTAGTGACTATTGTTGCAATTATGATTATCGATAAAATCGATCGTAAAAAATTATTAGTCATCGGTAATATCGGTATGGTCGCTTCACTAGTAATCATGGCTATTTTAATCTGGTCTATGGGTGTGCAATCATCTGCATGGGTCAGCATTATCTGCTTAACAATTTTCATCATTTTCTTTGGTATTTCATGGGGGCCTGTTTTATGGGTAATGTTACCAGAGTTATTCCCAATGCGTGCACGTGGTGCAGCAACAGGCATTGCAGCTTTAGTCCTTTCAATCGGAAGTCTATTAGTTGCTCAATTTTTCCCAATGTTAACAGCAGTAATGCCAACACAAGGTGTATTCTTAATCTTTGCTGTCATCGGTATCGGCGCACTCTTCTTCGTGGTAAAATACTTGCCAGAAACACGCGGACGCAGCTTAGAAGAAATTGAAGCAGAATTACGCGCACGTACTTCTGCAACTTCAGCAAACTTAGACCGTCATAAATAAAATATCTAATCGATATTGAGAAGTGCTATTTTCATTTTATTGAAGATAGCACTTTTTATTATCTTTAACTCTCTTCTATAAACAAAACCCGCAGAAATATATCATTTCCACGGGCACTTTTAAAATTTCTTTATTGTTGATTATACTTTTCAATAATCTCTTTATTGTCTTCTTTAAATATTTCGTTATGGCTTGATACGTAACCTTCTTCAGCTGCTTCAGGTTCAATATATTGTTTTGCTAAATTAGCAGCATTACCAGCATCACTGAAGGCACTTGCAATTAAGTGCGCTTTCGCGCCATGGTGAATGACATCACCGCAGGCAAATATACCATCAATGCTTGTTTGTGTATTGCCTTGTCCTTTAATTTGGTAGTCATTTTCCATTTCTAATTGTGTTGCAGCTTCTTCTAATAATGGATTTTCAATATCAAATCCATGGCTGATAATTACTTCATCAACAGGTATTGTCTCTGCTTCACCTGTTTCACTATTTTCGAGTACGATCTCTTTAATTTTTTCATGCTGATCATCACCGATTAAAGCTGTAATTTGAGAGTTCGGATGAAGCTTGATGCCATTATCACATAATTTAGCTTGTGTTCCTTCATAGCCTTTCATTTTATCTTTTCGATAAACCAGTCTTACACTTTCAGCATAAGGTGCGATATCACAAGCCCAATCAAGTGCTGCATTGCCTGCTCCAGAAATCACTACTTTTTTCCCTGAAAAGCGTGAAAGTTTCTGAACAACATAATGTAAGTTAGAAATTTGATAACGTTCAGCATCTTTAATATCAAGAGGTTTAGGGTTTATAATACCTCCACCAACTGCAATAATTACTGACTTCGTTTCAAACACTTCATCTTTGTCTGTCGTAATTTCGAAATGACAATCGCCTAACTTTTCAATATTAGTCACACGTGTTTCTAAATTTACTTCCGGTTGAAAATGCAAACCTTGTCCAATCATATCTTCAATGATTTGGTAGCATGGTTTAGGTCCGATACCGCCGATATCCCAAATTATTTTTTCAGGATACAACTGCATCTTGCCGCCTAGTTTATCCTGAACATCTATTAAACGCACCGACATACCCCGCAAACCAGCATAAAAGCTTGCATATAAACCAGCTGGTCCACCGCCGATAATCGTTACATCTTTCATAATCTTGTCCTCCAATTATCTATCTAGAAGCATTATTTAATTGAAAATTATTCTCAACTATATTTTACAACACTTTATCTTGTTTAGCACCCTTTCCCTTTTGAAAAATAAAAAAGCATATCACTAAAATCAGTGATACACTTTAAATCTTATTTTTGATATGGTTTTCCATCAATCGGATCTGTAAGAATTGCTTTCTTCAATAAGAAGAATAAAATGATGAAGCCAGCAGACAATGTCATATGGCCAAGTCCTGCAATACCTGCAAGTCCTGGTGAAACGTGTGCACCTACTACTTGCATTGTTCCTTTAATAGCCATCATACCGACTGTAACAACAACACCAATGTTATAAACATAGTAGAACCAGTTAAATAAATAATATTTACTTAATTGGAAAAGTTTTTCAAAAACAATCAAAATCAAGAACATAAACATACCTAACATTAATGTATGCGTATGTACGACTACAAGTTGTGTATCACCTGTAAAATCATAAGCTTTTGTCAGCTCACGATAGTATACGCCGCTTAATAAACCAATAATGGTATAAGTCAAAAATGTATATAATATTCTGCGCATAATCGGTCCTCCTCTATATCAATTCATATTATATATGATATACAGCTTTTCAGAAAGCGCATTTCATATAGTCAGACGATTGACACATAATGTTTACATTTCATCAAGTTCTTGCAAATTATCATGCATCGTTATCAATATAGATTTCAAGGCATCTCGATCAGCATCAGGTATTCCTTCAAAAATCACAGTTTCTACTCTATTCAAAACTTCGATAATATCTCGAACCTCTTTATATGCTGTACGACTGAGACCTACTCGTTTTTTTCTGGTATCATCTTCATCAACAAAATGGTCTATCAATTTCTTCTTTTTCAAACTTGTTAATGTACTGCTCACTGTTGCGCCTTTAAGATTAAATGTTTCTATTAAATCATTTTGAGTAATAGCTTTTGATTCATGTTCGAAAATAAAGCGCAAAATTTGAGCTTGTTCTTGTGTAATCCCATAAGGCTCTAATAAACGATCTGCTTTTATTTTCATTTCATTAGAGATCATTCTGATTAAATACTGAATTGTTGTTGCCAATGGTGCCACTCCCTTTCAAGTTAGACTACACAAATAATTAAATTATGGTACTATAATTAAGCGTATATTTATTAAATTAAGCAAAGCGTTATCCTATATTGTAAACTAATTCATAAGATTTAAAAATCAATTCAAATTTTAGAAAGGGAGGTCCCTCAATGATAACTGCATATAAGCATAATATTCATCAAGATATCCACACGACTTCCTTAGACGAAGGCTTATGGATCAATATGATTGAACCGAGTCGCGAAGAAGTGGAAAAATTGATTGAAGACTTTAATATACCTGAGGATTTTCTTAAGGACCCCTTAGATGCTGATGAAAGTGCTCGTGTTGAATTTGATGATGAAACCGGTTATTCATTAATTATCATCGACATTCCTATTGTAAATAAAAACAATCATAAGATATTATCTTTTATGACAATTCCACTCGGTATCGTAATCGGACATGGCCGATTAATTACAGTCTGCGATCACGATGTCGACTTTTTAGAACACTTTACAAAACCGGGCAATAATTTGCATTATCGTAGTCAACTTGCTTTAAACATTCTTGTTACAGTGTCGAATCATTACAACCGTAATTTACGATTGTTGAATAAATCTCGTTTACGTATAGAACGCGATTTAAAAAAATCTGTAACTAATAAGCAGCTCTATAATTTAATGGAAGTTGAAAAAAGTTTGGTCTACTTCTTGGCAGCACTTAAAGGTAATGAAGACGTTTTTAAACGGTTGTTTAAACTACCTCCTATTAAGCGCTTTGAAGAAGATGAGGATTTAATAGAAGATTTATTTGTCGAAACAAACCAAGCTATTGAAACAACTGAACTACACACACGTATATTAGAGAGTATCACGACATCTTATGAGTCACTCTTATCAAATGATATGAATACTATCATGAAAACTTTGACACTCTTCACTGTTTTCCTAACGTTGCCGACATTGGTCTTCAGCTTCTTCGGAATGAACGTTCCTCTGCCGATCAATGATCATAGTCCTGTCTCATGGATTGTCACATTATGTATTTCTTTAGTTCTGGTAACTGTAGTCTTCATTCTTTTATGGAGACGCGGCAAACTTTGAACTTAAAAATATCGCATCACATTCACTTATAAACAGAATGTGATGCGATATTTTTAATATTGTCGTATGTTCGGTGATTGATAGCATTCTACAAATTGGATTAATTCATCATAATCATTTGTAAAGCACATTAAATTTCTGTCATCTTGAGATAAGAATCCTTCTTCTACCATTTGGTTATAAAACGATTGAATTTTGTCATAATAACCATTTACATTCCAAAATACGCAAGGGTTATTATTTTGACCAATACGTGACCAAGATACCATCTCAGTAATTTCTTCCAACGTCCCAGGACCTCCTGGCAGTGCTAAACAGACATTACCTCTCTCAAGCATTGCTGCTTTACGTTCTGCCATAGTATCCACAATAATCAATTCATCTAAACCCTCATGCGCAATTTCCCGGTCTGCTAAAAATTGAGGCATTATACCGATTGCATGACCTCCATGTGCTTTAACCGTATCTGCTAATGTTCCCATCAGTCCGACTTTTCCGCCGCCGAAAACTAAACCATAGTTCTGATTTGCCATCCACTTGCCAAGCGACACTGTCGCTTCTTTATAAATAGGGTTATTTCCTTCACTCGCTCCGCAATAGACAATGATGTTCATTTTAAACGCCTTCCTTTCTCACATATCCTCTCCATTGTAACAAAGTCTTCTTTTAATATAATCACTTCTCATTGCATTCTTCGAATAAATTATGTATAACTAACTATAAAGAGAAAGGAGCATAATAATGAAAAATAAAAAGGCTTTAGGCTTCACTTTAATTGCTGTGATGGCAGTAATTTGTATTGTTTTAATCATTATGATGATGTCTTCTGGTAAAAAAGATACATACTACGGTATCATGAAAGACAATCATACTGTAGAAAAAATGGTGCGTGAAAAAGACCAAAAAGTTGAAAAAGACGTACACATTAAAACAGATGACAATTTCAAACCTAAAAAAGGTCAATTTGTCATGTTAGTTAAAAAAGAAGGCTCTGATGATTTCAGTAAGAAAAAAGTTGTGAAGCACGACGATATTCCTCATGGCTTAATGATGAAAATTCATGATATGAAAAACATGCACATGGATCACTAATTAAATATGATTTTATTCAAGCTGGGACATTTGATTGCTCCAGCTTTTTTCAATTTAAAAAGGCACTAGTCAAAAATACGACTAGTGCCTCATAGAATATAAATTATGTCAGAAAGTTTAATGTGCGTAAGACCGAAGTCTCCGCTGAATTTTTTAATTTGTTTAAATAGAATTTAAATAGTCTTTGTTTTGTTCTTTATCAAATACGCCTTCCCATTTAGCAATTACTACTGTAGATAAAGCGTTACCTACTACGTTAACACAAGTACGTACCATATCTAAGATACGGTCAACACCGATAATCAATGCAAGTCCGGCTGCTGGTAATCCCATTGAACCTAATGTTGTTAATAATACAACAATTGAAGTACCTGGTACCGCTGCCATACCTTTAGAAGTAATCATTAAAGTAAAGATTAAGACTAATTGCTCAGGTAAACTTAAATGAATACCGTACATTTGTGCTACAAATAATGCTGCAATTGATTGGTATAAAGCAGATCCGTCTAAGTTGAAAGTATAACCAATCGGGATAACAAAAGATGTAATATCTTTTGGTGAGCCAAATCTTTCCATTTTCTGCATCATTACTGGTAATACTGCTTCAGAACTTGATGTTGAAAAGGCCAGTAAGATTTCACTTTTTAATACTTTTATAATATCAAATACACTAGTGCCAACTAATTTCGCTACAATTCCAAGTACAACGACCACAAAGAATACCATTGCGCCGACTACAACTAAGACAAGTTTTAATAACGGAATTAATGCTGAAGCACCAAATGTCATTATTGTTACACAAATAAATGCAAACACGCCTAATGGAGCGAGTTTTAAAATTTTATTGATCATCCAGAATGTTGCTTCCAACACGCCGCCTAAGAAATCTTTGACAGGTTTACCTTTTTCACCGATTGCCGCAATACCTAAACCAAAGAATACTGCGAAGAAGATAATCGGAAGCAATTCACCTTTAGCTAATGCTTCGAAAAAGTTTGTTGGAATAATGTTTACAATTGTATCGATAAAATGATTACCATATGTAGAATGCTCAGCTGCATGCGCTGATGATTCATACTTCGAAATATCGCCTTTAGGTAATTTGTTTGGATCTAAGCCCGTCCCCGGTTTAAATAAATTAGCAAACAATACACCTAAAGCAATTGCAATTGTTGTGATAATTTCAAAATACACAATTGTTTTTAAACCATATCGCCCAACTGTTTTAGATTCACCAACACCTGATATTGATAATGCCAGTGAACAAAAAACTACTGGAATGACAATCATTTTAATTAAGTTTAAAAATATGTCACCAAGCGGCTGGATATAGTTCGCTACATCTTTATGTCCATATAATAATAGTCCTACAACAACGCCAAGAACCAGTGCAATCATAACCTGCATTGGTAAACTAATTTTTCGCTTAAATAAAGCCATTGATGCATCTCCCCTTTTTCTGACATTGTTTAATTATATCAGAAAACAAATAATTAGGATAGAAAAAATTAAAAGTTCATCCTAATATTACACTAAATGATTAAAAAGTAAATATGAATTAGTGTAATTAGTATCAAAAGGCAACTTATAACTTTCTATCCTAATTATAAGGTAAACACTATTAATCTTTGACGACGGCCAAGAATATGACCATCAATACAATACAACCTACTCCTGCAACCTGCCAAATACCGAAAGATACACCTAACCATACTACAGATAATAAAATTGCAGTTAATGGTTCTATCGTACCAAGTACGCTAGCTTCTTGAGGATATAGATAATTCAAACTAGAAATGAAGAGCCAGAATGCAAACACTGTTCCTAAAATAACTGAAATAAATATATAAATCAGTACTCTTATGTCCCAATTTGACGTATCAACCTGCCAAATAGGATGTAAGAAGTTTAAGAATATACCGGCTATAAACATAGCCCATCCAACGACATTCACAGTTCCCCATTTAGCCAATAGTTGAACTGGATATATTGTATAAAAGGCCATTGCAAAAGCTGACATCAGCCCCCATACAATGGCTGGCATAGGAACTGACAATGTTGCAAGGGAACCGTTCGTTAATAATAAGAATGTACCGCCCAACGCTAATGTGACTGCGATACCTTCTTTCCATTTAAAATTAATAACTTTAGTTGCGACAAGATATAAAATAATGATAACTGGACCTAAATATTGCAGCAATGTAGTACTGCAGCATTACCATAATGAATTGTTGCCATGAAACAATATTGTACACCCAGCATACCCAAGAGCGAATACACTATCAATTTTATTATGGCTTTTTTATCTGTCCAAATTGTAATTGTTTTCTTACCTTCTAAGAAAAACGAAGTAAGAATCAAGAGCAAACCAGATACTAACAATCTCACACCCACGAACCAAGTCACCGGTAAATGTTTGTTTTCAAATAACCATTGGGAAACCGTTCCCCCGACACCCCAAAATACTGCTCCTATGATTACTAAAACAAATCCCGGCCACCGTTTCTGATTTCTGTGTGCCATACTGTCCCTCCTATCATGTTATTTCTCTATGCTGATACTAAAGGTGTTATAACCATTTTGGGTGATATTAATCACATTATGGTAAAGTTGATGAAAATGTCATTAAATCGATTCATCGACCTTTAAATTATAGATTTCTTATTTAACGCAAAGAAGACACTAAACACTATTTATCGTGTTTAATGTCTTAATCACATTTATTTTAACATACTTAATCGGTTATTTAAGCTTATAATTGTCATCAAAGAAATTATGTTTCGCTTTTTTCAAATGTTTTTTCGTTTGTGTATCAAAAGCTTGTGCAAATAACCCACGTGAAGTACCCATTGGCTGGATAACATATGTTTTGTCTGGTTCATCTTTAAAGACAACTTCTTTGTAATAAACGCCATCTTTTGCATTGAATTTTTTCTTTTCTGATTTAATCTTAGTATCTAAATGATGTTCTGTAATATATTGATCCACTAATTTTAGATTTTGCTTCCCTTGATATACTTTTAACCCAAAAAAGAATAAGGTCGCTAAAATAAGAGAGCCTATTAAAATCAATATAAGTGGTAATATTCTTTCCTTCTTCATTTTTTGACTCCTTCTCGCGATATGATGCAATACTGTGCTTTCATTCACTCTATCTTTTCAATTATGAATGATTTCGTCTGATTTAGTAACTATTTTGTCCTCATTGTAACAAAATTGTCGTAAGTTAAAACGTTTTTAAAACTAGCTTTCTTTTAACAGTAAATACTTTTCATTCACTTTATTACATCAGCTTTTACAACCATGTACATTTCGTTAAAAAAATGTTTGTCTTTAACTATTGGAGGTATATTAATAAGAATTTAAATTCAAATATAAATAAAAGAAACAATTACATTTATTTGTTTCATTCTTGACAATGGAAACCGTTCATAATATCGTGGTTTTTAATAAGGAGTGATTTAATTGTACGAAAACAACAGTTTTTTAGAAAAACAATTATGTTTTTTATTCTATGTTTCATCAAAAGAGATTATCAAAAGATACAGCCCTTACTTGAAAAAGTACGATTTAACATATACTGGATATATTGTACTTTTAGCACTTGAGGATCATGAGACGTTAAATATTAAAACGCTAGACCAGCGTGTGTTTTTAGATTCAGGCACATTGACTCCATTGCTAAAAAAACTTGAAAAGAAAGAACTCGTCACAAGAAAAAGAGAAGAAGATGATG
The DNA here is from genome assembly GCF_900458435.1 of Staphylococcus carnosus. Taxonomy (NCBI): domain Bacteria; kingdom Bacillati; phylum Bacillota; class Bacilli; order Caryophanales; family Staphylococcaceae; genus Staphylococcus; species Staphylococcus carnosus. The sequence goes on along the minus strand of NZ_UHCT01000001.1, from coordinate 679,912 downwards.
AGCGCAATTTAAAAGTTGCACTTACGCACAAAGGTATAGATACCAGACATGAAATTTCTAATATTTCTAAAGAAGTATTCAGCGGTTTAGATGTCTCTTTTGAAGATGCAAAAACAATTAAATCTATCCTCTCTAAATTCATCGTAGATAACTTTTCTAAAGAATAGCTATGAAGTACCTGAGATTATCTATCCTTTTAGTATCGTGGTATAATCATCACAAGAACCTTACTTCATATTCAGTAAGATTATGTTTCCTTTTCACAGGGTAAATTTTAAGTAAAGCAAGGTTTTTAAATTAAAATGACCAAAGGAGAGATATGATGGCTTTTGAAAGTAAACCAACAGATTTGTTCAAAGAATTCGGACGTCAATTTATAGATCAAATCCCTACAATCAATCCTGTAAAAACTGATATTAGCGAAAAAAATAACCAATATATCTTAAAAGTGGATTTACCAGGCTTTGAGAAGAAAGATATTAATCTATCTTACGATGAAGGTACTTTGACTATAAGTGCAAAACGTTCAATTGAAAGTCGCACAGAAAATGAAGAAGGCCGCGTTATCCAAAGAGAACGCAGTGACAATAGTGTAAAACGTGAATTTTCATTCAGTAATATTAAAAGCGATGAAATTACAGCGCAATATAGAGACGGTGTTTTAACTGTTAAATTGCCTAAACGTACTGAAGATTCTTCAGTAAGCTCTAATATTTCTATTGATTAATCTAACTGAAATGGATTATTTATAGCGGATAAAATCAGACCCTCTTGAACCTAGCATTTGCTAGTCAAGGGGGTCTTTATATATCTTATTCTCTTAAATCTGCAATAATTTCCTTAGCTTTAGCCATGTTCGCAGTATCTGCTGTTTTTAATGCATCTGCGACTTTTTCAATTTCGTCACCTTTAGCCCCTGCTACAATTGCTAATGATTTGTACTGAAGGCTCATATGTCCTTCTTGAATTCCTTCAGATACTAATGCTCGACAAGCTGAGAAGTTTTGAGCTAATCCTACTGCTGCTGCTACTTCTCCTAATTCTTTAGCTGAATCTACATGCAAAAGTTCTTGTGCTAGACGTGCAATCGGAACTACTTTTGTTCCGCCGCCCACTGTTGCAAGTGTCATCGGTATTTCGATTGTACCTCGAAGGCGGGCTTTACTTGGAAGGTATTCCCATTTAGTCATACTGCGATACTGTCCTTCTTTGCATGCATATGCATGTGCACTCGCTTCAGCACTTCGGGTATCGTTTCCTGTTGCTAATACTACTGCATGAATGCCGTTCATGACACCTTTATTATGTGTTACTGCTCGATAGGGATCTACATAAGCTAAAACAGATGCTGCTTCTAAGCGACGCGCTATTTCTGCCCCATCCATATCACCTCGTGCTAAATTAGCAATATCAATTTCTCCAGAAACACGAACCACTGATGCTGTCGCATGGTTAGATAAGATACTCATTAAAACATTGATATCAGGCCACTCACCTTTTAAGAAGCCTGAAATACCTTCTAAAATGGTATTCATCATATTAGCACCCATCGCATCTTTTGTATCAATGTATACCTTTAAAGAAACCAATTGTTCTTCTGAAAAAGTATCTACATCAATTTTTTGATAACCGCCGCCTCTTTTCAAAATAGAAGGATAAGCTGTATCTGCAATTTGATGTATTTGCGCTTCTTTCTCTAAAAGCTGTTCTGCTAATTTGTTAGGTTGTTCAACATCCATAAATACAATTTGGCCAATCATTAAACGTTCACTAGATTCAACATGGAAGCCTCCAGTTTTATTGACCAGTTTTGCACCATAACTTGCTGCAGCGACAACAGAAGGTTCTTCTACCATCATAGGTACCGCATAATGTTTGCCGTCTACTTCAATATCTGGAAGCAAACCTACTGGCAAAGCCCCTTGCGTAATGACGTTTTCAATTAAACTATCTGCAACTTCTTCAGAAAGTAATGGATAATCCCATAATTCTTGTCTGCTTTCATCTAAAATCCATCCATTCTCTTTTAAACGCTGCAATTTATCTTTTCTTGATAAATGTCTAAAATCTTTCCCCAATGCTTTCATAAAAAATTATTCTCCTTTTTCAACTGCTAAAGCGATGCCTAAACCTCCGCCGATACAAGCTGTTGCAATACCGCTTTGTTTATTTTCTTGATGAAGTTCATTGACTAATGATGTTACTAAACGTGCACCGCTGGCACCGATAGGATGACCAATTGCGACCGCACCACCATAAATATTTAATTTTTCATCAGGAATATTCAAGTTATCTTTAACCGCAATACTTTGTACAGCAAATGCTTCTGTCATTTCTACTAAATCGATGTCATTCATTGTTTTGCCTGTTTTTTCTAATAATTTGCTTACAGCATAAAACGGTGCAATACCCATGATTTCAGGGTCACAACCTACTTCTGCGTAATCCCCTAGAGTAGCTAAAACTTCAAAACCATGTTCTTTAGCATAATCTTCATCCATTAAAATGAGTGCTGAAGCACCATCATTAATACTTGAAGCATTACCAGCAGTAACAGAACCATCTTCTTTAAAAATAGTATCTAATGTAGATAACTTTTCTACATTACTGTTGCCTCGAATACCTTCATCTGCCGTCATCATTTCTCCATCGGCGTCTTTCAACGGAATCATTTCTTCATTATATTTACCTGCATTAGTTGCTTCATATGCTTTTTGATGTGATTTAACAGCAAATTCATCTTGTTGTTCGCGTGTTACTTCATATTGATCAGCAATACGTTCTGCTGTGATACCCATAGGAACGTTTTCAAAAGCATCTGTTAAACCATCATGCATAAAACTAGGTACAGGTTTTTCTTTGCCTTCGATCAGTAATTTAGGGGCGTTAGTCATACTTTCAATACCGCCAACTGCTACAACTTTTGCTTCGCCTAACTGAATAAGTTGTTTACCTAAAATAACTGCTTTCAGGCCAGAACCACATACTTCATTAATCGTCATACCAGGAGTTGTAGTTGGTAAACCTGCATTGACTAATATTTGACGTGCTGGATTTTGTCCATTCCCAGCTTGTAATACATTACCGAAAACAACATTTTCAATTGTATCTTTTGGCAATTCAATTGCATCGATAGCTGCTTCTAAAGCGATTGTACCAAGTTGAACTGCAGAATAATCTCTTAATTTACCTCTGAATTTACCTACTGGTGTACGTTTAGCACTGACAATTGCAATTTTACTCATAATCTTTGTCTCCTTTTTTTATCACTAGCTACTAATTTAAAATTGTATTTCTTAGCCTTATTTTGATATGATTTAAAGTGATTTAACATATCAAGAAAGGATGTTGGTTATTTATGACAATTGGTATCGACCAACTTAATTTTTATATTCCGAATTTTTACGTAGATATGGCTGAGCTTGCTGAAGCTCGCGGCGTAGACCCAAACAAATTCTTAATTGGCATTGGTCAATCACAAATGGCTGTAAGCCCTGTGTCTCAAGACATTGTTTCAATGGGTGCGAACGCTGCACAACCTATTCTATCAGAACAAGATAAGAAAGATATTACCATGGTGATTGTTGCAACAGAATCAGCAATCGATTCTGCCAAAGCTTCTGCTGTGCAAATTCATCATCTTTTAGGAATCCAACCTTTTGCACGTTGTTTTGAAATGAAAGAGGCATGCTATGCAGCAACTCCAGCCATTCAATTAGCAAAAGATTATTTAGTACCACGTCCTAAAGAAAAAGTATTAGTTATTGCAAGCGATACTGCACGTTACGGATTGAACAGTGGCGGTGAACCTACACAAGGTGCAGGTGCTGTCGCAATGGTTATCAGCCATAACCCAAGTATCCTTGAATTACATGATGATTCAGTTGCATATACAGAAGACGTTTACGATTTCTGGCGTCCATCTGGTGAAATTTATCCGCTTGTTGCTGGTAAATTATCAAAAGATGCTTACATTAAATCTTTCCAAGAAAGCTGGAACGAATACGCGAAACGTCATCATAAATCATTGTCTGACTTTGCTGCTTTATGCTTCCACGTTCCATTTACAAAAATGGGACAAAAAGCACTTGATTCCATTTTAACAGATAGTGCCTCAGAAGATACACAAGCAAGACTAAATGAAGGCTATAAATCTGCAACAGATTATAACCGCTATGTCGGAAACGTATATACAGGCTCTTTATATCTTAGCTTGATTTCACTTCTTGAAAACCATAAATTAAACGGTGGCGATAATATCGGCTTATTCAGTTATGGTTCAGGTTCAGTCGGTGAATTCTTCAGTGCAACACTTGTAGATAACTATCAAGATCATCTTGATGTCAAAGCACATAAAGCAATGCTAGATAACCGCAAAGCGCTTTCTGTTGAAGAATATGAAAAATTCTTTAATCGCTTTGACAACTTAGAATTTGATACTGAGACAGAACTAGAAGTAGAACCTAAAGGCAACTTCTACTTGAAAGAAATCTCAGATAATATCCGTTATTATGATACCGTAAAATAATAAATAAAGCTTGTGTAAAGCAAAGCTTTTTCAAGAAGTCTCGAACTTGTTTCGAGGCTTCTTTTTATTACATATATCAAACATTCATTTTCTTCATTTCATTCCCCCTTGCCGTTAAAAATTGGATAGTTATCAATAAAATCTTTATAATAGGTATTTAATGCATTTATATTCCATATCGCATTTAAGAAAAAAACAATCTTAGAGGTGACTAGAGTTGAAGCAATTTCTCAGAGCGTTGCGAAAAGCAACTAAAGGTGTAGATTTGAGTTTGATCGTAACCTTTATCCTGCTCGGATTAATAGGTATTGTTATGGTGTATAGTGCCAGCATGGTGCCCGCTTCAAAAGGATCTTTAACCGGCGGCTATCCTGTTGCCAGCAATCATTTCATGAAACGCCAAGCTGTTTATTTTATGATTGGGGTTTTAATCATCTTATTTTCTCTTGTTGTTAGAATTGATTTCTTCAAATCTCCGAAAGTTCAATTTGTCATGTTACTGATTACCTTTGGTTTATTAGCATTAACTTTACTCATTGGTAAAGAAATCAACGGTTCCAAAAACTGGTTGAATTTAGGATTTTTCAGCCTTCAATCTTCAGAATTTTTAAAACTCGCATCTATTTTTTACTTCTCTTATATCATCGATAGAAAGTTGAGTAAGCAACAAGATTACCAAGTCTCAGAATTACTTCCACCACTGTTATTGCTAGTTGTTGCTCTCATCTTAGTACTCTTGCAAGGTGATTTAGGCGGAACAATGCTGACCGTTGCGATTATCGTATGTATTTTACTTTATTCTGATATTAAAAATAAAATCAAAATGCAGATTTTCAGTATCGCTGTCACACCCGTTATACTTTATTTGGTTTATACATTATTATTCGATGCCAAAAACATCTACAGATTGAAACGAATCGCTGTTTTCTTAAATCCGTTTCAATATGAAAATAATGAAGGATATCAACTTACAAGCGCTTTAATTTCAATTGGTAATGGCGGTTTATTCGGCAAAGGACTCGGCAACGGTGTCTCAAAGCTCGGTTATTTGCCAGAACCTCACACTGACTTTATTTTCACTGTAGTATCAGAAGAGTTGGGATTACTAGGCGTATTGATAGTTCTAGGACTCTATGGCTGGGTAGTCGTTAAGAGTTTAATCTATGCTGGTCGTACAATTAATCACTTTTATAAGTTGATTTGTATTGGTATTGGCAGTTATATCTTCATTCAAGCCTTCGTTAACATCGGCGGTGTGTCTGGTACAATTCCTTTAACAGGTGTTACATTACCACTGCTGAGTTATGGTGGTTCATCAATGTTGAGTGTCAGTATTGCTTTTGCGGTTCTAATTATGACGACACGTAAAATCAATCGCGATCGTGCATCAAATCAAAAAATACATACCATTAAATAACACGACAAAAGCAGAACAATCACGAGTTTCAACTATCTCACAACGTTCTGCTTAGAGTATAACTATGGGCCATCAACATTTCTGATTGATGGCCCATACGTTTCCAATATTTACATTTTCATTCATCCATATCGTTCTTATTTATATGCAAGCGAACGATTTTTCTTGCTTAAATGCCACATCGTTACAAGGGCTAAGACACCAAACAATGCTAAGAAGATAAAAGCTAAGTGGCTTGTTCCAGTGATACTTGTTACATATGTTATAACAAGTGGTGGGAAGAAACCTCCAAGTCCTCCCATCATTGAAACAATACCGTTTGCGACACCCGCTTCTTTTTGGAAGTACTGAGGTACAAGTTTGAATACCAATCCATTTCCAATACCTGCACACACACTGACTGTTAAACATCCTACTGTGAATAAAATCATATCATTGGCAATACCTAAAATAATTGCACCGATAATCATAAATAAAAAGTCTACTTTCAGTGCTTTTACAGCATCAATTTTATCACCGATAATACCGCCAAGAGGTCTTAAGAATGTAGCAATCGCAATAAAGATACCTGCACGTATACCTGCATCTACTGTAGTCAATTCATAATGATCGACTAAGTATTTCGGTAAGAAGATACCGAATGCTACAAATGAACCAAAGGTAATAAAGTACCAAAAACTTAAATAGTATGTTCTTAAATCTTTAAGTAAATCTTTTGTTTGTGCTACTAAAGGAATTTTAACTTTAGGCTCTTTAGCATCACCTAAGAAGAACATGACAATCGCAAATACTGCCATCACAATTAAGTATAATCTGACAGTTGATTGCCAGCCGATTGCCCCAGCAATCGGAGGTGCTAAGAATGAAGATACCGCTGTACCTAAGTTCCCCATTCCATAAATACCGTTTGCTAATCCTACTTTATCTTTAGGGAAATACTTAGGAATTGAAGTTACACCTACTGAAAAGACTGCGCCGCCAACACCTAAGAAAAATCCTGCTAACATCAGCATGTTCACTGATTGCGCTTGACTAAGCAAGAAAATCGGGAATAATAATATGATAAAACTAGAAAAGAAAACCCATTTAGCGCCAATTATATTAGTTAAATAACCAAATGGAATACGTAAAACCGATCCTAAAATAACAGGAATTGCAAGTACAATTGAAATTTGAGAACTTGTAATTTTAATGTCCTGTGAAATCATCGGCATCAATGGTGCAATGATGCTCCACACCATAAAGCCGGCTACCAAACTTAAAGTTTGGACTGTTAATTGTAAACCGCCTTTTGATTTGTTCATTTTTTTCACCCTAACATTTTCATATCAAAAAAGAGTAGCAGTACCTCAGTGCATTATTTCACTTTGAGTCGAAGTTATTTTTAATATTCTAAGATACTGCTTATAGTTTATATTTTATAGGTCGTGTGAAAGATTGAACATAAGGGCTTTCCCTTAAAAGATTCGGCTTTTCCCTAATAGGTGTTTAATAGGTCTAAACCTTGTCATACCAGCGTTTACAGTCACATTTTTGCCACAATTCAACAATAAAAAAAGAACCTGTCTTTATCGACAGATTCCAAAAATTCATCAAAAATCAAGTAACTTTTTCTTCAAAGCATACTCTACTAATTCAGGTTTTGATTTTAAATTCAATTTTTGCATAATATGTGTTTTATGCGCTTCAACTGTTTTAACTGACACAAACAGTTTTTCGGCAATTTCTTTATTTCCATAGCCTTTTGCAATCAACGGGAGAATCTCTAATTCTCTTTTAGACAAAATACGGAATGGATCATTCGTACTATTAGCATCTTGACCTGTATTATTGACGAATTCATTAACTAATGAAGTGGTCATTTTAGGATCAATATACGTATCGCCGCGGTAAACAGTACGAACGGCAGATATGAGTTGTTCATCTGGTGCATTTTTTAAAATATAACCCTTAGCACCATTACGCAAGACATGGAATAGATACTCTTCATCATCATACATCGTTAAAATTAAAATCTTAGTATCAGGAAAACTTTCCACAATTTTACTTGTAGCAATAAGACCTGATTCACCTGGAGGCATACTTAAATCCATAATTAAAACATCCGGTTGGTGCTGCATCACTTTTTGATAAGCTTCTACACCATCTGCAGCTGTATCTACGACTTCCATATCATCTTGAAAATTCAAAATCATAGAGAATCCAGTTCTTACAACTGCATGATCATCTGCAATCACTATCTTCAACTTAAAGTCTCCTATCGTTAATCAGTTATTGGAACTTCCAATGTTACAATGGTGCCGCGATTGATCTGAGAATCTATATTAACTGTACCATTCACCAATTCTGCACGTTCATTCATGCCGAATAAACCTAACCCTGTTCCTTTAGGATCATCTCCCCGTTTAAACCCGACACCCCGATCACTCACTTCTGCAATAATATTATTTTCATTCAATTGCAGTGAAACTTCAACTATATCGACTTGTGCATATTTTAAAGCATTAAACAATGCTTCTTGCACTACTCTATATACCACAGTTTCAATTTCATTATCGAAGCGTTGTGCAGAAAAATTAGTATGATAATTTACATGGATGCCATAATTTTTTTCAAATTGTTTAAAGTAAGAACGGAAAGCAGCATCTAAACCTAAATCATCAAGAGATGACGGACGTAATTCTACTGATAAATTACGAACATCATCTATCAAGCGAGACATGATACCTTCTATCCGTTTTGAATTATCTATTAACTCATCTTTATCTTGCTGGTATTTTAATAAACGCAGTTCAACATCGACATTGATTAGTTCTTGTACAATGCCGTCATGCAACTCTCTTGAGATACGTTTTCTTTCATTTTCTTGAGCTGAAATTGTTTTTTGCATCATTTTCCGTTGATACATTCGCTCTTGACGCTGAATTTGCGGAGAGACGTTGTGTAATGTAAATGCATAAATTCCTTTTTCATGATCAATCAATTCATAAGATGCTGTATAAGGTTGGATTTTATTGTCTTTTGTGCGTATAAATACTTGGAAGCTGCCTTTTCCTATTTCTAAGGCTTCTAAAAAGCAGTTTTCACAAGACATAATATCATATTCATTTGAATATCCTTCACATCTGCGACAAACTGCATTCGTCATTTGAGAATAGTCATTGTCATCTGCAAAAACTTCTTCTGCTGCTTCATTTAATGCAATAACTTCCCCTGTACTATTTAAGAAAACCATTTTTTCATTGGTATTCAGATAATACTGCGTTAATAAATCTTGTAATTTATCACGGTTGCTTATTGATTTCATCTGTAAAACTCCCTAACCGTTGATTAATACGAAACGTCGTGCTACCTTCCGGTAAAGGACGACCTTCGCGTTGTCCTAATAACAATGCACCATAAACCCGATTATTCTTCCATAATGGGATAGCCACCATTGCTGTTAGTGCTTCACTCAAAACAATCGGATAACCTAATTTGTCATTTTGACTTAATTCAGCATCTACATCTTCGACAATCTTTCTAGAGCCCGTTCGAATTACCAGACCAGCCAAACCTTTTCCTGGTCTTAAAACAATCATTCGATAGCGGTAGTTGATATTGCCGGAAGCATATTTCCATTTAATGACCGCACTATGCAATCCATCTTCTGGCAATGCAATCGCTGCAAAATCAAATTTCTCTGTTTCTCTGATTTCATCCAAAGCATCTTGGTAATCAAAGTAATCTGAAGCAATTACACTATTCAACATCTCTCCCCCTCACTATTATGTTCTTGCTTTATTTTTACGATAAATAATATAACTTCTGTTTGCATAAGATAATGGAACACTCCACACGTGAACTAAACGTGTGAATGGCCATAATGCAAAAATAGAAAAACCTAAGAATATATGCAGTTTAAATGACCAAGGCACATTTGTCATCAAACTTGCATTCGGATTAAATGTAAACAAGTGTCTGAACCAAATAGAAATGGTTTGTCTGTAATCGAATTCTGGTGATATCGCATTGGTTACAAGTGTAGAATATAATCCCATACAGATAATCACAAGTAAAAAGAAGTTGACTACCATGTCAGAAGCAGAACTTAAACGTCTGATGTTTTTAATAGATACACGGCGATATGTTAATAAAATCATACCAATTAAGACCATAAAACCAAATAAGCTGCCGATATAAACTGCACCAATATGATAAATATGATTATTAACACCCATACCTTCTAACCAAGCAGCTGGAATGACGAGTCCGACAAAGTGACCTGCTGCAACAGGAATAATACCTAAATGAAATAATAAGCTTCCCCACTTCAAACGTTTCTTTTCAATAAATTCACTTGATTTGGCTGTCCATGAAAATTGATCATATCGATAACGTGCAATATGGCCAATGATAAAAATAGCAACACACAAGTATGGATAAATCACCCATAAAAACTGATTAAGCATGATGGCTCACCTCTTCGCTCGGTTGTAAGCATAATTTTAAAGTCTCTCTTAAACCCTTAATTAAAGGGGCATACGGACTATCTATCTCTCTAAGTTGTTGGAGCATCGCATAAGAACCATCTTCAATAACCATAATGATGAATTCGATATTGCCTTCTGCACGATCATCATTTTGCCATTGTGCTGCATATAAAAATTCAAGCATCAAAGGCAGGTAATCTGATAATTCATTATCTACCATCTCTAATCCGAACATTTCATAAAGTACTTTTAATTTAGCCAACATTTGACCACGTTCTTTTTGTGTATCAAATTTATTGTAAGTCATATAAAGCGGTGCTTGTTTATTAAAATCAAAAGTATCTGTATAAAGTTGTTTGATTTCTGTTAATGTATAACTTTGAATTTGATCACGATACGCTACCACCTCAGCGTATGCTGGGTGGTTTGTATCAAAAATATCATTAAAAGTTTTAGGATGGAATGTTAATTTTTCTGGAAAGTTCAATTGTTGCGCGAAATAACCGATTGATTCTTGATATTTATAAAAGTTATCTAAGTTAATCACGGAAAATCCCTCCATAAAAGCTTTCGTTGTAAGCTTCTTGTCCAGTTTGTCCCGGTTTCATAGCAACTGGTGCACCACAGCCTTCACAACCGCTTCCGCTGCCAGTTCCATTCATTTGATCACCGAATGTATAACCTTGACTGCCTTGTGCTGCATAAGTGTCCATATATTCTTCTTTATGAGAAGTCGGAATCACGAAACGATCTTCGTACTTAGCAATTGCTAATAAGCGATACATATCTTTTGTTTGACGCTCAGTTAAACCAAGACGTGCTAAACGGTCTGTATCAAATTCCTTACCTGTAACTTGTGCACGCATATAACTTCTCATCATCGCCATGCGTTGTAATGCTTCTTTCACAGATTTTGTATCACCTGCAGTCAATAAGCTGGCAAGGTATTCAATCGGCAAACGCATTTCTTCAATGGCAGGGAAGATTGCATCAGGATTTTTAATAGAATCTTTACCTTCAAAGTAGTTCATAATCGGACTTAATGGCGGGCAATACCAAACCATTGGCAAAGTACGATATTCAGGGTGCAATGGGAATGCAAGTTTGTATTCAATTGCTAATTTGTAGACTGGAGAGTTTTGTGCTGCTTCAATCCAATCCATTGTGATGCCATCTTTTTTCGCTTGTTCAATCACATCTTCATCATAAGGATTCAAGAACAATTCACATTGTTTTTCGTATAAATCCTGTTCATTTTCACAAGAAGCAACTTCATGTACACGATCAGCATCATATAATAAAACACCTAAATAACGCATACGTCCTGTACAAGTTTCAGAACAAACTGTCGGCATCCCTGCTTCAACTCTTGGGAAACAGAATGTACATTTTTCAGCTTTATTTGTTTTCCAGTTGAAGTACACTTTTTTATAAGGGCAACCTGTCATACAATAACGCCACCCGCGACAAGCATCTTGGTCTACTAAGACGATACCGTCTTCATCACGTTTATACATTGCACCAGAAGGACAAGATGCTACACAACTAGGATTTAAGCAATGTTCGCATAAACGAGGTAAATACATCATAAATGTTTGGTCAAAATCAAATTGAATTTTTTCTTCAATACGTTGAATGTTAGGATCTTCAGGTCCTGTAACATGACCGCCTGCTAAATCATCTTCCCAGTTAGGTCCCCAGTGCAAATCAATTTTATCGCCAGAAATAACTGAATGTGCAGTTGCGACAGGAGAATGTTTGCTGGCTTTAGCTGTTGTTAAATGTTCATAGTTATAAGTCCATGGTTCATAATAGTCTTTGATGACCGGCATATCTGGATTATAGAAAATCTTACCGAAAGCAATTTTTGACCATCTGCTGCCTGCTTTCAAATCTAATTTTCCTTTTTTATTTAATGTCCATCCACCTTTATAGTGTTCTTGGTCTTCCCAACGTTTCGGATAACCGACACCTGGTTTTGTTTCTACATTATTGAACCAAATATATTCTGCACCTGGACGGTTTGTCCAAGTATTTTTACATGTCACACTGCATGTATGGCATCCGATACACTTATCCAAGTTCAATACCATGGCTACTTGTGCTTTAATCTTCAAGCCAATCTACCTCCTTCATCTTTCTCACTGCTACATAAACATCTCTTTGGTTTCCAATTGGACCGTAATAGTTGAAGCTGTAACTGATTTGCGCATACCCTCCGACTAATTGTGTCGGTTTTAAATGGATTCTAGTTGGCGCGTTATGTGAACCGCCACGTAATCCTGTAATTTCAGATCCTGGTGTTTGAATGTGTTTATCTTGTGCGTGATACATAAACATTGTCCCTTTAGGCATTCTGTGTGAAGTAACGGCTCTCGCTGTTACAACCCCGTTACGGTTATAAACTTCTAACCAATCATTATCGTGAATATCGTGTGCTTCTGCATCTTCTTTAGCAATCCATACTGTTGGTCCACCACGGAATAGTGTCAACATGTGCTGGTTATCTTGGTAAGTAGAGTGGATATTCCATTTACCATGCGGTGTTAAATATCTTAAAACTAAATTGTCTTGTCCGCCGATAACTTGTTTATCTTTTGTACCAAATACCATTGGCGGTAAAGTTGGTTTGTATACCGGCAAGCTTTCACCGAATTGCTGGAAGATTTCATGATCTAAATAATAACTTTGACGTCCTGTTAATGTACGGAATGGTACGAGACGTTCAATATTTGTTGTAAATGGTGAATAACGTTTGTTCCCTTTGTTTGAACCTGAGAATACTGCTGTCGGAATAACCTCCCGTGGTTGAGATGTTATATTCATAAACGTAATTTTTTCAGCACTTCGGTCACTCGAAATATCTGTTAAAGGCATTCCAGTTTTTTCTTCTAAATCTTTATAAGACGCTTGAGATAACTCACCGTTTGTTGCTGAAGAAATATTTAAAACAACATCTGCTGCACGTCTTGCAGTATCAATTCTTGGACGACCATCTTTAATTGTGCCGTCACTCCAAGTACCTACAATATCTTTTGCTTCTTCATATTGTTTTTTAACTGGGAAGCTGACACCATGTGCACCTAATTTTGCTGTTTCTAATAAAGGTCCAGCAGTGACATATTTGTCATAAATAAGGGTATAATCACGATCTACTACTGCAAAGCCCGGCATTGTTTTTCCAGGAATCGCTTCAACTTCACCTTTTGTCCAGTCTTTCACTTTGCCGTAAGGTGTGGCAATTTCTTGTTTTGAATCATGTGCTAATGGTGATGTCACCACATCTTTGTAAGTACCTGGCATATAAACTTTTGCCATTTCAGATACTGTCTGACTCAATGATTTGAAAATATCCCAGTCAGAACGAGACTCCCATAATGGATCAATTGCTGGATTGAATGGATGTACGAATGGATGCATGTCTGTTGATGATAAGTCATGTTTTTCATACCATGTCGCAGCAGGTAAAACGATATCTGCTTTAAGCGGCGTTGAAGTCATTCGGAAATCTAGTGCAACAATTAAATCTAATTTACCTTGTACATCATCACGCCAAATCATTTCTTCTGGCTTGTCTTCTTCATTCGGTTCAGCTAATAATCCAGAACTTGTACCTAACATATGTTTCATGAAATACTCTTGACCTTTAGCAGAACTTGATAACAAGTTAGAACGCCAAATGAATAGTGATTTCGGATGGTTCGTACGTAAATCTGGATCTTCAACCGCAAATTTAGTTTCACGACTTTTTACAGATTCTACGGCACGTTTCAATACTTCTTCATTTGTGAATTCTCCCGCTTCTTTCGCATCTTCTCCAAATCTCAAACTATTTGTATCAAATTGCGGATAAGATGGCAGCCAACCTAAGCGTGCTGCAGTAACGTTATAATCTGCAGGGTGTTTATGTTTAAGTTCACCTGCAAGCGGTGAAGCTAATTTATCAACACCTGATTCTTCATATTTCCATTGATCCGTAGTGAAATAGAACCAGCTTGTACCATTTTGCAGACGCGGCGGACCTTGCCAGTCTTTAGCGAACGCAATCGTGCTCCATCCTTCAATCGGACGACATTTTTCTTGTCCTACATAGTGCGCCCAGCCTCCGCCGTTAACACCTTGGCAGCCGCAAAGCATAACTAAGTTTAAGACAGCACGATAAATCGTATCTGAGTTGAACCAGTGGTTAATACCGGCACCCATGATAATCATTGAGCGACCGCCTGTATCGATTGCATTTTGTGCAAATTCTGTTGCTACTTGTGTAATCACATCTTGCTTCACACCTGCTACTGCTTCTTGCCATGCTGGTGTATATTGTGTTTCAGCATCATCGAAACCTTTAGCTTCAAGTTCATGGTTGAAACGACGGATACCATATTGGCTTGTCATTAAGTCATAAACTGTTGCTACTTTGACTTTCTTACCGTCTGCTAATGTCACTTCTCGAGATGCAATCGGACGTTCGAAAATACCATTACCTGCATTATCGAAATAAGGGAATTTCATGATATCGATGTCATGTTCACCTTCAGCAACTGACAACGCAGGATCTACTTTAGAACCATCTTCATTTTCTAATTTCAAGTTCCATTGTTTGCCTTCTTCCCAACGTTGTCCCATAGTACCGTTCGGAACAATGATTTCACCGGATTCGTTATCAACAATAACTGGTTTCCATTCATTATTTTCAGATTCCATACCTAAATCGCTTGCACGTAAAAAGCGTCCTGCTTTATAGCCGCCTTCATGCTCATCAAACATTAATAAGAATGGCATATCTGTATATTGTTTCGCATAGTTGACAAACATTTCTGAAGGTTCATCTACATAATATTTTTGTAAGATAACGTGTGTCATCGCTTGTGCTACCGCAGCATCTGTACCAGGGTTCGGCGCTAACCAGTTATCTGCAAATTTTACGTTTTCAGCATAATCTGGTGCGACAGAAACTACTTTTGTTCCTTTATAACGTACTTCAGTCATAAAGTGCGCATCTGGTGTACGTGTTAATGGTACGTTAGAGCCCCACATAATAATGTAGTTAGCGTTATACCAGTCACTAGATTCAGGAACGTCTGTTTGTTCACCCCAAATTTGCGGTGAAGCTGGTGGTAAATCTGCATACCAATCATAGAAACTTAACATTTCTCCACCCATTAAATTGATGAATCGTGCACCTGATGCATAACTCAACATAGACATTGCTGGGATAGGTGTAAAACCAGCGATACGGTCAGGACCGTCTTTTTTAATTGTGTATAATAATTGTGCTGCAATCAGCTGCAATACATCTTTCCAAGACACACGCATGTGTCCGCCTTTACCGCGTGCATTTTTATAAATCTTTGCCTTTTCAGGATCTTCTACGATTGAAGCCCATGCAGCAATGTTGTTTCCTTCATGTTCTTCTAGTGCTGTGGTCCAAAGTTCCCATAACTTGCCGCGCATATAAGGGTAACGTACGCGAAGCGGACTATATTCATACCAAGAAAATGACGCCCCACGTGGACATCCGCGCGGTTCAAACTCAGGCATATCCGGTCCGCAGCTTGGATAATCTGTTTGTTGGTTCTCCCAAGTGATAACCCCATTTTTTACAAATACTTTCCAAGAACATGAACCTGTACAGTTCACGCCATGCGTTGTACGTACGACTTTATCGTGACTCCAACGTTCACGATACATTTTCTCCCATTCTCTGCTTTTATCTGTTAAAACCGACCAATTGCCGTTAAATTTTTCAGTTGGCTTAAAAAAGTTCATTCCAAATTTCGCCATATATAACATCCTCTCATCAAATTACGTTGCACACTTAGCTGTTCAATTATCAGTGACTGCTTTTTCGACTTAATTTAATTGTATATTTTGATGAGTGTTTCAGGTATTAGGGATTCTCCTATATGCCTAGGGGTATTCCCTACTTTTATTGCACTTGGTGTTAAAAAGATATACATAGATTTAACAGTATATTGTTTGGGATTCTTCTGTCATTACCGACCAGCAATATACTTAGGCACAACTTGTATAAAAATACGCATAAAAAAACGGGCCTCAGCCCGTTTTATACTTACTATGCTTTTACAATGATTGTATTGTCATTCACTTGCATATAACGATAAATCAAATCTAATTGACTTTGATGATAATGGTCATCGCTGTTCGGATCTATCATACACCAGCCGCCTGCATCATATATTTCAAATGCTTTTTCAATTGCTGCTTCTCTTGGTCCGGTTACGATACATTCTTTACCGAAATATTTTGATGTTTCTTCCAACTGAATATGTGTATTTTCATCCGCATACTCTAATGCATCACCAATAAGCAATATACCAGGTGCATCTTCTGGTGCATTGGCTTGTACTTTTTTCTCAATATCAGAAAGGTGGCCAGTGATAACTTTTTGTGTCGCATAAGATACATCAAACACTGCACAAATCGGATAATCTTTACCCACTTGCTTATAGATTTGAGTAATTATCGTATGCAAACGTTTGATTCCCATATAAATGGCTAATGTGCCGCCATCAATTAAAGAAGCAATATCAATCTCTTGTTCTTCAGATCCTTTAAAACTGCCTGTCGTCAATGTCACACTTGTTGAGACATTACGGCAAGTCAGTCCGACACCGAGCGTTGCAGCTGCTGCACTGGCTGTCGTAATGCCTGGTACAATTTCACAAGGAATGTTGTGTTCTTTTAAAATATCTACTTCTTCATGAACTCTGCCGAAAATTGCAGGGTCTCCACCTTTTAAACGGACAACATTTCGATGTTTGTAAGCAGCATCTAATAATACTTCATTAATTTCACTTTGTTGAATGTGTCTGCTATAGGGCTTTTTGCCAACATCAATAATCTCTATTTCAGGTGGTGCAAGTTGTAAGATAAATGGATTAACTAAGCGGTCATACAAAATGATATCCGCTGTTCGAATAAGATGTTCAGCCTTACGTGTTAATAAGTTCGGGTTTCCTGGACCCGCTCCGATAAGATAAACATGGCCGGTTGGACTTACAGACATAAATATACATCTCCATCGATGATTTCGACTTCATATGTTTCAACGCAACCCGTATCCGGTTCTTGAACAAGGCCTGTTTCTAAATCAATTTGTTGATCGTGAAGTGGACAAAATACTGAATGTTCACTTACAGTTCCTTCTGATAAAGGACCTTGTTTGTGCGGACAAACATTATTAACCGCAAAAATTCTACCGTCTTCTGTTAAAAACAATCCAATTTCTTTATCGCGTACGAGAACTTTTGTACCAATTAAAGGTGTTAAATCCTCTAATGCTGCTACTCTTACTTTTTCTATTGCTCGCATGCTTACACCTTCTCTACTTTAAAGATTTTTTGATCTGCTTGATCATTAACAATTTCTGACCATGGTTCTTCTGCCACAGCACGTTTGGCATCCATGATACGATCATATAATGCTTTTTGACGTTCAGGATCCAAAACATATTCTTTTACATTTTCAAAGCCCATACGTTCTAACCAAGGTGCAGTACGTTCCGCATATATACCAGTTTCACGGTAATATTGCATATAAGCACCGCATAATTGAATCACGTCTTCTTCAGTTTCTACTGTAGTTAAGAATTGACCTTTCGTTACTTCAGTACCGCCGTTACCGCCAATATAAATTTGGAAACCATTTTCTACTCCGATTACACCGAAGTCTTTCACACCAGATTCAACACAGCTACGCGGACAACCAGAAACACCCATTTTAAATTTATGCGGCGTATCGATATATTCAAACGTTTCTTCTAAGCGAATACCAAGACGTGTTGTATATTGTGTTCCGAAACGACAGAATTCTTTACCGACACAACTTTTAACAGAACGTGTTTTCTTAGCATATGCAGAGGCTGAACGCATACCTAAATCTTTCCAAACCTTCGGCAAGTCTTCTTTGCTAATACCATATAAACCGATACGTTGGGAACCTGTTACTTTTACCAATGGCACATCATACTTCTTCGCAACTTCACCTAAACGTATAAGTTGATCAGGATTTGTGACACCACCGCGCATTTGTGGGATAACAGAGAATGTTCCATCATTTTGAATATTGGCATGGTATCGTTCATTTGCAAAACGTGATGCTTTTTCATCTTCATGTTCATGAGGATAAACCATATTCAAATAATAGTTGATAGCTGGACGACACTTCGGACAACCGCCTTTATTTTTCCAGTCTAGAACATGACGTACTTCTTTCGATGTTTTTAAACCTTTGGCACGAATTTGCGTTACGATTTGATCACGTGTTAATTCTGTACAATCGCAAATACCAGCTGGCTTAGATGCTACAAAAGCACCGCCTAATGTATGTTCTAATAATTCACCGATTTGCGGTTTACACTTACCGCAAGAATTACCTGCTTTTGTTGCTTTAGTCACTTCAGCCACTGAAGTTAAACCATCTTCAACAATCGCACTGACAATTTTCCCTTTTGATACACCGTTACAACCACAAATTGTCTCGCTGTCATCCATATCAGCAACTGTAGATACCGCTTCTTCTCCTACTTTTTGTAAAAGAGAGACAAGTGTATAGTCTTCAATCGGTTCACGCTTTTTCATCATATTGAAGAAACGTGTGCCGTCATCTGTATCACCATATAAGACAGCCCCTACAACTCTTTCTTCTTTTAAGAAGATTTTTTTGTAGACATGATCATGACTGTTATAAATTTCTACACCTTCGACTTCATCATCTTCTTGAATTTGACCTGCGCTATATAAATCACAACCAGACACTTTCAAAGAAGTAAATGTTGTAGAACCTTGATAACCTTCAGTAGGACGACCTGTTAAATGATCAGCTAATACTTTACCTTGTTCATATAAAGGCGCAACTAAACCATAAACTTTGCAGTTATGTTGTGCACATTCACCAACTGCATAAATTTCAGGATCACTTGTACGCATAAAATCATCTACGACAATACCGCGTTCAACATCGATGCCAGAATCAATTGCTTCTTGTGTAAATGGTTTGATACCTACTGCCATAACAACTAAATCAGCAGGCAGGTCGCGGCCATCCGCCAAACGAATCGCTTCTACATCTTGGTTTCCGATAATTTCTTTTGTATTAGCACCAAGTTCAAATTTCATGCCTTGCTTTTCTAAATCTTCACGCAGCATATCTCCTGCTTGACGGTCTAATTGCATTTCCATCAGCCATTCAGCAAGATGTACAACTGTGACATTCATACCTTGATCCAATAATCCTCGAGCACATTCAAGACCAAGCAAACCACCGCCGATAACAGTGGCTTCTTTTTTATCTTGTGCAATCTCAATCATACGTTCAGTATCTTCGATTGTACGCCAACCGATTACACTTGGTAACTCATGTCCTGGAATTGGTAATACAAATGCTTTAGAACCTGTTGCGAAAATACAGATATCATAAGGAATCTCGCGACCTTTTTCAGTCTCTACTATATGTTTTTCACGATTAACACGTGTTGCTTTTTCTCCAGTAATTAATGCAATACCATTTTCTTCATACCATGAATAAGGATTCATTATCGTTTCTTCAACTGTCATCTTTTTCTGTAAAATATTAGATAACATGATACGGTTATAGTTCGGATATGGTTCTTTCCCAATAATTGTAATATCGAATTTATCAGGATCTCGATCTATAATTTCCTCAATTGTTCTTACTCCGGCCATCCCATTTCCGATCATAACTAATCGTTGTTTAGACATCCGTTATTCCCTCCCATATTCTTCCTGTAAATACTTTTCTATCGCTTTTGAAACTTGTTTTACTTTTTTATAATCCCCGCCGTTTGAACGCACACTGATGGCTAAATCTTCAAAATCAAATTCTATCATATTGAAAAAATCTGATTGTGATTTATCACCCGTATGGTTTACTAATTGCTGAGGCGTAGTATCTTGTTTGATTTTATCGTTGATTTCTTGTGAATCCGTCGCGATAATCACAACATCTGCATCTGCTATATCTTCTTTATCGTAATCTTTTGTAATCAATTTAATGCCAGGATAAGAATGTTCGAAAAATTCTGGCCAAAACGCTTTGCTGATAACTGTTACTTCGCCGCAATCTGCTTTAGCAAGTTGTTTGAATTTACGAAAACCAATACGACCACCGCCTATCAGTGCGACACGTTTATTTTTCAAATTAAGTTGTATTGGATACATTTAAGAAAACTCCTTAACTTCATTTAATCGCGCTGCCAACATCTCATCTATTTCTGGTTCGAAATTTAATGCATGTGCAATCGTCATATCTGAGTTGCCCTTGATATCATTAATTTTCTTCTTGATTTTATTGACTAAGAATCCATCATAGAAAAACACTGGGATGAGTAAAATATGTTCATAGTTATCTTTCATTTCTGGTAAAAGCTTTTCAAACTGCAAGTCTCCATAAAACATCATTGTATAAACTGGACACTCTGTTTGGCACTTTTCTTTCAACATATTTAATTCATCATCAGGTTCTGTCAAAAATGGACTTCCATGACCAATTAATACAATCGCAGAATTCGAATTATTTTGATATTTCCATGCATCAATTCGTTTTTGAATCCAGTTTGTCAGTGCTGGATGATAACAAAGGGGCTGACGAATTTGATAATGAATACTTCCTGGAAACATCAACTGCATTTCTTTCATGATGGTTGGTATATCTTCTAAATAATGTCGGCCAGAAAATAAAAGCAAAGGCACGATGGTAAAATAATGCTCGCCTTCTGCTAAATACTTACGTATAACTTGCGGTAAAGATAATTCATCGCTTTCAATAAATGCGACATCAAATTCTCCATTTACCTGTTTGCCTACATGTTCTAGTTCTTCCATTAATAATTGATTTTGCTTACCACGTCTCATACCATGCATCACGATTATCGTTTGCGACATGATGTGTATCCCCCTTTAATTGCATTGTACCTTATTTTAAATTTTTATGTGAATGTATTCACAACTTTTTATAAAAATAGGGAATCCCCTTATCTCAATTCTGAGGGGATTCCCTAACAAGTTTCAATTATTTTTGTTCGTCGATGTAATGGTTTCTTTTTCCATTAAAGAAAGCATATAACAGACCTACGAAAATACCGCCGCCGATATAGTTACCAACAAATGCCCAAACGATATTTTTCAAAACATCAATCCAAGATAATGCATCTAAGTTATAGAACATCATACCTGAGAATAAGTTAGCGTTATAAACAACGTGTTCATATCCCATAAATACGAAGACTACTACGCCGCATGCGATAAAGAATGCTTTAGACAAGCCTTCTTTGAATTGAATAGATACGTAGATACCAATATTGATAAAGAAGTTGGCAAAGATGGCTTTTACTAAAATACCATCCCAAGTACCAAGTGTCGTTTTCTTATCAACAATTTTTGTTAAAGCTGTAACCATTTCTGGTGTCATCACGCTTGTAAATTTCAATAATCCGAAAAGTACAAATCCCCCGACGATATTACCGATGAAACATACTGTAAATAACCAAACAATTTTACCGATTGGAACTGATTTATAATATGCACCAGCTGTCATATACATAAAGTTACTTGTCAGTAACTCAGAATGTGTAAGAACGATTAATACCAAGGCTAAACTAAAAGCAATAGCCCCTAATAAGTTAATAGTACCTTCATTGATACCGTTATGTTGTGTTTTGATTGCTAACATGAATACTGCCACGATTGACAATAAGAAACCTGACATCATCGCTTTGAGAAAATAACGCACTGGCGTTTTACTCAACATGACTGATTTCATTTGAGATGAACTTACTACACTGTTCATTGTCTCACGTGAAGCATATGTATCTTCAACCGTTTTATGATTTTGCATAACCATAAAAAATACTTCCCCCTATATATCATTTTGAGATAGATATAGTATATTATTATTTAATCTCTGTGCATAGAGTAAAATTTAAAAATTTGTCATAATCATTTATAAATTTCAACGCATTCTTACTATATTGTTTCTTAACATACAAAAATTATTTCATTTGTTGATTATCTCAACAAAAAAAAATGAAGCGACAATCTGCCGCTTCATTTCTCTATTATTAAGCTTGCTTTTTATTTTTTCTTTTGACCATAAACTTCAAGCCAGCAGAAAAGATGCCGCATCCTGCAATTGTACGCAAGAACCATTTTAAGAAGCTGTTAGATACACATTTAGAGCTAAATAAAACAGAAGGTACTAATGTACTTAAAACATACAGAATAACGACTTTAACGTAACGTTCGTTCATTCCTTTTCACCTCTTTATCTCAAAAACAAATCAAGTCTTTTCTCATTTATAGTGTAGCACTTTCATTTGAGAAGCGAAACGAGATGAAGCAGAAATCAGGGAATTCCCATCACTTTTTAAGTAATCCCTCTAACTGATCTAAAGTACTTTCCATGCCTTCTTCTACACCCATATCAAGCAATTGTTGTGCTGATTGTTCTGTCGGCATAATAGAAATAGATTTCACTTCTGTTTTTTCATCACCTTTAGACTCGAAATAAATTTCCACTTTCATACCATTCATATTAGGGTTGATTTGACCTTTTTCGTTTGCGAAATAGTCATGATAGATAATTTTATATGGTGCTTCAATTTCATCATATTGCATAACAGTATAACTTTGACCATCTGGTGCATTAATTTTAAAGAAGTTTTTACCTCCTGGTCTTGCATCAAAATCATAGACTTCTGTACTTGCACCTTTCGGATGAAACCATTGCTCAAACTTTGATTTTGTTGTATATGCATTAAATACATCTTGGATTCGCGCATCAAATACACGACTGAAAATAATTTTATTGCCCTCTCTTTCAATTGCCACTTATCTTCACTTCCTCTTTTTTAGTAATAATGTTTTAAAAAGTTCTGCTTTTATTATGATATACCCTGAACGCTAATTTCCAATAAAAAGAAAAAAGACTGCAGCACAGTCTATATACTGCACTACAGTCCATTTATTAAAAATTAGTCTTCAACGATAAATTCTAAGTCTGCTTCGAATTTAACATCTTTACCGATTAATACGCCGCCAGTTTCTAATGTTTGGTTAAATGACATACCGTATTTTTCGCGGTCTACTTTACCAGATACTGTGAAACCTGCTACGTTAGTATCGTTTAATGGGTTTTTGCTGACACCTTCGAAATCAAGATCGAATGTTTCTTCGTGTGTTGTACCTTTAATTGTTAAATCGCCTGTTACTTTATCTTTTGTAACATCTTTAATTTCGAATTTTACTTCAGGATAGTTATCTACATCAAAGAAATCGTTTGTACGTAAGTGGTTGTCACGATCTTCTTGGTTTGTATCGATAGATTTAACATCAATTGATGCTGAACCTTTTAATGAACTTAAATCGTTTAAGTCACCTGATAGTTCTGCATTGAATTGTGTAAAGCTGCCTTTCACTTTAGACACCATTAAGTGTTTAACTTGGAATTCGATAGAAGAGTGCGCTGGATCAAAAGTAAATTTAGTCATAAATGAAACCTCCAATAATCTGTTTGTATAATTAGTATACCAGATACAAAAAATATATCAACAATAAAGTTCTTTTGATCGAACTCTTTTTTTATTTACCCGAATTGCACCCTAATTACGACTTTAAATGATTGGAGTTTCAAGTTTTTCTAAATGACTGCCGATTACAACTAAATAATTTTGTACTTTTGACTTTAAACTGATAGGTGAGATTTCTACTTGTCCAGCGCTATACTGAACCAATTGTGTATCAGGGTGTTCTTTAAAGCGAATGAATCCTTTCACACGATAAATAGATTGCGGCAAGTTTTCCAACCACTCCACCAATTGTTCTAAAGCAATTGCATTATCAAATTCAAAATAACGATGACCTATTCCATCATGATGTCTGTGTTGAGATACTTTACAAGATGAATCTTCATTTTCTAATGATTGCCGCTCAGTTATAGCTTCTTTTTTAAATAAATCACTCTCAATATGTCCATAACTGCCTATTGTGATTTCTGCTTTTGGATTCAAAACATTAAGATCACTATAAATCGTTGCAACTGCTTCTGTTTCACAGCAATCGATTTTATTAACGAAAAGATGAGAACAATGTGCTAGTTGTTCATAATACAACTTCTGCATATCACCTGGATAAGTTTCAAGTTTTGCATAGAGCGATGCATCAACCACACCAACCACAGCTTGAATTGTTGAAATCGGTGTTAATGCAGGGGTTAAGCAAGCATCAATAACGGATTGCGGTTCTGCAATCCCACTGCACTCTACAAAAACAACATCAGGTTGATAATCAAGATAGATTTGATGGAGCTGTCTCGATACGTCACCTTTCATTGCGCAGCAAATACATCCTTCAATAATTTCATCCATAGGAACTGATTGGTCTACAAGATAACGGTCAACACTCGTTTTACCGAAATCATTCATAATAATTGCAAGTTTTAATTCATGTTCAATGGCTTGTTTAACTAAATTGTTGAGTGTCGTTGTTTTACCGCCACCCAAAAAGCCGCCAAGTATAACAATATCCATATTGAATTCCTCTCTTTATTGATATCAAATTAAAATACCAGCTATAAGTGCTAAAAACAATGTACAGATGACAGCTGTCGTCATTTGATGACCTACGATACCAGCGCCCTTTTTCAATCCCAAATGCTTCACCATCATAGAAACTGTGACCATACATGAAGAAAATGTAGAACTGAAAAATACAAGTACTAATAAGCTGGCTGGTGTTAACGATTGCAATACAGCACCATGATCGAAATTGAACAGCAGCATACCATCTTTACGTATCATAGAGAATAAAATGCCAGGTGCCATTGTGTCTGGTATATGCAATAATGCTAACAATGGTGTAAACACACCTGAAATAATTGTTAGTATCGGTGTAAGTGATAAGATGCTGACAACAATACAAATCGCGATGAAAATCGGTAATGCTTGCAGTAGGAACATCTGAATCGTACCCCAAATTTGGTTAAGAAGAGGCTTACCTTTCGGCCATTGTAATTTCGAACGATAAATTGGGGGTGTTACATGAAATGTTGTCGGTTTTCTATACCATAATTTATTGTGCAGAATTCCACCTGCAAAAACGAGTAATAAATAAGGCGCAAAAAGCCAAGAATGGTGTGCCGCACTAAATAACGAAAGTGTTGCACCTATTTGATAACTGCATGAAGAACCAAAGCTGATAATACTCATACAATTTTCTTTTGTACAACTGCTGCATTGACTGTTTGCTTGTGTAATCGCTGCAGCATTACAACCAAATCCTTCAAGTACAGGAATAATATCTTGTCCATCTAAGCCAATCTTTCTCATTGTAGGTTCAATCGACCATACTACATATTCTTTGAGATGAGTTTGATCAATGACTGCAGTAGATATTCCTATCATTACAACAACAGGTAGTGCCCATACAAGAGAATAAATACCGAGAGACAGTACCCCGTAATCTCCATAAAGAATATGGTTTATCCATTGATAAGGTGTATGAGCTTGTTTAGTCATCTGGTCAATCCATTGTGTTACATATGTGCTTTGCAGCCAATCTGAAAAATGATAAGCCAAGTAAATTGGTAATGCGAACATTAAAAATATAATGAGCCATCCCAGTACTGTATCTTTCATATTAGGATGGTGTTGACGACTTTCTTCTATATATTCTTTCAACTTTCTAAAATCAGATTGTGTTGTCTGTGCATCTGATTCTACTGTTTTATAAGGTGATGCATGAATTTGTCTCCGTAAAATAAACTGGCGCAGCAAAAACTGCTGGCCAGTTGTCAAACGATCATAGTGAGTAAGTTTCAAACTGTGCGGTTCCTCTGGGATAGGTGTACTCTGACCTGTTGCTAAATTGAATTTAACTTCTAGCATGAGCAATCCACTTCGCAGCAGCTATAATCATCTAAATACATATTATTAGCTTTATATGTTTCTAGAGCGGTTTGATCCACCTCTAATGCTTCTCGTTCCATTACTTGTTCTGCAAGTACTGCAAAACGAGAGCGGAATTTATAAATGTAGCATAATATCGCATCAGCATGACGTACTGTTGGCCCTATAAGGAAAACATTCGGATAACGAGTAGACTCATCAAGTTCAGTTAATTCAATTTCACCGTCGGCTGTACTGAACAATTGACGGACTAGCGGATTAGTTGTTGCATCAAAACCTGTAGCTAAAATAGGTTCATTACGTGTTGCAACTTGTTTTCCATTGTTGAACTTCACTACATATTTGCGATCCATGTCTGAGAAATCGATAGTTGAAGCAGTATAACCTACATTCAATTCTATAGCAGCACCATTTTTCACAACCTGTTGCAGACGTTGTTGTGTATATGGCGACAATCTGATACTAGGGTCAGCATTGTCTTGTTCTAATCCTGTAGTATGCGTATAAATCGAAACTTGTTTTCCTTGTTCAGCCATGCAAATCGCAGCATCAAAAGCACTTTCATTACCACCGATAATGACATATTCTTCTCCAGGCATTTTTGTAAAATCTTCAACCTCGCTATAATGTTGTCCATATTTAAATGGCTTACGCGCAAATGAAAAGTCACCTGTCGCAACAAAAATATATTCACTTGTAATTAACCCATGCTCTGTTTGTATTTCATAGTGTCCATCCACAAATTCAATATTTTTAACAGGTGTATTTTCTTGAATAGGCAACTCATAATATTCTGCGACCGTCTTCAAATAATCTGCGTAAGTTTCTCCTGAAATATGCTCTTCATTAAATGTAAAAGCTGGTGAAGTTTCAGTAGAAACTGCATTAATGTCTGGCATACCAAAGCCGTTTGTTGTAAATGAAGGCGTAATTGTACGTGTAGATTTCGGCCAATTTAAAAATGATTGTCCAATTTTACCTTTATCTAAAACAACCATGTCTTCGTTGTCTAATCCTAGTTGTTGAAAGGCAATAGACATTCCGATTCCAGCTGCTCCTGCTCCTATAATTGCTATGCGATAATGTTGCATAAAAAATACTTCCTTTCCTTATATATCTACAATCGTGTGTTAGATTTCAATCCTCAATAATAAATCGTAATCGTTATGTTTTATACTTGTGTATTTTAGCACTTAGCCATCCTTTACACAAGATTGGTACTTGTGTTCACTTTAATTTACCCGTATTTTTGCTTGTTTCTAAAATAAAAAAAGACCAACACAATATTTTTAAATGTGTCAGTCTTATCGTCTTTAAACTGCTTTATTTTTCTAGTAAATCTTTATATTCTTTAAAATGATACGGATCATCCAATTTGGTACCATCCACAAAAACTACAGGTACAGTATCAATATTTTTCTTTTTAGCAAATGCTTTATCTTTTTCAGCATCTTTCCAAGATTTACTGTTTTTTGTTTTATAGTCTTTTTTAATATCTGCCTTTTGTTTATTAGAGATTTTTAATCCATCGATTAACTTGTCTAACAGTTTTTCATTAATCCAAGGTTTCTTATGGTCTTCTGTATCAGGTTGTACAGCAAAAATTTTCTTTTGAAAATCTAAATATTGTTTAGGTGCAATATTTTTTACCGCATGACCTGCACGTGAACCAATAATAGAATCTTTACCTAAAAAAGCCACATTAACCATTTGATAATCCACTTTGCCTTTATCAATATAATCTTTTTCTAATTTCGGCATGATATTATCTTCTACTTTTTTACAGTACGGACATTTATAATCAGCAAATTCTACAACTCTGATTTTTCCATTTTTACTATTTAAATCAGGGTCTTTTTGTGAACATCCTTGTAATACAGCAGCGATAATACCAATGCAAACTAATAATGCTAATTTTTTCATAAATAAAATACGCCTCGATCCTAATTGTTCTCTATCCACTTGAATCGATATTCTTCATTCTTAAATCATGTTTCCAATTCATAGTGTTTATTCTTTTTCTCTAAACTCTCTCAAACTTCATCATACACTGTATCGTTATGATGTGCTATGTGAAATTATGACAAAATAAAAACTCTCGACTTATATAGAATAAATCGAGAGTTGGAATTTAAATTTCTTGTTCTTGAATTACATTTAAGAAACGTTGCAGATCCTTTGATTTCGGATGCTCGAATATTTCAGAAGGCTTCCCTTCTTCACCGATGACACCTTCATGAATAAATACGGTTTTATCTGAAACTTCTTTCGCAAAACGCATTTCATGCGTGACAATAACCATTGTCATACCTTCGCGTGCAAGTTCTTTAATAACCCGCAATACTTCATTTACAAGTTCTGGATCAAGTGCTGAAGTTGGTTCATCAAACAACATCACTTTTGGATTCATTGCTAAAGCTCTTGCAATCGCAACACGTTGTTGTTGTCCACCTGATAAAGCGCTCGGGTGCTGATCTTTAACATTCGTTAATCCTACTTTTTCAAGCAATGATTCAGCACGTTTTCTTGCATCTTGCTTATTCATCTTTTTCACAACAATAAGACCTTCCATTACATTTTCAATAGCTGTCTTGTGTGGAAAAAGATTATAGTTCTGGAATACCATACCTGATTGTTTGCGTACGCGAATTTGTGATTTCTTATCATTATTCGTATAAGTTTCACCATTCACCCAAACTTGACCTTCAGTCGGTAATTCCAATGCATTCATCATACGCAGTAAAGTTGTTTTACCAGAACCAGAACGTCCAATTAATGTTACAACTTCACCTTCATTTACATTAAGGTCGACACCCTTAATAACTTCTTTATCACCGAAGGATTTTTTAATATTTTTCAATTCAATCATGAACGATACCCTCTTTCTAAGTAGGATTCATAGAAGGATTGAATCACTGAAATGATAAAGCAAACAACCCAGTATAATAAAGCTACAAGAATATAAATTGTTAAATATTCATATGTTGTTGAAGCAACTTCTTGTGCTTTTCTGAACATCTCAGCTACTAAGATAAATCCTAATAAAGATGTATCTTTCAACAAGCTGAGGAATGTATTACCGAGTGCCGGTACTGAGACACGAATAGCTTGCGGTAGGATAATGCGCTGAATTGTTTGGCGATAATTCATCCCAATTGAATATGCCGCTTCAGACTGGCCTTTTGGTATTGAAATAATTCCACCACGGATAATCTCAGAAGCATATGCACCGACATTTAAAGATAATCCAATAATTGCCGCTACGACAGAAGGTAATGTCCACTGCGTATCCGGGTTATTCGTAACTAATCTGCCAAGTTCCGGCAATCCATAGAATATAATGAATAATTGTACAATCATTGGTGTACCACGAATAATAGATACATATACTCTTGCAATACCTCGCAAAATCTTACTTGTACTGATTCGCATTAAAGCTGTAAATAACGCAATAATCAAACCTAAAACAAATGTTACTAAAGTAATAGGGATTGAGTACTTAATCAATCCGCCTAACATAGGAAGGAACGCTTGTCGTGCTGCATCTAATGCATGTAACTGCTGTTCATTCAAAACGATCGCATTAAGTTTTAGAAACATCTTGACCAAACCATTTCTTACCGATTTTAGCTAGTTCGCCATCTTTTTCTAATTTGTCTAATGCTTTATTTACTTTTTTAATTGTTGCATCGTCTTCTTTTTTAGTGAAAGTGAAAGCAGTTTTACTTTTTTCTGCGTTACCTTTGATTTCTTTGATTTTTGCATCAGGTTTTTGTTTCTTATAATCTAAGTAAGATAAGCTGTCATTGAAAGTACCTTCAACACGATGTGATTGTAATAAATCCATTGCTTGGTTAAAGCCATCTACTTTAACAAGTTCAGCACCTTTAGATTTTGCAAGTTCACCATAATTAGAAGTGAATGTTTGTGCTAATTTTTTACCTTTAACATCATCAAATGATTTAATATTTTTGTTATCTTTGTTCACTACTAATACACCTGATGAATAAGTGTATGGTTTAGAGAATTTATATTTTGCTTCACGATCTTTATTGATACCAACTTGGTTGGCAATCATATCGAAACGACCTGAATCAAGGCCAGCAAACATAGAATCCCATTGTGTTTCTTTAAACTTAACTTTGTATCCCATTTCTTTCGCTACAGCTTTTGTTACATCAATATCGTAACCTGTTAAGTTTCCTTTTTTATCATGGTATGTAAAAGGTGCATAAGTCCCTTCTGTACCTACCACTAATGTTTTATTATCATCTTTAGATTTCGATGATTTGTTATCACTTGAACCGTTGCCACATGCAGCCAAAGCTACTGTTAATACGATTGTCAAAACAGTTAATAATATTCTCTTCATAACCTTTTCTCCTTTATCCTTATCATTCTCATCGGAATAACATTAATTTTAAGCCATGCGCCCCTATCCGTCAATATTTAAAATCAGTTTGTGTATTCCCGAAATTTCCTTATTATATGTATTCCACATAATTTCTGTGTTTACACGATGAAAAACCTTAACTATCCCTTAAATCGTAATCATTACTATTTACATTTTCTTAAAAATATTGCATAATAGAGAAAGTCCATTTAGGAGGCGAAAATTATGAAACTAGATTTATCAACTGCACGTCGTAATTTGCATAGTCCTAATATCAAAACACGTAAACGTGCATTAAAAGTTATTAAAAGCCACAAACGCAATAAGAATAATTAATATAGATATATCACTTTGCAAATGATCCTTTAAACACTATTAATTCCAATCCGTTTCACCAGACTATAAAACAACTTTTCCCAGGTTGTTCCCTAGTTAAGTGTCTCTCTGCATGCGGGTTAAACAGTATTTCATATTTATAAAATATTCCCTAATTTATTATTAAGACGCAAATAAGTCTTTTCTTTTAAAAAACTCTATCCTGGTCATTTGCAAAGAAAAGGATTCCGAGCCCATTCATGGTTCGGAATCCTTTATTTTTTTATAAATAATGTTTCGATACAAATCCTAAATTATCATCTAATTCATAGATAAGTGGCGCACCTGTTTTGATTTCGTATCCTACGATATCTTCATCTGATACACCTTCGATATGTTTGATTAATGCACGCAATGAGTTGCCATGTGCAGATACTAATACTGTTTTCCCTGTTAATAATTCAGGGGCAATTGCATCATTCCAATATGGAATAACACGTTCTAATGTATCCTTTAAACTTTCAGATGTTGGGATAACACGTTCATCTAACCCTTGATATTTACGATCAGCTAAATCTGCTTCTCGCTGTTCAGCTGTAGCGTCAGGAGGTGCGATGTCATAAGAACGACGCCAAATATGCACTTGTTCTTCACCGAACTCTTCACGTGCTGCATCTTTATTTAATCCTTGCAATCCGCCGTAATGACGTTCATTTAAACGCCAACTTTTATAAAGAGGTACAAATAATTGATTTGAACGTTCTAATAAGTGATATGTTGTTTTAATTGCGCGTTGTAAAACAGATGTAAAAGCAACATCAATCTCAATTCCTTCTTGTTTTAAACGATCACCTGAAGTAGTTGCTTCTTCTACACCTTGGTCTGATAAATCAACATCAGTCCATCCTGTAAATAGATTTTCAGCATTCCAAACACTTTGTCCGTGTCGGCATAATATTAATGTTGGCATAATTAACATTCCTTTCTAAAAAATCCTTCATTTGAAATATAGCACTTTTGTTTTTAATAGTATAACTTTTCACACAATTGTCTTAGTTTTTTTCAAACAGATTAAAAAAATACAATATCCTGCTGTTTTGAAATCATTTGTCATCTGCATGTTACATTTTAAATTTTTCGTAAGTATTTTGTGAAAAATGTGTAACCAAAGCTATATTTTTAAATGATATAGTAGTTTTTGTGAATTACGAATGAATAGACATAAATTCAATTCAGGAGGATATTTTTTATTATGAAAAAATTATTATTGTCGTCATTTGCTGCTTTTTCAATCGCTACAGCAGCAAGTGCAGGAATTCAAGCAGATACGAACACTAATACAGCACATGCAGCTGAGCAATCAAGTACACAATCAGTACATGACCGTTTCATCGCTGCAGGCGGTACTGAAGAAATGTGGGAAAACATTGTAATGCCTGAATCAGGCGGCAACCCTGATGCTGTAAATGAATTAGGATATCGAGGACTAGGACAAACGAAAGAAGCTTGGGGAACTGGCTCTGTTGAAGAACAAACTAAAGGCATGATTCAATATGCTGAAGACCGCTACGGTTCAATCGATCAAGCTATTCAATTCCGTGAAGCAAACGGCTGGTGGTAAAACCACTTCAAATATAATCTCTTAACGACACTAAAACACTTGAGGCATACGTCTCAAGTGTTTTTTTATGTAAAAAAGGTATCAAAACAACTTATGTTCCGACACCCTTTTAAAACAGCTATTATATTTTTACGTTGACTTTACTTCGGCAAATCTTTTTCAGCTTTTTCTGGATGATAAGGTTCTGGATGAACATAAACTGATGAAACTCCTTTTTCATGCATATAAGTTTCCACTCTATCACAAATTTCATGTGCTTCATCTAATGTAATATCAGGTTTTACAACAATTGTCACATCTACGAAAACGCTACTGCCATGATAGCGTCCTTTAATCGTTTTCACATCTATTACATCAGGTACTTCTAAAACTTCTTGACGATATAATTCTAAATCTCGTTCATTAAACCCATCACTTAATGTAAAAATAGATTCTCTGAAAATTGAAAAGCCTGTATATACAATAAGCAGACCTAAGACAGTTGCTAAAATGATATCGACAATTGGAAAACCGAATTGCGTAAATATCAAGCCGACCCCAGTTCCTAAACTCACAATACTGTCCGATAAATTATCTAATGACGAGGAATGTAACGAACGACTATTTGTACGCTTCGCTAATCTAAAATTGTAATAAAAAACAGCTAACATAATAATTCCACTGACAAAACTGATAACAATCGTCACTGGATTAGGCGTATGATAGTCATTACTGAAAATTCTCGGGAAATTCTGTATGACAACTTGAACCCCGACAAACATAATAATAAAAGATACAAGCAACGTAGCGATATTTTCAGATTTCAAATGTCCATAGGGATGATTTTTATCTGCGGGTTTGATAGAAATTTTCAATCCTACAATCACTGCAATTGAAACTAAAATATCTGTCATATTATTTAACGCATCCGCACGTACAGCTGCTGAATGATAGGAATAACCCACAATAAACTTAGCTGCTGAAAGGATGATGTAAACAATTAAACTTAAATAAGCACCTCTTTGCGCTTTTTGTAAATTGTCACTCGCTGACATCCTGATTCCCACCTTCTACTTTCTTATATTTAATTATGCGTCATATTTTAGACAGATTCAATTTTTTTATTTTTAATTATTTTTTAATTTCTTATGCTAATTTTTAAATTAGTATCACCTAAAAAATACTGCTAAGACCATTTAAGTCTCAACAGTATTTATTCATATCAATTAACGATCACGTAATATATATTTAGACATGATAAAGGTTACAGGAATCGTAAGAATCAAACCAGCAAATGGTGCGATTACAGAGGAAATATGCAGCCATTGTACAAAAACGTATAATAACAAGGTCTGCATTCCCATATTTACAACTTGTGTAAATGGAAATTGTATAAATTTTCTCCAAGTAGGCTTAACTTTATAAACAAAGTAACAGTTTAAATAATATGAAATTATAAAACTGATGATAAACCCTGTAATATGGCTGATCATATAATTAATACCGATTCCTTTTAAAAGAATTAAATACACAAGGTAGTAATCTAATGTATTAATTCCGCCGACAATTATAAATTTGATTATTTCAAAATGGGTTTTAGTAAGTTTCATTTTGCTTCTCCATCATTTTTATTTAATGCACCGTAAAGTACAAATTCAATTTGAGTGTTTTGTAGTATCTTCCAATACGCTTTAAAGTCGGTATTTTAATTTTTGAAGTCAGTATGACCTTTGCTTTAAAGCTTCAAATGGTAGATATGCGATTTTATTAGATGAACTTTCTCATGATGATGTGTATTCGCTGTACATTTGTATATACTACAGCAGAAAACATAAATAACATAACGCCACAAAAATTATAACAAATCTCAACAATATTTTGCTGGCCATTTGTTGGTTGAATTTTACATTTTCAAATAATATCAACATAATGACCACCAAAAAATATAAGGAGAATAAATAATTATCGCTACAATAGCTGCAATGACGGTAATGATAATGAAATTAAAGAAAATGAAAATCTAGTCACTAATCGCAAATTTACTTTATGTTATTTATTTACATAGTACACATTAGCGAAAAACAAAAGAAAATGGGAGATTTAGTATTGATACCAAATAAATTTGTATTCATTCGAAACCAATGCTTATTTTAATTCAATTTTAAAAAATAAAATACAGAAAGGTCGTTACAAATTTCAAGTGAAATCGTTATAATGGATAATAATTGATTAAAGAGGAGAAAATTTAAAATGATTAAAAACGAACAGGCGCGGCTGCCATTAATTATGATCATCGTTTTGGGTGCGATGACAGCATTCGGTCCAATGTTGGTCGATATGTACAATCCGGCATTGCCGCAAGTCCAAGATGACTTTGGTGTTTCTACCTCTACATCTCAATTAACATTATCTTTTGTAATGATTGGGATGGCACTTGGACAATTTATCTTTGGCCCGCTTTCAGATATTTATGGGCGTAAACGCACAGTAATGACAATCTTGATTTTAATGGCACTTGTTTCATTAAGTTGTGTTTTTATTAGTTCTATTGATTTATTCTTAGGATTACGATTTATTCAAGGTTTACTAGGTGGCGGTGCAATTGTTATTGCACGTGCTACTGTAGGTGATCAATTTGATGGCACTGCCTTGACTCAATCATTGGCAGCTTTATTAGTTGTAAACGGTATCATCACAATTGTTGCTCCACTTGTTGGTGGATATACATTAGCCTTTACATCTTGGAAAATGATTTTTGCTGCTTTAACAATTATTTCCCTGGTAATATTTGTGGCTGCTATGGTAATGATGAAAGAAACAAGATCTGATGCAGTTGCACGATTGAACTTTGGTAAAATTCTGAAGGACTTCGGTCATTTGTTAAGTAATGCCAAATTTGTTGTGCCGAT
The DNA here is from genome assembly GCF_900458435.1 of Staphylococcus carnosus. Taxonomy (NCBI): domain Bacteria; kingdom Bacillati; phylum Bacillota; class Bacilli; order Caryophanales; family Staphylococcaceae; genus Staphylococcus; species Staphylococcus carnosus. The sequence continues at coordinate 644,338 of NZ_UHCT01000001.1, read as the reverse complement.
GTTAATGCAAGGTTTAACTTATGTTATGTTATTCAGTTATGCTGCAGCATCACCTTTTATTACACAAAAAATTTACCACATGACACCTCAAGCGTTCGGTTGGATGTATGCTGTGAATGGTGTAGGTTTAATTCTTATGAGCCAAGTCACTGCATTTGCTGTTAAATATATCTCACGTGAAAAGTTATTGCATATTTTGACTGCTATCCAATTAACTGGTGTTTTCTTAGTTATTATTACAACATGGTTCCACCTTCCTTTATGGTTGCTTGTTATTTCATTCTTTATCATGGTTTGTCCTGTTACAGGAATTGGCCCTGTCGGATTTGCTTTAGCCATTGAAGAAAGATCTGGGGGAAGCGGAAATGCTTCTAGTTTACTAGGATTATTCCAATTTATATTAGGTGGTATCATTGCACCACTTGTTGGTATTAAAGGCGGTACAAACGTAGGTCCGTTTATCATCATCATAGTGATTACTAGTATCTTAGTCATAATTTTAAATATTTGGTTAAGCAAGTTAATTAAAAAAGCATAATTTTATTTTTAACGACAAGAAGCTTCTTGTCGTTTTTTTAAACAAATTATTATGTTCTCTGTGCACCAAGAATTATAATAAAGTTATTAAGCTACGAGATGGAGCACTGTTTATGTCCAAAAAAATATTAGATGTTAAACCTAAAAGTCAATTATCACCTATTCCTATGGTCATGGGTTGTGAAGGTACAGCCGCTTCAATGCTGTTAAATTATAACCACATATACGTACATCCTTTTTCGTTGATGAAACGTTGGCCAAAGCATCCTAGTAATCCAAACAAAGGATATGTCGGCCACTTTCTCATGATTAAACCTGGTGCACACCAAACAATTTTCCCTGCAGCATTTGCACCATATCTACAACTTTACGACACAAAAATTGTCGATGGTACAGGAACAACTTTAGAAGAATTAGAGACATTAATCGACAAAGGGCAACCTGCATTGATTTATCATACTGTATTAGGTCAAACCCCACATAAAAGAACTTTCAAAGTAGATTCAGGGCGAGAAGAATGGGTGTCTAATATTCATATTACTTTACTAGTCGGTTATGACGACGATTACTATTACTATATTGATCCATTATGGTCTCAATTCGGAGAAAAATTAATTTTACCTGCCCTTTTCCCTTCTAAGTTTCAAACCATTAAAATTCCGAAAGATAAAATGAAAGAAAGCTATGATTCGGTTGGGCGCTTAGCAATATACCATAAAAGCCAAAGTTGATTTTTTAAGAAACCGGCTCTTCTGAGTTGGTTTCTTTTATTATGTTCACTTTCAAAATAAAAATTACATAGTAAAATCGTGTTTATTTACTGTCCTATTGGGTTAATAATAACTTATGCAATTGATTAAATTTTCTTATAATTTACCAATTAATAATTGCAAAATCAGAATCTTTTATATATCATTAATAACAACATTCGACGTCAACATAAATACCCCTTTGTC